>WGEO01000292.1 GCA_015492715.1 Phycisphaerales bacterium | reverse complement strand
CCTCGAAGTCGCTGTCCGGACGCCACGCCGCCAACCTCCATGGCCCGCTGCCCGCGGGAAGCGAGATCGCCAGCCGATCGCGATAGAGGGGTTCGTCGGCGGGCTCCGTGTCCCCGATCCGGATCCCGTCGCGTGCGTTGACGAGGGCAAAGCCCGTCTCCCCGAGCAGATCGCCCAGGGCGTGATTGAGCATGACGGCGCTGACGCAGCCCCGCAGGCTTCCATCGTCGCCGTAGATGGGCACGCTCAGCACGATGCCCGTCCGGTCGCCGTCGTCCGGATGGGCCGGATCGAATCGGGAGTTGTCGCAGGTTACCACGGGCGGCCCGGCGTACATGGGATAGGCGAGCCCATCGACCGCGTCGGAAGTCGGGTACTCGGCGAGCATCGCATCCAGTTGCGCGCGCATCAGGCGATACTCGTAGATCTCGATCTCCTCGACCTCGTCGTGGGCACCGTGATCGTCGGTACCCCCGTGCCGTCCGAGGATCACCTCGTCGAAGGTCACCCACGGCTCGCGCGGGCGATCGCCTCGCTCGCCGTCCGGATCGAGCGTGACCGGCACGAGATACAACTCGCTCAGGGCGACCTCCGCCGCGAGGTTGTTGTAGATCTCCTGGATGACCAGGCGCTCGCCCGCATCGAGGATGCCGCCTCCACGATCCATCGCCCCGCCCGTGGCAGGGTCGAGCGACCGGACGGCCGGCAGGCGTGCGATCGTGCGCATCGAGTGATAGATGCCCGTCAACGCGTCTTCGACCACATCGCGCTGGCGATTGCTGCGGCCTGCGGATTCGCTCAGATACGCCCGGCGCTCGCCCGCCATGGCAAGGTGATACTCCCATTCCACGAGCGCGGCTCCGCAGGAACCGATCGCCAGAATCAGCAGGCAGACACCGATCGTCCGAAGCATGGGCAGGAAGACCTCCGATCGGAGAAAGGATGCTCCCGCGATCTCCATCGGAGGCAGGGCACGCGGACTTCAAGCAAGAGACACAGAAGGACGCCCGATTCGCACGGTTTCCGAACGGGTCTTCTGGTGATCCCGCCCCCAGTTGCGGGGGGGGGCATGCAGCGGGGCGTCAGCACCCGAGCAGGAACAGGTCGAGATAGGCGAAGAAGTCGTCGCCGTCCGCGTCGCCGTCGCCGTCGATGTCCGCGCCCGGATCGCCCGTGCTGAACAGGTCGAGATAGGCGAAGAAGTCGTCGCCGTCTGCGTCGCCGTCGCCGTCCAGATCCGCCGGGCAGGTGCCCCCGATGTGCACGACATAGCCGTACACGGTCGATCGGTCGGCGCTGAGGGCATGTCCCACGATGGCGCCGCCGTCCGGGCTGGCATCACGGGCCGAGCGCAACTCCCAGTCGGGGATCTCCAGCCCCTGCTCGCTCAGGAGATAGTCCTCCAGCGAGCGGGCAAGCCCGTCGCTTGCCGTCCAGATGAACGCCTCACCCTCGGGCAGGTCGAAGATCCCGGTCCGGTCCCAGGTGCCCAGCACGGTCTGCCCGTCGTCGGAGACGAAGGACGGGATGGACGAGACGAAGCCGCCGGGCGTCTGGCTCAGCACACGGGCGGTCTGGGTCTCCAGGTCCCACAGCACGAGGTCCTCGCGGAACTCGAAGGTGTCGGGGTCGAAGAACTGGAGGCTGAAGCCGGCGACGAATCGCCCGTTCTCGCTGATCGCCGTCGCGATGTCCGAGCCCAGCGAGCCGGCGACCGGGGGAAGTTCCCGCACGATCCCGTCGTTGGCCATGTCCCACCAGACGGGCAGACGGAAGCCGTCGGGATCCCGCTCGTAGCCCACGATCCGCGAGCCGTCGGCGCTGACGGCGATCGCCTCGGCACGGAACATCCCGGGCAGGTGATTCAGCGTGTGCATCGTGCCGTCCGGGCGAGCCAGGAGGGCATCCGAGAACTCGTCCCCCGTGCCGAAGTCACGGAAGAAGTTCGTCATCCCAACGATGGACTGCCCGTCGCTGGAGACATCGTGGGCGACGGAGAAGTCGCCCGGGAACTCGCTGAACATGTCGATGACGCCCTGCCCCTCGACCCAGACCCACGCGGTCAGGTCGAAGTTGCCCGGATCGTCCGGACGCTCCAGGAACGCATTGCCCACGATCGTGCGCGCATCGGCGCTGGTCGCGAAGATGTCGCGATCGACGATCTCCGGCACGACCTCGAGGGAACCCCCCGCAAACCGGAAGCCGAAGATTCCGGCCTGTCCCTTGACCTCGGCGCCGGTCCAGCCCACGACCGTGCTTCCGTCGGCGCTGACGCCCCAGGCCTGGCTCTGGTCGAACCCGCCGGGCGCACTGCCCGTGACCTCGAAGGTCGCCGTCTGCGCACAGGCGAGCCCTGCGCACGCACCCAGATGCACGATCCCGCACGCGATTCGTTCTCTCATGCTGTCATCCTCGTCGTCTGTGAATCCCTGATATGCCGTTGCGCTGAAACCCGGCGTCGCGGTCTCCCGCAGCGCCGAGCAAGGGGAGTCTGGTCCCGGCATGGCCCGGAACCATGGGAGGTCAGCGTCTGCGCCTGCACAGGGCAAGCAGGCCCAGGGGCACGAGCGTCGCTGGCGCCGGCGTCACCGTCAGCACCGCTCCGACGCCCTCGCCCTGGAACTGCTCGAACTGCTGGTTCAGCCCGGTGTTCATGTCGTGGATCAGGATGAACCGGTCCGTCGTTCCGACCGCGTGGTCGTTGTACAGGGCCTGTCCCATGCTCACGAAGGAAGGCTCGTCCGTCGCGTAGGAGGTGGCGAACCAGATCGTGCTCCCGTCGCGCACCACGATCCCGGCGGGCAGGTCCAGCGTGTGGAACATGATCTCGCCATTGGTCGCGGGCAGACCGGCGACGACGCCGGCAAAGAGTGGGCGGTCGCGCGAGGCGTTGAAGTTGCCGTCCCCATCATCCAGCAGGAGCGAGATGCCCAGATCCATGACGATGTCGCTGGGGCCGCCGAAGCCCGCCGTGAAGGTGTAGGTGAAGGTGAGCTGGTCGAGCTCGCCCCCGCCGGCCAGGCGCAGGTCGTCGACGATCGCCAGGTTGGGATCGAAGTTCGTGATGGGCGAGAAGGCTCCCGCCTGATCGGTGATGTTCTCGTAGACGGTCTGGGCGCCGGCGGGAGCCGCCAGTATCGCACCAGCACAACCCAGGGCCACTTGTGCGTGTCTCATCCAACTTCCTCCTGTAAGTGGTCTGTGAGCGGTTGGTTGCCCTCTGTCAGCACGGTATACCACAGTTCTGAGGATGTGTTCCAGAATAAATTGTTGTTTCTGAAAAATATTCTGAGCACAATCCGGCGAAGCCCGCACGAGTGTGCTATGGTGTCTTTCCATGGACATCGCGGCACATGCGTTGATTCCCGAATCCCGGGCGGATGCCTTGTCCGAGGCGGATCGCCAGCGCGCCGATCGCGTCGCGCGACGCCTGCACGCCGAGCTTCGCTCCATCATCCGAACATTGCCTGAACAAGATCGCGGCGCCAGTGCCATGTCCCGTCGGCTGGGCGTCGACCGGACGACCTGCCATCGTGCGATCGCGGCCGCCAGCGGGGCATATCCCGGTGTTCGACTCCTCGGACAGGTGCCCGGCGTGCGCGGGCTGCGCCTCCTCGTCGACGCGATGCGCAGGGGCGGGCTGGACCCCAGCGCGTGCGACGGTGTCGAGGCGGCGATCGAGGAGTTCCAGGCGCTCATCCGCGATCTGGGTGGAAGCCAGACCCGCCTCATGCGCCGCCTGGAGGGCGCGGGGGTCGCCGAGCGCCCCGGACAGGGGATCGAGGAAGCACCCAGCGACCTGGAGGCTCGGCGAATGCTCTTCGAGGCGGGGCGGCATCTCTGCGGACAGAGCAGCCGCCTGAGCTTGGCGACCTTCGTGTTTCGTCCCACGCCGGGGCGTCCGGACCGGATCGACATGGCCCAGATCCGGGGTTTCCTGGGGCATTCGATGCGTGAGGATGCGATGCCCTTCAGCGTGCAGTGGTGGGTGCACCCGAAGGAGGACGAGCGCGAGCCGATGGACGAGCGTTATCGGACGCTTGACAAGGATCCGATCCGCGGGCGTGCCCAGGGTGTGCTGCTGGAGGAGTTCAGCACGCATCCGCTGCCGACGATCACGGGTCGCGGGCCGAGCGATCAGCGGGTGTTGATGATCGATCCCGGGGCGGTGGATCATCCGGTGGATGTGGTGACGGCGAATGTGGTCGAGGGAGCGCAGACCCATCCGCAGGTGGACACGCCGCCCGTGCACGAGGTGTGGGTGCTGGGTCGGTTTCCTGCGCGGGTGCTGCTGTTCGATGTGCTGCTGCATCGCTCGATGGCGCGTGCGTGCATCCCGCAGGTCGGGCGGTATGTGATCAGCCCGTCGTTGAACGAGTCGATGGAGCGCCGCTGGCTGGATCGTTTTCCGGGCGGCCCGCGTCTGCAGGTGCTCGAGCCGGACTTCGGCACCTGGGCGCATCCGTCGTTCTCGCGGTATCCGGAGGTTCTTGCGCATCTCTTCGATCGTCTCGGGTGGTCTCCTGCGGACTTCGTGGGGTATCGCTGCGAGGTCGAGTATCCGCAGTGGGGGGCGGGCTACTGCATGACCTTCGATTACGCACGCGACGAGGACGAGGGCTGACCACGAGACCTCGGGGTACGGCGTCTTCCGATGCACGACAGGTTGTCCACGCGTGTGTGCTGTCGTCGGTGTGCCCGTGCGTGGGCGATCGCGGCTGTCGTGGTGGGCATGGATCAGGACCGGCCATGCGCGCACACGGACGGCGATGGTGGTATGCTCCCGGCGTCGGGTCATCGGGTCGTGTGCGGGCGGATGTTGGAGCCTTTCCGTCGTGCGAGCCGATGGCACGCGAGTTGATGCCGCGCAGGACGCGCAGGCTACCGGCAGGTGCAGAGGACGCATGGGGCGCAGATCGAGCAGACGCAGTCGGCGTGGCGGGCGGTCGCCCGTGCATCAGCGATCCATGATCGTCTGGGGCGTGCTGCTGATCTCGATGACGCTCGGGGCCGGGGCGTTGCTGATCGCGGGGGGAGACACAGCGGGCGTTCGTCCCGTGCCGCTGGCCAACCTGCAGGTTGCCGGCTCGCTGGAGGCGGTGCTGGCGACGGAGCGTCCGCTGGACCGCCGGCGCTGGAAGGCGATCGTGATTCATCACAGCGGGACGCCCTACGAGACGGCAGAGAGCCTCGATCGTCGTCATCGCGAGATGGGGCTTCGGGGGCTGGGACACCACTTCGTCATCGGCTCGGGAAGCGGGATCGGCGATGGCGAGGTCCTGACGGGGTTTCGCTGGCGTCAGCAACTTCCCGGGGCTCATGCCCGGGGGCCGGACGCGGACTGGTACGACCGTCACGCGATCTCGATCTGCCTGGTGGGCAACGGGGACCGTCGTCCCTTCACGCATCGGCAACTGGCCCGGGCCCGCGAGTTGGTCTCCCGCCTGCTGGAGGAGCTGGATCTGACGCCCGCGGATGTGGTGCTGCACTCGTCGATCGCTCCGACGACCGATCCGGGATGGAACTTCCCCGAGGCGTGGTTCTACGAGCAGCTCGGCGGGGGCGGATAGGGCGGCTCGGCTCGCGTGCTGGGGCAGGGGGGGCGGCGCAGAATCTGCGGGAATCCGGCGAGCGGGCGGGCAAGATATCGGTCCGAATCGCCGATGGTTGGCCTGCGGGCGTTTCCTGCGTCATGCCTGCGACATAGGCTTGTCGTCAGCATCCGCGTGGGCGGGCATGGAGAGGCTGTGTGGAGTTGAAGAAGGGCGACATGGTGGACGGGCTGAAGGTTCTCGCCGAGCTGGGGCGGGGGGCCGCGTCCATCATCTATCTGGTGCAGGACCAGAAGACGAAGCATGTGTGGGCCCTGAAGCGTGTGACGAAGCACCAGCCGAAGGATCAGCGTTTTCTGGATCAGGCCGAGGCCGAGTATCGCGTCAGCCAGCACCTGGATCATCCGTGCATCCGGAAGGTGGCGCGGATGATCAAGAAGGGGAGTTTTCTGTCCACAAAGGAACTCTTTCTCGTGATGGAGTTGGTGGACGGGGTGAGCCTGGAGCGGAGTCCGCCGAGGACCTTCGAGCAGGCGGTGTCGATCTTCGAGCGTGTCGCCGACGCGTTGGGGCACATGCACGAGCGTGGCTGGGTGCATGCGGACATGAAGCCCAACAACATCATGGCGGATGCGCACGGCGAGAATGTGAAGGTGATCGATCTTGGGCAGAGTTGCAAGATCGGGACGGTCAAGCCCCGGATCCAGGGGACGCCGGACTATATCGCGCCCGAGCAGGTGCATCGTCGGGAGATCACGCCGCGGACCGATGTGTACAACCTCGGTGCGAGCATGTACTGGGTGCTGACGCGTCAGCACATTCCGACGGCGCTGGCGGGCGAGGACAAGCTGATGGGTTCGATCGACGACGCGCTGATCGAGAAGCCGACGCCGGCGATCGAGCTGAATCCGAAGATCCATCCGAAACTCAACGAGTTGATCATGCAGTGCGTGGAGGTTCGCCCGGAGGACCGCCCGCCGGACATGGGGTATGTGCGTGAGCGTCTGAATCTGGTGCTCGGGATCCTGCGTGCGCAGACGCAGCGTGTGCCGCTGGATGACGACGACGACGAGGCCGTGGAACTCTGAGGGCGGAGACGCGTGTCCGAGATCGACATGCGCAGTCCGTCGGCGGTGATCGGCGCCCTGGAGCGGGGGGCCGAGGCCAATCTCGACGCCTCGTGCCGGCACGGGTCGATCGACCGGATCGAGGCGCCGGGGCGGCTGGTGGCGACGGGGGACCTGCACGACAACCCGGCGCACTATCGGCGCGTGCTGGACCTTGCGGGGCTGATCGAGGGCAGCGAGCACGCGCCGTCGCATGTGACGCTCCACGAACTGATCCACTCGGACCGGTTGATGGGGCAGATGGACTTCAGTTACCGGGTGCTGGTGCGGGTTGCCCAACTCAAGAGCGAGCATCCGGAGCAGGTGCACACGCTGCTGGCGAACCACGAGCTGGCGCAGGTGCTGGGCTCGGGGATCGTCAAGGACGGGGTGCTGGTGGTGCAGGCGTTCAACGAGGGTGTGGAGTATGTGTTCGGAGAGGAGGCGCCGCGTGTGCAGGATGCGATCGGGCGGTTCATCCGCTCGATGCCGATCGCGCTGCGATGCCACACGCCGGCGGGGGATCTGCTGTGCAGCCACAGCCTGCCGGGGCCGGCGATGATGCAGCGGTTCGATCCGTCGATCCTGGATCGGGACCTGACGGAGGACGATTATGCGCCGCGTCGTGGGAGCGCGCACCTGATGGTGTGGGGTCGTGGCTACGACGCGGAGTTGCTCGAGGATCTCGTCGAGCGCTGGGGCGTCAACGCGTTCATCCTCGGGCATGAGCATGTGGATTCGGGCGTGATGCTGGTCGAGCCCAACGCGATCGTGCTCAACAGCGACCACGCGCGCGGCGTGTGTCTGCCGATCGATCTGGCGCGGCCCGGGAGCGTTCGGGAGATGGTCGGTCGGGTCGTGCCGCTCGGTGTCGGGTAGGTGCGCATGATCGGGGGGGAACGGTCTTGCTTGGGTCGGATGCGGCGCGGACCTGCGGGGATCCGATCTGATATGCTGGCGGAGCATTCTCGAACAAAGGATGGTTGCGATGGCCCTGGTGATTCAGAAACTGGACTCACCCTCGACAAGGAGCCTGAACCTGGCGCAGGTCAGTTGGCTCAAGGCGCTGGATGTCAACCGACTGACGCAGCTGTCGGGGACGAAGAAGCAGATCCTGGGCTGGCTGGAGGGGCACCAGAACCTTCGGATCCGCCATGCGCACGACGGGCACACGGTGCGGGTGATGCTGACGCTACCTCAGCGCACCTTTGCCAGCATGTATTTCGAAGCCGTTGCGAGGCGGGTGATCCCGGGCACGGGAATGCTCTCTGCAGTTCACCGCACGACATCGCAGCGGTACCTCGTGCAGCTCTGGGGTGAGGGGAGCATGTATCCGAATCCGAAGGCGAATCAGCTGCTCCTGGAGACGCCGTGCACCTGTGCCGATCTTGCGGTGCTTCTGGGGAAGATGAACTGGCCGAAGAAGTAGGCTCTCTCATCGATCATCCGCCGCAGGATGTTGTTCGAGCGACCGGCGCAGGAAAGGGCTTGTAGACTGGGGGGCGTGAACGAGTCGCCGAACTGTCCTCGATGTGGCTACGACCTGTCCGGCCATGTGGCGTCGTGGGAGCGTTCGTGTCCGATCGAGGGGCGGTGCAGCGAGTGCGGGCTGGCGTTCGCATGGTCGGATGTTTTCGCGGAGTTCCTCGTCGGGCCGCGCTGGTCGTTCGAGCATGCGCCCGAGGACAGCCCGCCGGGTGCGATGGTTGGCCGCGCGATCGCGACGATGCTGATGGCGTTGCGTCCTGCGCGGATGTGGCAGTCGCTGCGTCTGGAGCACGAGGTCCGGGTTCGGCGCCTGCTGGTGCTGGGGCTCGCGCAGATCGCGCTGCTGCATGGCATTCTCTTTGTGCTCGTATGGGGCACGCCGCGGGTCTTTGCGCTGTGGAGTGGTCCCTTCTGGCCGTTTACGCCCGGGGCGGTGCTTCGCCTTGCGCTCTTTCCATATGACGGCGTGATCGTGATTGCGTGCGGGGCGGGCAATGTGACGGGGCTGCCGGTGTGGGTTCCGCTGGCGTTTGGGGGTGTCTCGGCGTCGATGCCGCTGTCGATGCTGCTCCTGCCGGTCACGATGCGCCGGATCCGGGTTCGACGGGTACACCTGCTGCGCGGGTTCGTGCTGGGATTGCCCATGGTGCCGCTGGCGCTGGGTGTGATGCTCGCGACCGGACTCTTCATCGCCTGCGAGCAGTGGCTTCCGGGAACGGCGGTGTGGCGCTGGACGCTCGCGGGCGTGGTGCTCGTGGCCATGGCGGTCCTGCTGGTGTGGTATGGGTACTGGTGGCGTCAGTACCTGCGATATTACATCCGCATGCCGCAACCGACGCTGACGGCCGTCGTATTGCTCGTTCTCTGCGGCACATTCGTGTTCGTGTCGTCGTTTGTCATATCCGTCTGGAGTTGACCGTTGACGCCGACCTGTCCTCGCTGCGGCTACGACCTTTCGGGGCACATCGCCTCGTGGGAGGGGTCCTGTCCGATCGAGGGGCGGTGCAGCGAGTGCGGGCTGGCTTTCGCGTGGCGGCAGGTGTTGGTCGAGTCCGAGCGGGTCAATACCCGCCATGTCGAGCACTGCCGGGCGCGTGCCATTCCCATCGCGACGGTCCGGACGCTGGTCTGGTGCGTGCTGCCGTGGGTCTTCTGGAAGAAGGTGAGGCTGCACCATGAGCCGCGTCTGAGGCGGATGGCAATCTGGCTGGCGCTCGTGCTCATCTGCTCGCAGGTGGTCGCGGGCCTCGTGACCGCCGGGGCACTGATGGTGGAAGAGACGGATGCGATCGGGCAGCTGAATAAGCAGCGCCAGAGGCAGATCGCGTGGCTTCGCAAGAGGATCACGGAGTTGGAACCCATCGAATCCCGATCGGCTCTCAGTGAGTCACAGGCACGCCTGCTGGGATACGCGCGCAGCCAGTTGACGACCATGCCGCCGCCGATTCGCCCCGAGCGCCTCGTGCTCCGCAGCCTTGCCAAGGGCCTGGCATACCCGCTGGCCTATGTCGAGGACGAGGCGCCGGCCGTGGTCCGGACGCGTCTGATGGGCAACTGGCTCAGCCCGTCCCTTCCCACGCCGGCATGGCGGGTGAGCCTCGTGCGATTCTGGAGGAATCCCGTCCTGATCGTGGGGACGACGCTGAGCCTTGCCTTCCCCTTGATGCTGCTGATCCTCGCCGGCACACGCAGGAGATTGAACATCCGCCTCGTGCACCTGATGCGGGGCACGGTCTTCGGCATGGCTTGGCTGATGCTCCCGGCGATCGAGCGGGTGCTGGACATGTCGTATGGCGCATGGCAGGTGATCGAGGGAGCCCGGGGCGGGCAGTTGTTTTCCCGTTCCAGCACATCCGACTGGCCCCTCTGGGCGTGGGGTGTCGCGCTGTGGATCGGCGCGTGGTGGCTCTGTGCCATCGGGCGCGGGTTCCGGTTCCCGCGTCCGCTGGTGCACTGGATCATGCTGATGATTCCGTGTGCGATCCTCACGCTGGTCGCCCTCGGGTTTGTCTTCAGCCCGCTGTATGCCTTCGACATGCTCGATCCCCCGCGTTGGCGCCACGCCGAGGACCACGGGCAGGATGCCTCGCTTTCCATGCTGAGCTGGGGGCGGGTCGATCGCGTGCGCTGAGGGCGATCTACGATGGTGTCATGAGCCACGATCCGATCGCCGACCAGGTGCAGGACCTGCTGACGCGGGTGGACCCGGACGCCGCCGTCATCCTCGCCTCCGAGCGCCGAAGGCAGGAGACGACGCTGGAACTGATCGCCAGCGAGAACCATGTGTCGCCGGCGGTGATGCACGCGATGGGCACCTGCCTGACGAACAAGTACGCCGAGGGCTATCCCGGGGCGCGCTACTACGGCGGGTGTGTGCACCACGACGAGGCCGAGCGACTGGCTCAGGAGCGGGCGAAGAAACTGTTCGGGTGTCGGTTCGCCAATGTGCAGCCGCACTCGGGGGCCAACGCCAACGCGGCGGTCTTTCTCGCCCTGCTGAATCCGGGCGACACCTTCGCGAGTCTGGTGCTGGCCGACGGCGGGCACCTGACGCATGGTTTGAAGGTGAACATGTCGGGCAAGTGGTTCCATCCGGTGCACTACCCGCTGCACTATGACCCGGACCATCCGGAGTTCGAGCGGATCGACTACGACGAGGCCGAGCGCGTCTGCCTGGAGCATCGCCCCAAGCTCATCATGTGCGGCTACAGCGCGTATCCGCGGGTGATCGACTTCGAGCGGTTCCGCGCCATCGCCGACAAGTGCGGGGCGCTGCTCATGGCGGACATCGCGCACATCGCGGGCCTCGTCGCCGCCGGCGAGCACCCCAGCCCCTTCCCGCACGCGCATGTCGTGACGACGACGACGCACAAGACGCTGCGCGGCCCTCGCGGCGGGCTCATCATGACCAACGACGAGGAACTCAGCAAGAAACTGAATCGGGCCCTCTTCCCGGGGCTCCAGGGCGGCCCGCTCATGCACATCATCTTCTCCAAGGCCGTCGCCTTCGGCGAGGCGCTGCGTCCGGACTTCAAGACCTACCAGAAGCAGGTCCGACGGAACGCCAAGGCCCTGGCATCGGCGCTCATGGAGCGGGGCTATCGCATCACCAGCGGGGGCACGGACAACCACCTGATGCTCGTGGACCTGCGTCCGCGCGATGCGGAGTTGACCGGCGCCGACGCCGAGCGATGGCTCGAGAACGCCGGCATCATCACGAACAAGAACGGGATTCCGAAGGACCCCCGCCCGCCCCGGGTGACCAGCGGCCTGCGTCTGGGCACGCCCGCCGTCACGACCCGCGGCATGGGCGAGCCGGAGATGGCCCGGATCGCCGACCTCTTCGATCGCGTGCTGGAATCTCGAGGCGACGCGGGCGTGTGCGAGCAGGTGCGGGGCGAGGTCGCAGACCTGTGCGCACGCTTCGCCATGCCGGCGTGATCAGGGCGCACAAGAAAGACCCGCATCGGGCGGGGCCGGTGGTGTGGTCGTTCTTGTTGCTGCGATGGCGCCGGCTCAGCCCTCGCTGCGCACGCCGGGCATGTTCTCGAGCACCTTGTCGACGAGCCCGTACTCGAGCATCTCCTTCTCGTCCAGCCACTTGTTGCGATCCAGATCGCGCACGATCCGCTCGCGCGGCTGACCGGTCGCCTCCACATAGATGTCGTACAGGCGATCGCGGATCCGCAGCATCTCCTTGGCCTCGATCTCCAGGTCCGTCGCCTGCCCCTCCATCACCCCGCTCAGCAGCGGCTGGTGCAGCAGGTTGCGTGCGTTGCGCAGCGTGTAGCGCTTGCCCCTGGCCCCCGAGCACGCCAGCACGCTGCCCATGCTCGCGGCCTGCCCGATGATGTAGGTCGCCACATCCGGCTGGATGAAGTTCATCGTGTCCAGGATCGCCAGCCCGGAGGTCACGCTCCCGCCCGGCGAGTTGATGTACATGTGCACATCCGCCTTGGGGTCTTCGTTGGCCAGGAAGAGCAACTGGGCGACGATCAGATTCGCCATCTCGTCCCCGATGGGGCCGCCAAGAAAGACGATGCGGTCCTTGAGCAGGCGCGAGTAGATGTCGTAACTGCGCTCGCCGCGCGCCGTCTGCTCGATCACGATGGGAACCAGGTGGCTCATGGGTTCGCTCATGGGATTGTCCTGTCCTCGCCTCATTCGCCCTTCTTCTCGGGCTCGCTGAGCACCTCGTCGACCAGCCCGTACTCCTTGGCCTCGATCGCGCTGAAGTAGCGGTCGCGCTCGGCGTCCTCGCGGATCTGATCGACCGGACGCCCCGTATGGCGCGCCAGAATCTCGTTGAGCTGCTCCTTGGCCTTGATGATCTGCTCGGCCTGGATGCGGATGTCCTCGGCCTGACCCGTGATGCCCCCGTACGGCTGGTGGATCATCACCTTCGCATGCGGGAGCATGAACCGCTTGCCCTTCTCACCGGCGGCCAGCAGCACCGCCCCGCCGCTGTAAGCCCTTCCGATGCAGTAGGTTGCGACCGGGCTCGACAGAAACCGCATGGTGTCGTAGATCGCCAGCGTGTCGTCGACGGCTCCCCCGGGCGAGTTGATGTAGAAACTGATGTCCTGCCCGCGCTTCTGATTCTCCAGATAGAGCATCTGCATCATCACGCGTGCCGCCGACGCGTGGTTGATCTCCCCGATCAGGAAGACGATGCGGTTCTCGAGCAGCAGCTCGTCGATCGTCATCTCACGCGTGCGCTGATAGGTCACATTCGCAGCGGGCATGGGGTCCCCTCGCTCTGGCCTGCGGGCGCGGCCCCGCAGGCGTTCGTCGCCACTATAGGCCAGCCTGCTATCGGCTCATCGTTCCTGCGGCTTGCCCCGGAACCGCCCCCTCCCGTCCAATTGTCGCGCCCCGGACATTGCCCTAGGATCGCTCTCCCCGGGTGCGGGGACCCGCCCCGCCAGCACAGGAGCACGCGTGTCCACCGCCGTCATCAGCGACATCCACGCCAACGCCGAGGCCCTCAAACGCGTCCTTGAGGACATCGAACGCAGGGGCATCGAACGCATCATCTGTCTCGGCGACATCGTCGGCTACGGCCCCGATCCTCTCGAATGCGTCGATCTCGTCCGTGAACGCTGCACATGGGCGCTCATGGGCAACCATGACTTCGGCGTGCTCTACGAGCCGACGAACTTCAACCCCCCGGCCGAGTCCAGCGCCTACTGGAGCCGCGACCAGTTCGACGCCGAGCCCGATGAGGCCCTCCGCCGGACCCGCTACGAGTTCCTGGGCCAGATGCGAGTCCGTGTCCTCGAGCGCCAGCCGGGCATGGAGTTCGACCTTCTTGCCGTCCACGGTTCCCCTCGCCGACCCGTGAACGAGTATGTCTTCCCGCAGGATGTCGATCAGGCTCCGGAGAAACTCGAGAGCATCTTCGAACGCTTCGACAACCTTTGCATCTGTGGGCACACCCACCAGCCCGGCGTCTTCACGGACGAGCCGGATTTCTACCCACCGTCGGAACTGGGCGAGCAGCCCCGCTATCGATTCAGCGCCGAGGAGAAGGCCCTGATCAATGTCGGGTCGGTGGGGCAGCCACGCGACGAGGACCCGCGGGCGTCGTACGCGATCCTCCATCCCGACGAGGTCGAGTTCTGCCGGGTCGAGTACGACATCGATGTCACGGCCAACCGGATCAAGGCGATCGAGCAGCTCCACGACTGGCTGGGCGAGCGACTCTACCTCGGCAAGTAGGCGATCCTCGCCGACCCGTCTATCGTCTGCGTCCACGAAGGAGGCGACCGCCCCGATGACGCGTGCGACCCGTGCCCTCATCTCCATGCTCTGCCTGGCCCTGCTCTGGAACGCGCCGGCGTTGGCCCAGGGTGAGCCGTCCGAGCCCACGCAGGCCGGCGAGGCCCCGCAGGAAGCCCCCCAGCCGCAGGGTGTGATCGACGCGCCGCCCGCGCAGCCTGCGCCCGGGCCGCTGACCGGCCTGCATGCGGCGGAGATCGGCGAGGACCTCGAACACACCCCGCTGGGATCGCTTGATCCCGATGCGGGCCAGCCCATGCTGATCGAGTTCAGCCGCTACGGCTCGGGCATCGAGTCGCTCCGCCTGACCGACTACTTCACGGACATCACCGACACGGAGCATGTCCAGCTCCAGACCTTCCTGACCAACGGGCAGGTGGGCTTTGCCCCCATGAGCGTCGAGAGTGTCATGATCAACGGCACGAGCGTCCTGCTCCAGGGCGTGCCCGACGAGAACAACATCGAACGCCGGATGTGGCGCGAGCTGGCTCCGGGGCACTTCCTCGCCCGGATCGTCAACGCGCAGGGCGAGGGGGTGCTGGAGATCGAGCGTCGCTTCGAGCTGACGCCCGGCTCGCTGGATATCACCGTCCGTCAGACCGTCCGCAACCTGCTGGCGATGGACCTGACGGTCCAGGTCGTGACCTACGGCGTGGGCGACCTGCCGCAGATCTCGGGCTACGCGGGCGATCGTCGGCGCTTCCGCTACGCGTATGTGCTGCCCGAATCGCAGGACCCTGCCCAGCGTGTCCATCCCGACAGCGAGCTGCGGATGCGTCGATCCGTGCTGGGCAAGGCGACCAATGGGCTGTATGCCCCCCTGGCGCCGTACTGGCCCACGCCGCGAGCCGCCCGCGAGGGCTGGCGTCTGACCTGGGTCGCCCAGTCCAATCGCTACTTCTCCGTCGCCGTCCACCCACTGGACGGGCACAAGGTGCTCGACAGCGCCCAGACCGTCGATCGCGTCGTGATCAATCAGACGCTTGCGGGGCGCCCGGCCCCGATGCTGGGCCTGCGACAGACGAGCGTGCCGATCACCCTCGCCCCTGCCGGCAGCGAGGGCGCCTCGGCGTCGCTGGACTTCGGCATCTACGCCGGCCCGCTCTCCAAGCGCGTCATCCGTGCCGAGTCCCTCGCGCAGGACCTCGCGCTCGATGAGCTGGTCGTCTACAACATCGGCGGGATGTGCGCGTTCTGCACCTTCCCGTGGCTGACCGGCCCGCTGACCGTGCTGCTGACCTTCCTGCACGATTCCATCCTGCACGACTGGGCGCTGGCGATCATGTTCCTCGTCGTCATCGTCCGCGGGATCCTCCACCCCGTGACCAAGTGGTCGCAGATCCGCATGCAGCGCTTCGGCAAGCAGATGCAGGCGATCGCGCCCAAGCAGAAGGTCCTCCAGGAACGCTACAAGGACGACAGGAAGAAACTCCAGCAGGAGATGGCCCGCCTCTGGAAGGAAGAGGGCATCAGCCCGACGGGCATGCTGGGCTGCCTGCCCATGCTCATGCAGAGCCCGATCTGGATCGCCCTCTACGCCTCGCTGTTCTACAACTTCGAGCTGCGCCACGACTCGGCGTTCTTCGGCATCTTTCAGAAGATCATCCCGGGCTGGCGGTTCCTGGGCGACCTCTCCGAGCCGGACCGGTTCATCTACTTCGGGCACAAGGTCTTCGTGCCGATCTACAGCAACATCGCCGGTCCGATCGACGCGATCAATGTGCTCCCGATCCTGCTGGGCGTCGTCTACTTCGTGCATCAGAAGTACCTGATGCCGCCGACGAGCGCCGCCCTGACCCCCGAGCAGGAACAGCAGCAGAAGATCATGCGGGTCATGTTCCCCATCATGTTCCCGTTCCTGATGTACAACGCGCCCAGCGGGCTGTCGCTGTACTTCATCACCAACTCGGTCCTGGGCATCCTCGAGAGCCGCTGGATCCGTGCGCACATCGATCGCCACGATCTGCTGAACATCGACAAGTACAAGGAGCGTCGCCGGCGCAGGCCCACGCTCATGCAGCGTCTGCAGAAGCGCATCGAGACCCAGCAGCGTATGAAGGCGATGAAGAAGATGCAGGAGGAGATGCCCCGCCCGGGCATGCGCCAGCCCCCGCAGAAGCCGCGCAGTACGCAGCCGCGATACAAGCGACGCGACAAGCGATAGCATCTGCGCTGTGGACGATCCGCCCGCGAGCGACACGATCTGCGCCTGCTCGACTTCCCGTGCCGCGTCGCTGCGCGCGCTCGTCCGCATCAGCGGCCCGCGAACCTCGCACCTCGCACGCGACCTGCTCGACCCGCCCCCGGAAGGACGCGCCGTCATCCGAACCCGCCTGCGTCTGAAGCCCGCGTCCCTGCCCGTGCTCTGCGCCTCCTACCCGGGGCCGGCCTCGTTCACGGGCGAGGATGTGCTCGAGATCATCATGCCCGGCGGGCCGCCTCTGGTCGATCGCGTCCTCGATGTGCTGACATCGCACCCCGGCGTGCGTCTCGCCCAGCCGGGCGAGTTCAGCGCCCGCGCGTTCGAGCATGGTCGCATGACGCTCCGACAGGCCGAGGCACTCCAGATGCGCATCGCCGCACGCACCGCCGGGGAACTCCGGGCCGCCCGGCGCTGGCAGCAGGAGGACGCCGGCAGGCGGTTCGAATCCTGGCGCGACGAGCTCGCCCATCTGCTGGCACTCGTCGAGGCCGAGATCGACTTCGCAGACAGCGAGGAGGTCGTCGCCATCGAGCGCGCGGAGCTCCGTGCCCGTCTCGAGAGCCTGCAAGCGCAGATGGAGCAGTGGCTGGGGCGAGCGGCTCGCGCAGCACCACAGGACCACCCGATCGTCGCCCTCGTCGGCGCTCCCAACGCAGGCAAGAGCACGCTCTTCAACGCCCTGCTCGGACGCCGGCGGGCGGTCACGAGCGATCAGGCTGGCACCACGCGCGATGCACTCCTCGAACCGCTCGACCTGCGCGACTGCCTGGGCCCGACGGTCACCCTCGCCGACCTGCCGGGCCTGGACGAGGATCTGCCCACCCCCGAGCGACAGCGCGCCCTGGATGTCATCCAGCAGGCGCAGGTCCTGATCCACTGCGATCCCCTGGGACGATTCGGCGATCTGGATCGTGCGCCGCATCCGGCGCCCGCAGCAACGGTCATCCGTGTGCGCACAAAGGCGGACCTGCCCGCGCCGCCGACCAGCGGCCTGAGCGTGTGCGCGCTGGACCACTGGGGCATTGCCCCCCTGCGCCGTGCGCTCGCAGACGCCGTCGCGCAGGGACAGGCGGTCGGCGATGTCTCGATCCCCATGCGTGCAGCCCAGACCGGACGCCTCGCCTGCGAGCACCTCGCGTCCGCGATCGGGATCATCGACGACGACCCGACGCTCTCGGACCCGGCGATCCTCGCGTCCGAGATGCGGGCCGCTCTCGACGCGCTGGGGGAACTGAGCGGGCACTGTACCCCCGACGATGTAATCGGACGGATCTTCGCCATGTTCTGTCTCGGCAAGTAGACACCCAGACGCGATCGCCCGCACAGCCCGCACACCCTCGCCCGTGTGCATACCTGCCACGCCCGACACAGCCAGCGAGGCGTTCCCGCGATCGGCGTGCGTCCGCCTCACGATGCCTGTCCGTCTCTCCGACACAGGCAGCGGAGAGAGAGCACCGCCGCCCGGAGGGAGGAGAGAAACCCATGCAGGTCCGACTCGGCGACCTACTCGTCGCACGCGGCGTCCTCAGCGAGGACCAGCGCCAACGCATCCTCCATGCCCAGCAGCACAACGCCCGCCCCTTCGGCGAACTCGCCGAACGCCTCTTCGGGGTCGATCCCTCGCACATCGAGCAGGCCTGGGCCGCCCAGTACGCCCGCCTCGCCGAGCACATCGACCCCCGCGTCACCATCCCCTCACGCGAGGCGCTGGAACTGATCGAACGGCGACAGGCCTGGCAGTTCCGGGTCCTCCCCATGCGCATCGACGGGCACGAACTGGTCGTCTGCACCGCCGAAGCCTTCCTCGCGCGGGCCCTGCGGTTCGTCGGCTGGCGGATCAGCGGCCCGTGCTCGTTCGTCATGACCGATCCGATCGCCCTGGGCGATGCCCTGAGCATCTGGTACCCCATGGCGGGCCTCGACGCACGCACATTGATTGCGGCGGCGTAGGGCACGCGGTCCGCGATCCGCCCACAGGACCCGACGCGCCGCTTCCTCTCCGGATCGCGGGCAATCATGAAAGCGATCCTCTCGCGTCGATACAGCACGCCGGATGCGCGCGACCGCTCAGATCATCGTCCTTGCCACCGTCAGCCTGCTGACGATCGGGGTGCTCATGGTCACCAGCGCGTCCATGAGCCTCGACGATCCTCCGATGACGCTGGATGTCGTCCTGCACGCCAAGCCCGTGCGTGCCCTGGGCCTTGCGCTGCTGGCCCTTGCGATCGGGGCCGTCGTTCCCGTCGGCCTGCTCATCCGCGGGGCCGACCGCATCGCCCGCACCAGCCCGACGCGCGTCGCATGGGCGGCCCTGATCCTCATGGGCGGGATGCTCCTGCTTGCCGCGATCAGCCCCTATATCCCGGGGCTTGGACACGAGGCCAATCAGTCCCGCCGGTGGGTTCGTCTGCCGGGGGTGCCGTTTACCTTCCAGCCCAGCGAGATCGTCAAGTGGGGCATGATCCCCATGCTGGCGATCGTCCTGTGGCTGCGTCAGGATGCCGTCAGCACCCGCCTCCGGAGCGCCCTGCCCCTGCTGGCGGCGTGCGCGTTCCTGACCGTGCCCGTGGCGTTGGAGGATCTGGGGACCGGGGCGCTTCTGGCCGTGGTCGCGGGGGCGATGCTCGTGTCGGCGGGCGTCCAGTGGTGGAAACTCGCCCCGCTGGGACTTGCCGCCCTTGCGGGGGGAGTCGCCCTGATCCTCGCCGAGCCCTACCGCATGCAGCGCATCCGCACCTTCCTCGATCCGTTCCAGGATCCCCAGGGCGCCGGGTACCATGTGATCCAGTCCATGGCGACGATCAGCGCCGGACAGGGAGTCGGGCGTGGGCTGGGCATGGGCGTCCAGAAGTTCGGCTATCTGCCCGAAGACCAGACGGACTTCGTCTTTGCCGTCATCGCCGAGGAACTCGGCCTCGCGGGCGTCGCCCTCGTGATCTTCCTGTATCTGGCCCTGCTCTGGGCGGGCCTTGCCGTCGTCCGTAGGCAGCAGCACCTCGCCCTCAAACTCACGGCCTTGGGGATCATTACCACTCTGGGCGTGCAGACAGCGATCAATCTGCTGGTCGTCACGGGATGGGCGCCGACCAAGGGCATTCCTCTGCCCCTGATCAGCGCCGGGGGGACGGCGTGGGTGATGACCAGCGCCTCGCTGGGCCTGCTCGTTGCCATCGATCGTGCCGGGGCGGATGATTCCGCGGACGACGATGATGAGGACGGCTGGGACGAGGTCGGCGGGCGAGAAGAAGAGGATGCGGGCAAGGGCGATGCCCCGCCATCGGACTGGGATGCGGACGACGACGAGGACGACGAATGGGCATGCGATGACGAGGACGAACCATGACCTCGGCGTCGTCTTTGCCGGCGGGGGCACGGGCGGGCACATCTTCCCCGCGATCGCCGTCTACGAGTCGCTCCGGGAACAGACCCAAGGTGACATCCGTGCGTTCTTCGTCTGCTCGGATCGCCCCCTCGATGCGGAGATCCTCCGCCGTGAAGGGCTTGACTTCGTGCGGGCCCCGGCACGCCCGCTGATCCCGACGGCGCGCGGCTTGCTCGCGCTGGCCCGCTCATGGGGCCCGACCGTCCGCCTCGGGCGTGCGCACATCCGCGACCTTCAGGCTTCGTGTCGATCCGTCGTTCTGGTGGCGTTCGGGGGGTTCGTCGCCCCGGCGATGGTCCAGAGCGCACGCGCACAGCGGGTCCTGCGCCTGCTCGTCAATCTCGATGCCGTGCCCGGCAGGGCAAGCCGCTGGTGCGCCTCGCGTGTCCATCGGGTCCTGAGCGTGCACGAGCATGCGGGCTGGGAGACGATCGACCCGATCGTGCGCACGGCGGCGACCTTCGGCGGCGACGCCCGGCAGGCACGCACACTGCTCGGGCTCGAGGCGGAGCGAAGGACGCTGCTGATCGTGGGCGGCAGCCAGGGCGCATCGTCGATCGATGCCATGATCGAGCACATGCTCGCGGGTGAACTGGGCGAGATCCTGCGATCGTGGCAGGTCATCCATCAGGCCCGCCCCGAGCATGTCGAGCGCCTGCGGCTGGCCTATCAGGGGGCCGGCGTGCGCGCGCATGTCGTGCCCTTCATCGAGCAGATGGGGGCCGCGTGGGTGTCGGCGGATCTGGCCCTGGCGCGGGGCGGGGCGGGGACGGTCAGCGAGGTCCGGGCCTCGCGTGTGCCCGCCGTCTTCATGCCCTATCCCGGGCACGGCGACGGGCACCAGCACAAGAACGCGCAGGTGCTGAAGGATGCCTGTCTCTTATACACAT
>WGEO01000291.1 GCA_015492715.1 Phycisphaerales bacterium | reverse complement strand
GGCTGCTGGGGCTCGTGAGCGTGGGGCTGATGCTGATGATGGTTCGCAAGGCGTCGCGTCCGGTGAAGATGCCCAGCGCGGAGGAGCTCGTGGGCCTTCCGCCCGATCTGGCGACGGAGACGGATCTCGTGGGTGATGTGGGCGAGAGCGAGGAGGCGATCGCGGGGATGGAGTTGGGCGAGGGGGATGTGGAGGCCGAGCGCATGCTGCAGAGCGTGGTGGAGCAGGCCAAGGCGGAGCCTGAGGCTCTTGCGAGGTTGCTGAAGCAGTGGGTATCTCCGGAGGACTGAGGGCGTGGCGCCGCTGAGTGAGCGAGAGCAACTGACGCCGATCCGCAAGGCAGCGATCGTGCTGCTCGCGGTTGGTCCGGAGGTGAGCGGTCAACTTCTGAAGCACCTGGACGCGGAGTCCGTGGAGCGTGTGATGCGGGAGTTGGCGGGGCTCGGTCGTGTCGAGGACGAGGTTCTTCGGAGTGTGGTCGAGGAGTTTTATCAGCTCGCGCTGGCGCAGTCGTTCGTGGGCGAGGGCGGGCTGGACTTCGCGAAGGAGGCGTTGCGTCAGGCGATGGATCCGCAGGTGGCGGATCGGATCCTGGACCAGATCCAGACGCAGGTGCGCAAGAGTCCGTTCAGTTTTCTGCAGAAGGCCGAGGCCGAGCATGTGCTGACCTTCATCCAGGACGAGCATCCGCAGACGATCGCGCTGATCGTGTGCCATCTGCCGTACCACCGTGCGGCGGAGATTCTGGGCGGTCTGCCGATGCAGAAGCAGATCGAGGTGATCAAGCGGATCGCGAACATGGAGCAGACGAATCCGGATGTGATCCGGGAGGTGGAGCAGGGTCTGGAGTCGCGTCTGGCGAACATGCTGGGCCAGTCGATGGAGAAGACGGGGGGCGTGGAGACGGTCGCGGAGATCCTGAACCTCGCGGATCGTGCGACGGAGAAGGCGATCATGGAGGGTCTGGAGGGAGAGGATCCGGACCTTGTCGAGGAGATCCGTCGCCTGATGTTCGTGTTCGAGGACATCATGCTGGTCAACGACAAGGGGATCCAGGCGGTGCTCAAGGAGGTGGACAACGACGAGCTGGCGCTGGCGTTGAAGACGGCGAGCGAGGAGCTCAAGGAGAAGGTGCTGGGCAACATGAGCCAGCGTGCCGCGGAGCTGATCAAGGAGGACATGGAGTACATGGGGCCGGTGCGTCTGAGCGATGTGGAGGCGGCCCAGCAGCGGATCGTGGACATCGTGCGTCGTCTCGAGGAGGCGGGCGAACTGATGATCGAGGGTCGTGGCGGCGATACGGAGATGGTCGTCTAGGAGAGGCGGATCGTGGCGATCATCAAGCAATCGGGCGGAGCGGTGCGGGCGTCGGTGGTGGACCTGGCGGACATCGGTGCGCGGGCCGAGCTCATCCTCGAGCAGGCCCGCGAGCACGCGGCGCAGATCATCCGCGAGGCCCACGAGGAGCGGACGCGTCTGCTGGAGAGCGCCCGCGGCGAGGGGCTCCGGCAGGGCAGGCAGGAGGGGCTGCGGCGGGGGATCGAGCGCGGGCGGAAGGAAGGGCGCGAGCAGGCCCTGCGCGAGACGCGGGAGCAGTTGGAGCGGATCGGGGCGAGCCTGCGCGAGGCGAGCGAGGCCGTCGAACGCGAGCGGGGGGCATTGCTGGACGACGCGCGTCGGGACCTGATGGCTCTGGCGCTTGCGATCGCGGAGAAGGTCGTGCGTCGGGCGATCGCATGCGATCCGTCCCTGGTGGGAGACCTGGTCGCGGCGTTGATCGAGCAATGTGCGGGGGCCCATCGCCTGACGCTCGTGATCCATCCCGATGACGAGGCATCGGTGCGTCTGGCCCTTGCACGCGGCGCAGGGGCGGGCGGAGCGTCTGGCGGGATCGAGATCCTGCATGAC
Organism: Phycisphaerales bacterium; assembly: GCA_015492715.1. Classification (GTDB taxonomy): domain Bacteria; phylum Planctomycetota; class Phycisphaerae; order Phycisphaerales; family UBA1924; genus S146-42. The sequence continues at coordinate 3,776 of WGEO01000291.1, read as the reverse complement.
CGCACGCTCGAGCGGGGATCGTGCCTCGTGCGTCGCGAGGGCGAAACGATCGTCGATGCACGCCTTCAGACGCAGATCGAGCGGATCGCACGCGAGTTGATCGGTGAGGATGAGTCGCGGGGCGGGGTCGCGGCATGAGCGTCTTTCGGCGGGCGATCGAGCGCGTCGATGCGTGCGAGGCGGTCGCGAGGATCGGGCGCGTGCGGGCCGTGCGCGGGCTGTGTGCCGTGGCCCGGGACCTGGTGGCGCCGGTCGGGGCACTGGTTCGGATCGAGGGCGGCGTGCGGATGATCTTCGGCGAGGTCATCGGCTTCGACGGCGACGACGCGATCGTCATGCCTCTGGAGACCTGCGAGGGCATCGCCCAGGGCGCCCCGGTCGTGCTGGAGGAGCGCCAGGGGAGCATCGGTGTGGGGGATGGGCAGTTGGGGCGCGTGGTCGATGCGCTGGGGCGAGCGATCGACGGGGGAGTGGCGATCCGTGGCCTGGAGCGTCGGGCGATCAATGCGCAGCCGGCGGGTCCCATGGAGCGCCGCCTGATCCGCGAGGTGCTCCCCAGCGGGGTGCGATGCGTGGACTGCATGACGCCGATCGGGCGTGGGCAGCGGATCGGGATCTTTGCCGGTCCGGGTGTGGGCAAGAGCACGCTGCTGGCGCAGCTTGCGCGCGGGGCGGCCAGCGATGTGAATGTGATCGCGCTGATCGGCGAGCGTGGGCGTGAGGTGGGGGAGTTCGTGCACGAGACGCTCGGGGACGAGGCTCTTGCGCGGAGTGTCGTCGTCGCGTCGACGGGCGACGAGTCGCCGGTGATGCGTGTGCGGGCGGCCAAGGGGGCGTGCGCCATCGCCGAGCATTTCCGGGATCGGGGCGCGGATGTGCTGCTGATCATGGACTCGGCGACGCGGTTTGCGCATGCACAGCGACAGATCGGGCTTGCGGCGGGTGAGCCGCCGGCGACGCGGGGATACACGCCGAGCGTCTTCAGCGAGTTGAGCCGTCTGCTGGAGCGGGCCGGCGCGATCGGGGGTGGATCGATCACGGGGATGTACACGATTCTCGTCGAGGGAGACGACATGACCGAGCCGGTCGCGGATGCCGCACGCGGCGTGCTGGACGGGCATCTGGTGCTCTCGCGTCGTCTGGCGCAGCGTGGGCACTATCCGGCGATCGATGTGCTCGATTCGGTCAGCCGGGTGGCGTCGCAGGTGGTGGGGAGCGAGCACATGGAAGCCCGGCGGGTGCTCATCTCGTTGCTGGCGCGATATCGAGAGGTCGAGGAGCTGGTGCGGATCGGTGCGTACGCGAAGGGATCGGACGCGCACGCGGATGTCGCGATCGAGTTGATGGCGTCGATCGAGGGGCTGCTGACGCAGGGGATGGAAGAGACCTGCGAGATGGAGCAGAGCGTGTCGGCGATGCGTGATATCGCCTCGCGTGCCGGTCAGATGCTCGCCCAGGTGCGGGGAGCGGCGTGATGGCGAGGTTCGTCTTCGAACTCGAGGGCGTGCTGCGTCAGCGCGTGCATGTGGAGCGTCAGCAGCAGGCGAAGGTCGCGGAGGTGGACCGGGAGCGTCTGGCGCTCGAGGCGCAGTTGCGCGCGTTGCACGGGCAGATCGAGGGCGAGCGGGCGCACCTTGCGGCGCTGCTCGCAGGCGGGAGCTTTGCGCAGGTGCGAGCGCAGGCGCTTGCAATCAATGCGATGGACCGGCGGGCGCAGGCGCTGGCGTGCGAGCTCGCCGGCGTGCTGCGACGCCTCGATGAGGAGCGACGCGTGCTCGCCCGGCGGAGCGCGGAGCGTCGGGCGATCGAGTTGCTGCGGGAGGAGCGGTTCGAGGCGTGGCGGCGCGAGCAGCAGCGCATCGAGCAGCGCGTGCTGGATGACATCGCTGGGATCCGATTCAGCGAGGAGGCGGCCTGATGCGCAGGATCTGGAACATCGTCGCGGTCTTCGCCATCGCGAATCTGCTCGGGCTGGCCGGCTTCGTCGGGTGGCTGGTCGCGGGTGATCGCCTCGATCTGGAGCGGGCGCGCCAGATCCGGGCGATGCTCGGCGAGACCATCAGCGAGCAGCGAGCGCGCGAGGAGGCCGAGCAAGCGGCCCGGGACCAGGCCCAGGAAGACCGGGACGACGAGGGGCTGGCGTTGTCGTCGGCGGAGCTGGTGAGCATGCGTCTGGAGCGGATCGAGGTGGACCGCGAGCGACGGGCGCGCCTGCAGGCCGAGGCCGAGGCGTTGCGCGAGGCCCTTGCGCGACAGGAGGCGCTGCTTGCGCAGGAGCGCGAGCGGTTCGAGAGCGAGCGGAAGGCCTTCGAGGAACAGATCGCGAAGATCCGGGCCACCGACGGCGATCGCCAGTTCAAGAAGGCCGTCAAGGTGCTGGACGGCATGAAGCCCAGGGAGGCGGCGGCCCTGATCAAGGCGATCATCGGCGGGATGGATCCGCTGGCGGACGGATCGGTCCCGGGGGATGGCGCAGAAGAGGGCACAGACGATGCGCAGGCGATGCGCCAGCGCGGCGTCGATCTTGCGGTGTCCTATATCAATGCGATGCAGGAACGCACGCGTCTGAAGTTGCTGAGTGAGCTTGCCAAGAGCGAGCCGGATCTGGCCGCGGATTTGCTGGAACGACTGCGGACGCGCGGGCTTCCCGCGCAGGATGCCGCGGGAGGTCCATGAATCCCCTGACCATCTCCAGCGCGGGCACGAGCACGGCGCAGGCGCTGGTGCGTTCGGCGGATCACGAGGCCGCCCAGCGGATGTTCCGTGACTTCGACGACACGCTGGCGGGGATCGCCCGCAGGCGTGAGGAACTGGCCGAGCGTGGGATTACATCCGAGGTCGGCGCTCTTGCGGTGCCCGCACCGCCTCCGCAGCAGGCGGAAGCGCCGGCGACGACACCCGGCACAGAGGCGGCGGTGCGTCCCGTCCGACGAGAGGGCGGCGGGCGATCGGACAGGGGTGATCGCACGGCATTCTCCCCGGGGGGTTCCGGGCGGCAGCAAGCGGCGGGCGAGGCCGGCGCCGACGCGGAGCGAGTTCCGGTGCAGGCGGGAGATCGCACGCGGGTACAGCAGATGCAGCAGGCCCAGGGCGGGCCGTCGAGCATGCAGAGCGTGCGTTCGATGCAGGTCGCGGCGGGCCGGGGTCCGTCGTCTGTGCGGGTTCCGCTGGGTGCCGTGCGGGCGGTCGGCGGGGTGAATGCGGTGCAGGCGAAGACGGGCACGCCCACGATTCGGGATGGTGCAGGCGGGGCGCAGCGACTGCCGAGGAGCGCAGCAGGTCGCGGTGTTCGCGCACAAAGCGCGCCGACGCGTGTCCAGCGTGATGCGTTGATCGAGCAGATCCAGCGGGGCCTTGCGCAGGCTCTGAAGAAGCGCGACGGGGAGCTGACGCTGCGTCTGCGCCCGGAGCACCTGGGGATGGTGCGGGTTCGGGTGCGGGTCGAGGAGTCCAGCGTGACGGCTCTGCTGGAGGCATCGAGCGAGCAGGCACGCGGCTTGCTGAAGGCTCATCTGACGACGCTCCGGGAAGCGCTGGAGGCGCGGGGCCTGAGCGTCGAGCGGATCGATGTGGAGCACGATCCGGGGGCGCAACTCGCCAGGGAGGGCGACGCGCACCAGCGTCACGGCGGGGCGGAGCGACACGCCGGGCGATACGGGCGGAGCCCCGAGCGGGCGTCGGCGGAGCCGGCGGTTTCGGCCTATGAGGCCGGCGCGGAGGCGCTGATCGATGTCGGGCTCGGGCGTGTGGATGCGCTGGCCTGACCCGTGACAAGG
>WGEO01000290.1 GCA_015492715.1 Phycisphaerales bacterium | reverse complement strand
GCCCTGGGCGGGGCAGCCGGCGGCTTCATCGCCGGCCCCAAACGAGCCACGGAACTCGTCATCCAGCGGGCCCGCCCGACCCTCTTCTCCAACGCCCTTCCCGTGACCGTCGCCGCCAGCGCCCGCAAGGCCATCGAAATCCTCCTGGAAGAGCCCCAGCGGGTGCAGCGCCTGTGCGACAATGTCGCCCTGGCACGAAAGAAGATCGCCGACGCCGGCTTCGAGGTGCTCGACTCGCCCACGGCGATCTGCCCGATCATCGTGGGCGACACGGCAAAGGCCATCGCCATGAGCAAACGCCTGCTGGAACTGGGCGTGTTCGTCATCGGCTTCGGTTATCCGGTCGTGCCCGAGGGCACGGCCCGCCTGCGCATCCAGATGTCCGCCGCCCACACCCCCGAGCACATCGACACCCTCGTCGATGCGCTGAAGAAGTTATAAGCACACGCAGCAGACCTTCCCCGTTCTCTCGTGCCGCCCCGAAGCGGGATCGCGGCACGGTTGGCACGCCCGCCGAAGAAGCCGCATCCCCTCCATTACCGATTATTCCGCCCAGGGCCCTTGGCGCAGAGCAGACCATGTGGTATGCTGCCATCAGGAGCCGCGGTTGTTGAGCCCGGCGGGGCGACACCCAAAGACAGACCGCGGGAAAGGACGGCAACATGGGCTGGACGGCGACCATCACGGGTGGGGTGTTCATCGTGTGTGTGTGTCCTGCGCTGTCACAGGTGACGTGCCCCGGAGACGCTGCCAAAGTCATATCCACGGGGACCCGCGCTTACGACAACTTCGGCAACTCGGTCGCAATCGACGGAAGCACGATCGTCATTGGCAGCCACCGTGCGGATAGAAACCACATGGATACGGGAGCCGCCTATGTTTTCAACGGGGCCGACTTCGTCTGGAGCGAGACGCAGAGGCTGATCGCTTCGGACCGCGAACGCAACGAGTTCTTCGGGCACAGTGTCGCCGTCGATGGCAACACGATCCTTGTCTCGGCCAATGGTGATGATGACAACGGGATAAGGTCCGGCTCCGTGTATGTGTTCGAGCGAGTGGACGGCGTCTGGGTGCAGGTCGCAAAGCTCCTCCCTGCCGATGGTGAGGCGCGGGACTTCTTCGGACAGGCCGTCGCGATCGATGGCGACACTGCCGTGATCGCCGCGAACGGGGACGATGACCGGGCCGAGAACGCGGGCGCCGTGTACATATATGAACGATCCGACGACGGCACATGGACGCAGCGAGCGAAGATCACGGCCCTGGACGGCGACGCCGCCGACTGGTTCGGTCACGCCGTCTACCTGTCCGGCGACACCATGCTTGTCTCCTCGCCGCTTGACGACGATCGCGGCGCTGACACCGGCGCGGTCTATGTGTTCAACAGGATCGCCGACACTTGGGTTCAGATGGCCAAGATATACGCGCCGGATGCCCAGGCGGGCGATCTGTTCGGATTCTCGGTCGCCTTCGATGGGGACACGATATGTGTCGGTGCGGCGGGCGATGACGGTATGGGCACGGACGCGGGATCGGTCTATGTCTTCCAGCGGTATGAAGGATCATGGCTCTTCGTAGACAAGATCCAGGCGATCGACGGGCAGGCGGGCGATGCATTTGGCACATCCCTTGCCCTCAGCGCCGACACGCTCTTCGTCGGCGCACCCGGTGCCGATCCCCTCGGCGACTCCTCGGGGGCGGTGTATGTCTACAGACGCCAGGGGAACAACTGGCAGCGGGCCACCATGCTCCTCGCACCGGACGGCAGGGCCGGCGACCTGATCGGGACGGCCATCGCGATCGACGGCGAACTCGTCGTGGTCAGTGCGCCGGGATACTCGGATACCATCAGCAATCGCGGGGCGGCCTATGTCTACCCCTCCATCCAGTTGAATGACTGCTGCATGGATCTCGATCGCAACAACAGCCTCGACGCGGCGGATCTGTTCCTCTTCCTCGACCTCTTCTCGCAGGGTGATTCGCGAGCCGACTTCTCGCGAAATCGCTTCGTCGATTCCGACGACTTCTTCATCTATCTCGATCTCTTCGCCGCCGGCTGCTCGTAGCGGACAATCGGGGCGGGCCCCCGCACATCAGAAATGACACATCTATAAGTCACAACACGCATTCCCACAGCGCCGGGCCGTGCCGATTGCACATAGATGTGCCAGGG
>WGEO01000289.1 GCA_015492715.1 Phycisphaerales bacterium | reverse complement strand
CTGACCGCCGTTCCGCTGCTGGGCGTGCATCGTCTGCTGGCTCCCATCCGGCGGGTCGTGGTGGGGGCGATCGTGCTTCCGCTCGTTCGCCTGATCAATCCGGATGCATCGGGAGAGCCCCGTCTCTCGTCGCCCCGCGAGCTGCGGACCCTCGTGGGTCTAGGCATGGCCGAGGGCGTGCTCGATCCGGACGAGCAGCGGATGCTCCGTGAGATCGTGAGCCTGTCTTCCCGACGGGTCCGCGAGGTCATGACGCCCCGTCGCCAGATGCCGTGGGTGGATCTGTCGCGTCCCCGCGATGCCGCGCTGGAGGTGGTCGCCCGCGCGTGCCGGACGGAACTGCCCGCATCCGAGGGCACCCTCGACGGTCCTCCGCCACGCATCCTGATGGTGCGGGCGGCCCTTGCCGATAGCACTTGGCGCCCGCGTGAGCACACGCGCGAGGCCACCTTCATCCCGGAGAACATCCCTCTGGACCGGGCGCTCCACACCCTGCGCGAGCGGGGCGAGCACCTGGCGCTGTGCGTCGATGAGCACGGGGCGATCAGCGGGATGCTCGAGATCGAGGCCCTCGTCGAGGCCATCGCGATTCCTGTCGCCCACGAGTCGGATCTTCTCGAGGAGGTTCGCGCGGGTCTGTGGCGAGCCTCGCCTCGTCTGAGTCTGCACGAGTTCCATCAGCGATTGCCGCCGGGGGGCGAACCGAACGAGGTATCCGACGCGTCGTCGCTGGCCGCACTGATCGCCGAGCGTCTGGGGCGTGTTCCCGTGCAGGGCGACGAGATCACCTACCGGGGCTATCGCATCCGAGTCGAGCGCGTCGAGCACAACGCGCCGCAATCGTTGCTCATCGTCGATCCCCGGGAAGGGGGCGCCGGGTGAGCACCATCGAGACGGTCATCTGGGCGTGCATCGCGCTGCTCGGGCTGCTCGGCTCGGCGATGTGCTCGGGCATGGAGACCGGTCTGTATTCCTTCAGCCGGGCGCGGGTCGCGCTCTGGGCGCGCCAGGGGCGTCCGTGGGCGCGTGTGCTCGATGGCGAGGGTCGGCACGCGGACCGAGCCGTCGCCACGCTGCTGATCGCCAACAATGTGTTCAACTATATCGGCGTGCTGGGAATGACGGCCCTGCTGTCGATGCTGGAACTGAGCGACTGGCAGCTCATCGTGCTCAATGCGATCGTGGTGACGCCCGTGCTGCTCATCCTCGCCGAGGCGACCCCCAAGGAACTGTTCCGACGCAGCGCGGACAGCCTCATGCTCCGCCTGGCTCCGCTGCTGACAGGCATGCGCCTGCTGCTGACGGTGGTGCCGGTGCTGCCTCTGGTGATCACACTGGCGCGCCTCGCAGGCCGCCTGACGGGGCTGCCTCCCGAGCCCGAGCCGGGCATGCGTCAGATGCTGGCGGAGATGCTCAAGCAGGACGACGGGACGGTCAGCGTCCAGCAGGCCGAACTGATCGATCGGGCGATGGTGTTTCGCAGGGCGACGGTCGGCGCCGAGATGACATCTTGGCACCGGGTTCGATGTGTCGAACTCGCATGGTCTCCGGATCGCGTGCGAGCATTCACGGCCCGCCACACACCTCGCCGCTACCCGGTCGTCGACGAACGGGGGCAGGTCGTGGGTATTCTGGATTCGTTGGACCTGTTTCTTCGGCCCGAGGCGTCCGTCGCCGATCTGATGACGCCGCCCGTTTGCGTCAGCCCAAGAATGCCGGTTCGTGACGCCCTGACACTCCTGCGAAAAGAGGATGCCCGCATGCTGATTGTCGAGCAGCATGCCCGCCCTGTCGGGATCGTGACGCCCAAGGACCTGGTCGAGCCGCTCGTGGGCGAACTGCTGGCGTGGTAGGCGGCGGTGGTCTGGAAGGGAATAGGCTGCCGATGAGGGGTGTTGGCCCAGTGGACCGGGGCGGGGCGCCGTGGACCTTACGGAGGAATCGGGCATGAGTGCCGGTGCATGGAAGAACCTTGGGTTTCTGGCCCTCGTGCTCGCGGTCTTCATGGGGCTTCGCCTGTACATGGGACGCACCGCTCCCGTGCCGGACGCCTTCGCGAACGATGTCTCGCTGGCCGAGGCGATCGCACAGTCACACGAGAGCGGCAAGCCTGTGTTCGCGGTCTTCACGGCGGACTGGTGCGGCCCCTGTCAGTCCTATAAGCGGGGCAGTCTCGCCTCGGAGAAGGTCGCCAACGCCCTCCGCACGCGGGCCATCCCCGTCTATGTCAATGTGGACACGGATCGCGAGGACCTCGAGACGCTCGAGCAGGTCGGGTACACGATCCAGGGCGTGCCGACAACCGTCGTCATCCGGGGGCACGAGGTCAGCGACTATGTCGTCGGAGCGCTCGATGCCGGCGATGTGCTCTCGATGATCGATCGTCCGGTTGTCGCCGCAGGCGGCGAGTGATCGGCGATGGTTCCCCACGGACGCATCTGAACCGGACGGGGGGCTTTCCGTACAATCCCGGACATGTGCCCGGTCGACCCGCGTGAACTTGGGCAGCCCGGCGGCGGTGATGGCCCGCTCATCCTGAGCGATCGGACCTGCCCTGTCTGCGAGTACAATCTCAAGGGGCTCAGTGTCGGCATGCGCTGTCCGGAGTGCGGGCAGCCGATCCGTCTGCTGCGCGGCACGCTGCAGGAGAACTTCGCGGATGCCCCGATCTCGTATCTGAAGAATCTCCGGTTTGGATCCGGGCTGGCCTTCGCAGGTTTCGTGGGGTCCGTTGTGCTTGCGCTGGCCTATCGCGGCGCGGGAGGGTGGATGCTCGCCAGCGGGGCGTTGGCGATGGGCGTGGTCTGGTGGCTTGGGGTCTGGATCATCAGCGAGCCGCGCCGCTGGAGCGATGCCCAGATCCGTTCCTCGCATGAGCGTCGCTGGCTGCGTCTGCTCAGCAGGACCACGCAGGCGGGCTGGGTGCTGTGGACGGGCGTCCACATAGCGCAGGAACTGGTCACGAAGCCCTCTCCGGGCACGGCGATGCTGCTGGAGGTCTCGGCGTGGACGCTCTCGACCGTCGCGCTGCTCGGGCTGATTCCCCTGTTCATGCTCCTGCGGGATCTCGCGCACTGGACGAGCAACAGCGACCTTGCGGACCACCTGAGCCTGTGCGCCTGGGGCGTCGGCACGGTCGGCATCATCGTGCTGTCGAGCCCGCTGATCGAGGCCGTGGGCACCAGGCTCAGCGGCGTGCTGGCCCTTCCGTTTGCGATCCTGCTCCTGCTCATGCCCATCTGGACAGGACTGTTCCTGCTCGTCGAGATCCTGATCGGCGCATGCCTGTTCCAGCTGTGGACGACCTCGCGCTGGGCGGTGCGCAACTGGGCCGCTGCTCGCGCCCGCGAGCAGCGACAGCGCAAGCGAGAGGAACGGAGCCTGCAAGATCTGGAGGGGTCACCAGCCTCGACTGCATCCGTGGCGGATGCGGTTCCGCTGGCGGGCGACCTGTCGCCCGGACCGCTGGCCGACGGACGGCAGGTCCCGGCGCGTGGGACGATCGAGCCGTACCCGCTTGCGGACCCGCCGCCCGAGGCGTAGGCGCACGGAGCCTACGCTTTGCCCCGCACGCAGCGATCCTGCGGGTCGGATGGAGAAGACTTTCATGGCAGACGAGCAGACGCATGTCGTGCTGAAGCGCGATACGAACCAGGCCCTAGGTATTGCGGAGTATGCGATCCGGTTTCTCGCCGAGGGCGAGCCGGACCCGAAGGTGCTCGAACGCACGAACTGGTTCCATACGGACGCGACGCTCTGCGGGCTCAGCGCGATCGCACGGGGCACGAACGCTCCGAACATCCTTCGGAACGAGGCATTGCACTATCCGATCCCGGAGCCCGACCCCGGGCCGCTGCTGGGCAATGCCCGCTATCACGGCGCCACGGTTTTCGGCTCGGCGCGTCGCGTGAAGGAGGAGAAGGCGATCGTCGCCAACTGCAGCGCCGTGCGCGAGTGGGATTCCAACGGCACGAACTTCGGGTACAACCCCGCGCTGGGGCACACGGCGGGCGAGTTCGGGCACAACGACTACTACTCGGTGTGCATCGCCGGTGCGCAGATGGCCGGGGCCGACGGGGCGACTGCGCTGAAGGCGATGGTCTGCCTCGATGAGATCCGCGGGCGTCTGGCCGAGGTCTTCAGCCTCAAGAGCTACAAGATCGATCATGTGCTGCACGGGGCGATCGCCTCGGCGGCGGTCTTCGGGGCATTGCTGGGAGCCACGCCCGAGCAGATCGAGCGGGCCATCGGGATGGTCGTCGCGCACTTCATTCCGTTCCGGGCCATCCGCGCGGGCAAGCAGCTCAGCGACTCCAAGGGAGCAAGCGCCGCGATCAGCACCGAGTGTGCGATCATGAGCGTCAAGCGGACGATGAGCGGGTTCCTCGGGCCACGGGACATCTTCCGCAATCCCGAGGCGGTCTTCCGGCTCTTCGAGGGGCCCGGGCAACTCTTCGTGCGGGTGGGCGAGGAGCCGAAGCACCCCGAGCCGGCCGACGCCTCTCCCTTCGATCTGCACCTGGCCATGAAGGGCGAGGACTTCACGGTCATGGGGATGCACTTCAAGATCGGGGTCTACGAGCACCAGTCCGCCGGGGCGATCCAGGCGGTGATCAGCCTGCTGGAGAAGGTGCCCCACCTGATCGATGATCCGCTGGGCGGGAATATCAAGAAGGTCAAGATCATCGCCTACGAGCCGGCGTACGGGATCATCGGCGACCCTGCCAAGAAGGACCCGCAGACGCGCCAGAGCGCCGATCACTCGATGGCCTACATCATCGCGACGCTGCTGCGCAAGGCCCTTGGGTGTCGCCAGATGAACCACAAGCCGACCTGGAAGGAACTGATGCTCGGGCCGGACGACTACTCGCGCGATGCCATCTTCAACGAGCAGACACGAAAGATCATGGATCGGATCGAGTTCGAGCACGGCGGAGAGGAGTACGACAAGCGCTACCCGGACGGGATTCCCACGAGCGTGATCATCACGGACGCCGACGGCAACGAGTTCGACTCCGGGCTGATCATGTACCCCGCGGGGCACGCACGGAACCAGACGGCGGACCTGCGCGATCTGCTGGAGGCCAAGTGGCGGATGCTGGGCGAGATGGTGCAGGAGGACCCGACGCCGCTGATCGAGCGCTTCAGCAATCTGGAGCAGAAGACCGCCGACGAGCTCCAGGTCATCAACGACTTCGAGCTCAAGGTCCAGGGGAAGTTCGACTGATGGCGGGAGGGGCACCGTGATCCAGTCGCTGGGGGTGTTCTGTGCCGCCCGTGCGGGCAACGACCCGCGTCTGGTCGAGAGCACACGCGTCTTCGGCGAGATGATGGGCAGGCGGGGCCTGACGCTCGTCTATGGCGGGGGCAGCCTCGGGCTCATGGGTACGCTCGCCGACGCCTGTCTGCACGCCGGCGGGCGCGTCGTGGGGGTGATCCCCGCGTCCATGGTCGACAAGGAGCAGGCCCATCCCGACGCCCATGAGATGCATGTCGTCGAGTCCATGGCCCAGCGGAAGATCCTGATGATGGAACTCAGCGAGGCCTACTGCGTGCTGCCCGGGGGTATCGGCACGCTCGACGAGCTCTTCGAGGTGCTCACGAGCATCCAGCTGGGGTTCCTCGATGCCCGCGTCGGGCTGCTCAACTGCGACGGCTATTGGGACCCGCAGATCTGGATGCTCGACGCGATGGTCCGCGGGGGCTTCCTGTACGAGTCCACGCGCGAGCGTCTGCTCGTTGAGACGGAGCCAGAGCGCATGCTCGATGCGTTGCTGGACGACTGATCCCGCCGCTTGCGCGTTCCGCGGGCGCCGGTGCAGAAGACGGGTCACCAGGTCGTGGTCGTCTCACCCTCGGCGGCGGGCTTCGTTTGCCGGGCGACGCCGTTGCGTTGTTCCAGCGGCGCGTGGTGGTCCGCCCGCCAGCTCTCGGGATAGTCCGGGTCGTCGAGTTCCAGAGCGGCTTTCGTGGGGTACATGGGACGGAAGGTGTCGCACATGACGGCCAGTTCGTCCGTCCATTTCTTGCCGAGGCTGGCCTCGACGGTGCCCGGGTGCGGGCCGTGGGGGATGCCCTGCGGATGGAGGCTGATGGAGCCGATCTCGATGCCCCGGCGTGCCTTGTAGTTGCCCTCGACATAGTACAGGATCTCGTCGGAGTCGATGTTCGAGTGGTTGTAGGGGATGGGGATCGCCTCCGGATGCCAGTCGAGCATGCGGGGGCAGAACGAGCAGATGACGAAGTTGTGCCCCTCGAAGGTCTGGTGGATGGGCGGGGGCAGGTGCAGCTGCCCGGTGATCGGCGCGAAGTCCATGATGTTGAAGCAGTAGGGGTAGTAGCAGCCGTCCCATCCCACGACATCCAGCGGGTGGTACGAGTAGATGTAACTGTGCACGCTGTTGCGGGCCTTGATGCGGACCTCGAACTCGCCCGACTCGTCGTACGCGAGCGGGTGGTCGTCGTCCTCGAACGGCACCCGCAGGTCGCGCTCGCAGTATGGGGCGTCTTCGAGGAACTGACCGGTCTTCTTGCTGAGGTATCGCGGCGGCGGGAGGATGTGGCTGGCGTTGCAGGTCTCGAACCCGATGAACTTGCCCAGGGGCATCTGCGCCTTCGTGTGCCCGCCGAACTCGTCGTTGTCCGATCCGTCGTCGGGGCGTTCGTCCATCTCGATGCGATAGATGGTGCCCTTGGGCAGGATGACATAGTCCTTGGGACCGAATCGGAGCGTGCCGAACATGCTATAGATCGTGCCCGAGCCGTAGTGGAAGAACAGGCACTCGTCGCCCTGTCCGTTCTTGTAGTGGTAGGTCATCTGCTCGGCGGGTTGGCAGGCGAACATCTCGACATCGGCGTTCCCGAAGAGCACCACGCGCCCGCTGACCGGATCGCCCTTGGCGGGCATCTTCGCGGTCTTGAGGTGGCGCATGCGCATGACATCGCGCTCGACATACTCGGGCTCGGTGTGATAGAGCGTCTTCCAGCCGCTGACCTGCGTGGGTGGGTGGATGTGATAGAGCGTGCTGGAGGGACCGACGAAGCCCTCCGTGCCGAAGAGTTCCTCGGAGTACAACGCCCCGTCGGGCCTGCGGAACTGGATGTGTCGCTTGCGGGGAATCCTGCCGAGTTTCATGTAATAGGGCATCGATCACCTCCCGTCGCCGTACGGGTATTGTACGCAAGGTGATGGCAGATCGTGCGTCGAATCAGGCCGCTTTGTCGCCATGACCCGCAATAGGCGCACGCTCGCGGACCTCGCCGTCGTGCAGCACGATCCGCTCGAGCCGCGGCGTGCCGGGGTTGTCAGGATCGCCCATGGCAAGGGCCTGGATCACGGTGCCCTCGTCGTCCTCGCAGGAGATGCAGACAGATTCCTGATCGCCGAGGGTCGGAGCGATCGCCTCGAGGAGCCGCACCAGCAGCGACTGGGCGTAGTCGGTGGGCAGGCGCGCACCGACGGCGCCCCAGAGGCTGACCAGGCCCTCATCGCCCGGCCCGACCCTCTCGAGCGGCTCGCCCGGGACTTCGACGAGGCGCTCGCAGAAGGCCCGGATTCTGCGGGCCGACTCGGTGTCCTCGATCGAGAAGGCGACGGCGACCCAGGAGCGGCCCTCGAGGTCGGACCTGTCATCATCGCGTCGCAGGAGCCTCCTGAGCATGGTGTCAGCCTCCGAACAGATCGCGCTCCACAAGATCGACGAGGATGTGGAGGATGAGCATGTGGACCTCCTGGATGCGTTCGCTCGCCTGCTGGGGGATGATGATCTCGATGTCGGCCAGCCCGCGGGCCTTGCCCCCGTCGCGTCCGAGCAGGGCGATGGCGTGCATCTGCCGCGTGCGGGCCGCCTCGAGCGCCCGCAGGATATTGGGAGAGTTCCCGCTGGTGCTAAGGGTGATCAGGACATCGCCCTGTCTGCCGTGGGCCCGCACCATCCGCGAGAAGACCTCCTCGAAGCCGAAGTCGTTGGCCACGCAGGTGATATGAGCCGGGTCGAGCAGGGCCATGGCCGGCAGGGGCTCGCGGTCGTTGCGGAAGCGTCCGGTGAGTTCCTCGGCAAAGTGCATGGCGTCGCACGCCGAGCCGCCGTTGCCGCACGCCAGCACACGCCCCCCGCGCCGGAAACAGGCACAGAGCATCTCGCCTGCGCTCTCGATCAGGCGGATCTGGGTGTCGTCGCCTATCAGCGTGTCGATCGCGTCCCGGGACGCCTCGAGGAGTCGCTGCACATCCGCAGATGGTCGGACCGGTTCTGGCACGCGGAGAGTGTAGAGGGGGTGTGTCGGTCCTTGGCAGAGCGGCTCGTGCTGCATACGATCCTCGTCCCTGCGGGCGAGTACCCAAGTGGCCAAAGGGGGCAGACTGTAAATCTGCTGGCGTATGCCTTCGGGGGTTCGAATCCCTCCTCGCCCACTTCCCGCCGACATGCCCCGGATCATGCCTGGGCGTGGACGCGTGCTGCAGCGCAGGCGTTGCGGAACATCAGCAGGCCGGGCGGCTCGTCAGGAATGCAGCGCGTGTTCAGACGCGTCCAGGCGGGGTGGCGATTCCAGTCCAGATATCGCTCCGGATGGGGCATGAGCCCCAGCACCCTGCCGCCGGCATCGCAGATGCCCGCAATGCGTCGGAGCGAGCCGTTCAGATCCTTCGCGTAACGCAGGGCAACGCTGCCTGCGGATTCCAGATCGTCCAGGATGGCATCGGAGGCGACGAATCGCCCCTCGCCGTGGGCGATGGGCAGCACGAGCAGGTCCGTGTCGAAGTCGGCAAGACCCCGGGTCCAGATGCAGCCTGATGCGTCGGGAGCCTCGATCGGCGTCCATGCGTCGATGAACCGTCCGCCCGCATTGTGGTCCAGGCTGACGGTCGGCGTCGGGGGTTCGTTGCTCCAGTCCTGTCCCCGGGGCGGGCCCGGCAGCAAACCCGCCTGCACCAGCACCTGAAAGCCGTTGCAGATGCCGATGACGCAGGCACCATCGCGGATCACCTGCACGAGGTGCGGGTAGAGTCGCCTGCGGACATGCATGGCAAAGATACGCCCGCTGGCGATGTCGTCTCCATAACTGAAGCCGCCGGGGAAGCCGATCAGATCGAATCGCCGAATCTCCTCGGGGTGTTCGAGAAGGCGGTGCAGGTGCACCAGTTCCACCCGAGCCTCCGCCATGGCAAAGGCCCGGCAGAGCTCCTGCTCACAGTTGGTCCCTGCGGTTCGAATGACGAGGGCATTGGGCATCGGGCAACCGTAGGTCTGGTCGGGCGTCTCGATCGGGCCTCCGATTCGTCCGATAGCAGAGGGCGATCTTGAACCCAATCGTCCGTGGCGGTACAACCCAGCGGAGGCGGGGCCTGCCGGCTTCGCCCGTGTCTTCCCCGGGGATATCCGATGTTGCAGCGAGTCCTTGCGTTCCTTCTGTTTCTCATTCCGGCGGTTGCGGTCCATGCCCAGGAGGACGCATCGCCGGAGCCCCTGACAGTCGCTGAGCAGATGGACTATGCCCGCACGGGCACGAGCGCGGATGTCGAGGCATTCCTCCGGGAGATCGACGCCCGCAGCGAGCGAACCTTTCTGACCAGCATCGGGACCTCCAACGAGGGACGGAACCTCTGGATGCTCGCTGTCAGCGATCCCCCCGTGACGACGCCGGAGGAGGCCCGCAAGTCGGGCAAGTTGATCGTCCTGATGTTCGGGAACATCCACGCGGGCGAGACCTGCGGCAAGGAGGCGCTCCAGATGCTCGCCCGCGAACTGGCTCTGGGCGAGCGTCCGGACCTGCTGGATGACCTGATCGTCCTGCTGGTGCCCAACTACAACCCCGACGGCAACGACAGAATGGCTCCGGACAATCGCCCGGGCCAGCACGGCCCCGACGAGATGGGCGAGCGGGCCAACGCCCAGGGGCTGGACCTGAACCGCGACTGGATCAAGATGGAGGCACCCGAGACGCGGGCCCTCGTGCGTGTCTTTCGGACATGGGACCCGGCGGTGATCGTCGACACCCACACGACCAACGGCTCCAACCACGGCTACACCATCACCTATCAGGGCAACAAACACCCCGCAGGCGATCGCGCCCTGCTGGAGTTCGTCCGCGACGACTTCCTGCCCGCGGTGGACGCTCGCTTCGAGGAGGAGTCGCCCTACAAGGCGTTCTGGTACGGCAGCTTCGCGGACAACCACACCAAGTGGACAACCTATCCGGCGGACCCACGCTACGGGACGCCCTATCGGGGGCTTCGTAATCGCGTCGCGATTCTGAGTGAGGCATATGCCTACGCGTCATTCCGCGATCGCGTCTTGGGCACACTCGCGTTCTGCCGGAGCATCCTGGCAGAGACCCGCGCGAAGAAGGACCAGATCCAGCGGCTCATTCGCGAGGCGGACGAACGCACGATATGCCTGGGCGAGCACCCGGGCGAGGAGGACCTCCTCCCGCTCCGTGTGCGTCCGCGTGCGTTCGAGAAGAAGGAGACCGTGCTGGGGGTCCAGGAGTACGACGAGGAAGGCAATCGCATCGAACCCACGGGCGAGGCGCGCGAGTACGAGGTCGAGGTCATCAACGACTTCGAGCCGGTCCTCAGCGTGCGCCGGGTCTGGGGCTATGTGCTGCCCTCGTCGCACCTGCATGTCCTCGAACTGCTCCAGCGCCATGGCATCCGCGTCGAGGAGATCCTGGAGGACATGGAGGTCGACGCCGAGGTGTACCGCATCGACGAGGTCACTCGCAGCGAGCGGGTCTTCCAGGGGCACGCGATGGTGCGGGTGGAAAAGGCCACCCCCATGCGTCGGACGCTTCGCCTGACCCCGGGCATGTATCTGGTTCGCAGTGCGCAGCCGCTGGGCACGCTGGCGGGGTACATGCTCGAACCGCAGGCGACCGACGGCTTGACCGCGTGGAACTTCTTCGACGATGCGATGGCACTGGGGGCGGAGTTCCCCGTCGCCCGCCTGCTCGAGCCTGTTGCGATCACACGCACGAACGCGCCCCCGCTGGAGGAGGATCGACGCCCGCCCGAGCCGCTGAGCTTCGAGAACCTCTTCGGCTCCGGCAAGCGTCCGAACCTCAACGGCACCGGCACGAGGATCCTGCGCTGGCTCGACGACGAGCACTACCTGCAGGAAAAGGACGGCAAGCCGTGGAAGGTGCATGCCCTGACGGGTCGAGTCGAGGCGTGGCAGGACCCCGCAGCGGGCGTCGCCGAGCGACTGGGCGAGCATCCGGCGATCTCGCAGGACGCTGCCCGACGCCTCGCCCGCCAGTTTGCCCAGAGTGATCCGGACAAGGGCGTGGTGTTTCAGCATGCGGGGGACCTGTTTCACGCTCGCAGCGATGGCTCGCAGGTCGTGCGCCTGACGCGTTCACCCCAGAGCGAGGAGGTCTGGCAGGTCAGCCCCGACGGTCAGTGGGTCGCCTTCGTGCGGGACAACGACCTGTGGGTGGCCCACACGCGCCTGGGCGAGGCTCGCCCTCTGACGACCGGAGGAACGGATCTGGTCCGCAACGGCAAGGCGAGCTGGCTCTACTACGAAGAACTCTTCGGCCGATCCTGGCGGGCGTTCTGGTGGAGCCCGGACTCGACGAGGATCTGCTATCTGCAGATCGACTCGAGCAGTGTGCCCGTCTACACGATCGTCGATAACTCCCGGCGCGAGCAGCGCATCGAGCAGGAACGCTACGCCCGCCCGGGAGAGCGCAACCCCCATGTCGAGGCCTTCATCGTTGATGTGGCCGGAGGCAGCCCGCGACGGATCGACCTGGCGGACTACGACGACGGCGCCTACCTCATCAGCCATGTGTCCTGGACGCCTGACGCCCGCCATGTCGTCTTGCATGTGCAGAATCGGATCCAGACCTGGCTGGACATCCTGCGGGTGCCCGCAGACGGAGCCACACCCGAGCGAGTCCTGCGAGACAGCACGCGGGCGTGGATCGACTCGCCCGGGAACGCGCACTACCTCGGCGATGGATCCTGGTTGCTGTTTTCCGAGCGTGACGGCTATCGCCACCTCTATCACTACGACAAGGACGGCTCGCTCCTGGGGCAGATCACGAGCGGCCCGTGGGAGGTCCGCTCGATCGTCCGTGTCGACGAGAACGAAGGGTGGATCTACTTCATGGGCACGCGCGACAGCTCGATTCAGAGCCATCTCTACCGCGTGTCGTTGGACGGGGGCGACCCCGTCCGCCTGACGCCGGAGGGTGGCTCGCATCGCGTCATGATGAGCCCTGACGGTCGTCTGTTCATCGATACCTGGTCGAGCCTGCACGAGCCCACCCGCGTGTGCCTGCGCAGCAGCGAGGACGGCTCAATCATCCGCTGGATCAACACCAATCCCGCCTACGAGCGCGAGCAGTTCGAACTGGGGGATATCGAACTCGTCCAGATCCCCGCGCGCGACGACCGCCCGGCGCTGGAGGGCATCATCCATTACCCGCCGCACTTTGACCCCTCGAAGCGATATCCCGTCTGGGTCATGACCTACGCCGGCCCGCACGCGCCGACCGTGCGCGACAGCTGGCAGGGCGGACGAACCTGGGAGCGCCTGCTCTGTGCGGCGGGCATCGTCGTGCTCCGCACCGATCCCTACCCCGCCAGCGGCAAGGGCGCCGTCAGCGCCTGGGAGTCCTACAAACGCCTGGGGGTGCGAGAATTGCAAGATCTCGAGGACGCCGTGGACTGGATCTGCACACACGACTGGGCGGATGCCACCCGAGTCGGGATCAGCGGACACTCCTTCGGCGGCTTTATCACCAGTTACGCGCTGACCCACAGCGATCGGTTCTCCGCCGGGATCGCCGGCGCTCCGGTTACCGACTGGCGTGACTACGACACGATCTACACGGAACGCTACATGTCGACGCCGCAGGACAATCCCGAGGGCTATCGCGAGACCAGCGTTGTGGAGGGAGCCAAGGGCCTGCACGGGCGTCTGCTCATTGCGCACGGGACCATCGACGACAATGTCCACATGCACAACTCGATCCGCCTCATCAGCGCCCTCCAGCGGGCGGGCAAGATCTTCGAGACGGCGATCTACCCCGGCAGCCGGCACGCCATCCGCAGCCGTCAGTACCGGGCGCTGCAGTGGGAGTTCATCCAGCGCACGATGCGCGTGGGCGAGTTCGCTTCGCAAGGCACGCCCCTGCCGAACGGTGATACGCCACCCCACAGCGAAGAACACCGCCCGCATGAGGACATGCTCGGTCCTTCGGCCCGGAATCCATAATGGGGGAAGAAAACGCGATCGGACCGCAGCGAGCGATCTGGAGCATCAGCCCGGGGCTGTACGCTCTCAAGTCCATGTGTTCCTCATGAGATCGGGGGAGCGACCAGCCCGTACGACGCATGGATGTCCGATAACGGTTCTTCTCCATGGTCGGCTCTCATCCCGCCCAGCGAAGACGAGGTTACTTCCGTCCGTCCAGTAGATGCACCACGAGTGTGGGCGAGTCCGGAAGATTGATCCCATGCGTCGCCGCGTTCTGCCGATATTCCGAGCGCCCGTTGGGCGCGGGTCCGCCCGATAACCGGAATAATGCGGACAGAGGAGGATGCATCCATGAAGGGCGTGATACTCGCCGGTGGTCTGGGCACTCGCCTGCGACCCCTGACTCTGGTCACGAACAAACACCTGCTGCCGGTCTACGACCGCCCCATGGTCTACTACCCGATCCAGTGCCTGCTCAACGCGGGCATCAACGAGATCCTGATCGTGACCGGCGGCGAGCACGCGGGCGACTTCCTCAAACTCCTCAAGAACGGCAAGCAGCTCGGCATCCGCCATCTGGAGTACGCCTATCAGGAGGGCGAGGGCGGCATCGCCGACGCCCTGAAACTCGCCGAGGACTTCGCCGACGGGCAGAAGATATGCGTCGTCCTGGGCGACAACATCATCCAGGGCAATATCAAGAAGGCCGCGGGCGAGTTCTTCACGCAGGGCTCGGGCGCCAAGGTGCTCCTCAAGGAGGTTCCCGATCCCGAGCGGTTCGGCGTCGTGCGTTTCGAGAACGACGACCCTTCGGGTCGCATCGTCGAGATCGTCGAGAAGCCCGAGAATCCACCCAGCCCCTACGCGGTCATCGGAATCTACTTCTACGACTCGGATGTCTTTGGCATCTGTCAGTCGCTGCGTCCGAGCGGGCGAGGCGAGCTGGAGATCACGGATGTCAACAACGCCTATCTGGAGCGGGGCGACCTGACCCACGACATCATCGAGGGCTGGTGGACCGACGCGGGGACCTTCGACAGCCTGCGCCGGGCGACCAACCTCGTCGCCGAGGGCGGCGCCAACCTCTGCGAACTCCCGAAAACGCCCGCAGGTGCCGGGGCATGAGTCCGACCCCAGACTCCATGGCGGTGCGAGCGATCCCGATCCACGACGGTCCCATTGCCGAGGCCTATGCCCGGGCACGCGAGCAGTCGGAGCCGCGCTTCGTGCCCGCGTCGTGGTACGCCGACGATCGCGGTGCGTCCCTGATGAACCTGATGCAGGGCGTTCTCTGCCCCGAGGGCCAGATCAACTATTCCGTGCAGTACCCCGGTGTCGTCAAGGCGTGGCACCGCCATCGGAAACAGACCGACTTCTGGCTGTGCCTGCACGGCCATCTCAAGGTCGGCGTGCTCCGTGCCGACGATCGCGCGGCGTGGATGATGGTGGTGGGAGAGAAGCGCCCGGGCGTGGTCGTCATTCCACCGCCACTCTGGCACGGGGCGGCGACGGTCGGGCCTGCTCCCGCGGGGCTGCTCTACTTCGTCACCCGCGCATACGACCCAAATGATCCGGACGAGGAGCGTACGGCACCGGACGCATTGGGCGCTTTCCCTTGGCAGGTCCAGCACCGATGAGCAATGCCGCCGAGAGTCTGTCGGCGCCCGTTTCGCTCGTCGGCTGCACGGGCATGCTCGGTCGCGTATTCCTCGACGAGCTCCGACACCAGAAGGTCCCTGTTCGTGCGCTCGATCGCGGTCGATGCGACCTGACGGATTCGCATTGCGCAGATGCGATCGATACGCCCATCGTCATCAACTGTGCGGCATGGACGGATGTAGACGGAGCCGAGGACCACGAGGACGAGGCCCGCCGGGTCAACGCGGGACCGGGACTCGAGGCGATCTGCCGGCGGGTGCGCGAACTCGACGGTCTGCTGGTCCACTTCTCGACGGATTATGTCTTCGACGGAAGCCGCGACGGCGCATATCCGACCGACCATCCGCGTGCGCCGATCAACGCCTATGGGCGGACGAAGGCGGCGGGCGAGGAACTGATCGAGGCATCGGGCTGTCGATACCTGATCGTCCGGACGAGCTGGCTGTATGCCCCGTGGGGGCGCAACTTCGTGCGCACGATCGCGGATCTGTGCCGCACGCGCCCGAGTCTGCGCGTGGTGGACGACCAGTGGGGAAGGCCCACCAGCTGCCGCCATCTGGCTCGTGCGACGCTCGACCTCGTGCGGGCTGATGCAGAGGGTATCTTTCATGTTTGCGATGGCGGGGCCTGCTCGTGGTACGAGTTTGCCTGTCGAATCAGGGATCTGACAGCTTCTTCGTGCCGGGTCGAGCCATGCACGAGCGAGGAGTATCCGCGTCCGGCGGCCCGCCCGCGCAACAGCGTGCTGGATCTGTCCGAGACGGAATCGCTGATCGGTCCGCTGGGCGACTGGCGCGAGCACCTGGCCTCGGTGCTGGAGGAGATGCAACGGACGCCCATGGGCGCACAGGAGCGACAGGCATGAGCGAGGGACGCTACGAGCACATCCTGCTGACCGGCGGGTGCGGGTTCATCGGTACGAACTTCGTGCGGTTCGTGCTCGAACATCGCCCGTCTGTGCGCATCACGAATCTCGATGCGTTGACCTACTCGGGCAATGCCGAGAGCCTGCGTGATCTCGAGGGAGAGCCGAGGTATCGGTTCGTGCACGGCGATATCCGCGATCGTGCGCTCGTGGACGGCCTTGTGCGCGAGGTCGATGCGGTGGTCCACATGGCCGCCGAGAGCCATGTCGATCGCTCGATTCAGGACGCCTCGCCGTTCGTCTCGACGAATGTCGGGGGCACGCAGACGCTGCTGGATGCGGTGCGGTCGGCGGCGTCGGACGGACACGAGGTTCGCTTCTGTTATGTGAGCACCGACGAGGTCTACGGACAGCTCCCGCTGGACAGGCCCGATCTGAAGTTCACGGAGCGGACGCCTCTGAACCCATCGAGCCCGTACGCGGCATCCAAGGCCGCGGGAGACCTCCTCTGCGGCGCATACCGCCATACCTTCGGGCTGGACATCGTGATCACCCGTTGCAGCAACAACTTCGGGGCGTACCAGTTTCCGGAGAAGGTCATCCCGCTGTTCGTCACGAACCTGATGGAGGGCGAGCCCGTGCCGCTGTACGGCGACGGCAGGAATGTCCGCGACTGGCTGCATGTGCTGGATCACTGCGAGGCGGTGCTGACCGTGCTCGAGCGGGGCGAGGCGGGCGAGGTCTACAACATCGGGGGCAACAACGAGCGATCGAACCTCGAGTTGACACGCGAGATCCTGCGGATCATGGGCAAGGGCGAGGAGATGATCCGACGAGTGCCGGACCGTCTCGGGCACGACCTGCGGTACGCCATCGACGCGACGAAGATCAAGCGGGAACTGGGCTGGGAGCCGACGCGCAGCGTCTGGCCCGGCGCGCTCGAGGAGACGGTCCGCTGGTACCAGGACCATGAGGACTGGTGGCGTCGGGTCAAGAGCGGCGCCTACCGCGAGTACTACCAGCGCCAGTATGGGAATGTGACCGGGGCCTGACGACGCGTATGAGACAAGCGCCCGCGAGGACGAATGTCGCGGGCGCCTGGGAAGGTGGTGGAGGGAACGATCAGCCCCGCCGCCTGCGCGAGCAGAAGGCAAGGCCCATACCCAGCGCGGGGAGGACTCCCGGCGTGGGGGTCAGGACGAAGACATCCACATCGGCGTCCGGGTCGATGCCGTTGCCGTCCGGGTTCAGTCCGATGATGGCGAACGAACCCAGCGCCGGGGCCGCGTTGCCCCAGTCCGAGACATCCAAACCGATCAGCGTACCGTTCGGATCGGCGAAGGTCCCGCCCTCGGTCTGTCCACCGATCATGAACTGCCCGGCGATCTCGATGATCGATCCGCTGACGGCCTCGCTGACGATGGCCTCGTAGACATTCTCCGAGCCCGTGTCATCCACACCGATCCGGAGTTCCCCGCCGGTGATCCGCCCGCTGTCGAAGGTCAGCGAGAGCAGATAGGAGAAGTCCATCGTTCCGCCCGTGTGCTGGCGGGTACCGTCGATCAGCAGGTCCAGGATGCGACCATCCGGATCCGTGACGCCCCCTCCATGGCTGAGAACGAGGCTCCCCGTGAAGTCCTCGCTGAGCGGTCCGCTTGCCTCGGCAACGATGGCGTTCGTGTCAATCTGGAGCTGGCTCTGGGCCACCGCAGGGATTGCCAGGGCAGCGAGCGTGAGCATGGCGGTTCGGATCTTCATGTATCTCCTCCATCGGTGTGGAGCGGTCCTCGGCGGATTGCTCGTCGGGCATCGGGCCCGCGTTCTTCTCCAAATGTGCCATGCAGTGGGGGATTTGCCAGCGGATTGAAAGGCTTCTTGAGAGACGGAGTGGCAAACTGGGCAATCTGTGCGTCCGGCAGCGAGAGAAGCCGGCCGTGCGCAAACCGAAAGCGGGCGGCCCACGAGGAGCCGCCCGCCGGTTAGGAACAGGGGACAGGGATCAGGTTTGCGGGTCAGGCGCGGCGCCTGCGAGCCGCCAGGCCGAGGATGCCGAGACCGGCCATCGCGGCACCGGCGGGCGTCGGGACGGCGATGAAGACATCGACATCCGTATCCGAATCGATGTTGTCTTGGTTCGGGGTGAACGCGATCTGCGCGAAGCGACCCGGGACGGGCTGGATGGAGCCCCAACGGGTGATGTCCACGCCGAGGAAGGTGCCGTCGGCGTCGGCGAAGAGGCCGTTGAAGGTGAGCCCGCCGACGAGGAAGGTGCCGTTACCGATGTCGAGGATGGCGCCCCCGCTCGTCGGGGCCAGCGAAGCGGTGTAGGTGTTCTCGCTTCCGCCCTGGTCCACCGCGACGGTGAGCGATCCGCTGGTGATCTCACCGCCCGCAAAGGAGATGTTCATGTCGAAGGCGAACTCGCTCGTCGTTGCGCCTCCCGTGCCCTGAGCCGTGCCATCGACCAAGAGGTCGAGGATCTCGGCATTGCCGTTGAGGTCCGCGTCGGTCGCGTTGTTGAAGATGTGCAGTGTGCCGGTGAATGACTCGCTGAACGCGCCGCTCGCCTCTGCCGACAGGGCGTCGATGTCGATCTGGAGGATGTTGTCGGCCATCGCCGCCGGAGCACCCGCGAGCATCAGGGCCATTGCCATGGTCGTCGTCTTCTTCATCTCTTGCTCTCCCTTGTGAATGTCATTCTCTGCAAGTCGCCACGGGGCGTCCCCACGCCTCGGGGGATCGCTGCTGTGGCACATCATGCCATCAGAAAGAGACGATGGAAGGTCCCGCGCGTCTTATGCCGCAAGATTCCGGTTATCGCGCGTCAGATTGATTGTTATCGATCCCGTGGCAGGTCCCGATAGCATGAGCAGGCCTTGTGGCGCATGAAAAAGCCCGCCTCGGAGAGGCGGGCTTGTGATCGGCTGATGAACCGGATCGTGCGATCAGCGACGGCGACGCACGCCGAGGCCCAGGAGGCCAAGGCCGGCCATCGCGGCAGCGCCGGGCATGGGCACGAGGACGAACACATCGACATCGGTGTCACGATCCTCGAAGTTGGCGTCCGGGCTGAACTCGATCTGGCTGAAGCGGCCGGGAACCGGCTGACGCGAGCCCCACGGCGTGATGTCGACGCCGAGGAAGGTGCCGGCGGCGTCGGCAAACATGCCGTCGAAGGTCAGGCCGCCGATCAGGAAGGTATCCGGGCCGATCTCCAGAATGGAACTCCCACCGGTGGGCGAAACCATCGCGGTGTAGGTGTTCTCGGAACCGTTCTCATCGACCTTGACCGTCACGAGCCCGGCATTGAGCGAGCCGTTGGAGAAGGTCAGGTCCATCTCGAAGAAGAAGTTCCCGAAACTTGCCCCGCCGGTGTTCTGATTCACGCCATCGACGAGCACATCGAGAATCTCGGCGTCGCCATCCAGGTCCGGATTCGCCGGGCTGGAGAACACGCTCAGCGTGCCGGTGAACGACTCGCTGAATGCACCGCTGGCACGAGCGGTCAGTCCGTTGATATCGATCTGGAAGACGGAATCAGCCGAAGCCACCCCCGCAAGCGCGACGAGCGCGCTTGCCACAACAATCCTGCTCGACATGGAAGAACCTCTCCTTCTCTCGCACACCGGGCGTCATGCTTCCGTCGCGTCGACGCCCCATCCCTTTGTCTACCGGCTGCCGTCGACTGGAACGCCCAGTCCCCTCCTTTGCGAACAGCCTGCACACTCTCTGTGCGTCCCAGTATACGGGGCCATGGGCTGGGTGGCAAGCCCCAGAGGAGACACCCAAGGATTTTTTTTGGGGCCTTTCCTCCTTGAGGGGCGCGAAGGAACCCGGTTTCACCGGAGTGTGTTCGCCGGGCGGTTTGTTATCGGACTATTTGTGGTAGGGCGTTCACCCCTCGAGCGTGCTCTGAATCGACGCGAGCCGCTGCTGGGCTTCCGTCGACAGCTCCGCCGGGTCGATGGTCCGCAGGACCTCACGGGCTTCCTGTTCGCGTCCGAGTCGGCTCAGAGCCTCTGCCTTTGCCAAGCGTGTATTGGAAGGCATCTCTGGGAGTGGGAGGACTTCGATCTGGGCGATAACAGCCAGCGCATCTTCCGGACGATCGAGCGCCAGAAGGACATGGGCTTTCGTGTCCAGCAGGCTCGCCATCGCTGTCGCCGGTAATGACAGTCGGTCGGCAATCTCGATCGCACGATTGATCAGGCCGAGGGAATCGTCACTCGTTGTTCCTTGGCGGACTTGGAGATACGCGAGATTGTTCAGGATGAGCGGATTCTCGGGCTCGATCGCCAGCGATGCGCGGTACCAGCGATCTGCTGCGCTGAAATCGCCAAGTTCCGTGTAGCAGGTGGCCAGCACGGCACACTCGCGTGCGTCCAGGACATCCTGCGGGATATCGGAGAGAAGGTCGATGACCCGCTGGAAGTGGGGGGGGCGGCGCGAGGCGATCGCTGCGCCGTGCCATACCCGTGCGAGACGGCGGCGCATGGACTGCTGCTCCTCGGACGGGAGAGCCGCCATGGCGTCTCGGATCGCATCGAGCCACTGCTCGTAGGGTGTCCAGTCCTGATTCGCCGGCGGCATGAGGCCGCCGCCAGAGCGGGCGATCTCGCTCTCCAGCCATGCGAGACTCTGGAGTATCGTCTCCGGATCGCGCTGCTGCATGATCTGCCAGGCGTGCTCCGCCTGCCCTGCGGCAACGAGGATCTGGACGAGCAGGGCCAGATCTTCGGGCGTTGTCTCTGTGGCGATCTGCTCACGGACACGGTTTACCCACTGCATCGCATCGGCAATCTCGTTGCGTTGGTAGTGCAGGGCCGCGATGATCGCGTCGGCCCGCTCCGTCTGCGGTCGGCTGCGGCTGCGCCATTCCTGTGCGAGTGAGAGGGCGTCCTGGAGTTTCCCCGCAGCGATCGCCGCTTGGGTTGCGAGTTCGGCGGCGTCGGGGTTCGCCGGCATGGCAAGCGCGGTCCGGCGTGCGGCCTGGAGGGCCTCGTCGTTCCGCCCCTGACGCAAGAGTTCCCGCGTCATCTCCCGCCAGACGGTGAATGAATCCGGATAGATCTCCGTCAGGTTCTGGAGCCGGTCCAGCGCCTGTTGCGGGGTGATCCGTCCGTCGATCTGATCGCGGAGCACACTCGCGACCGCCCGCACATCCGGCGGAACCGAGTCGGCCCAACTCTCCGGGTCCACCGCGTCAAGGACGGCTCGATCCTCCTGGACGACCACGGCCAGTTGGTCGCTCAGACGGCGCAGATCCTCGTCATCGGGTGAACTGCGCAGAGCGCGGGCCACGACCTTTGCCGCGAGCGTCGGATCACCGTGGCGTACATGGAAGGTCGCAAGACGGATCGCATCATCCGGCGAATCACCAGAGGCGAGTTCTTCGAGCAGGGCACGCGCTTCGTCCAAGTTCCCGATGCGTTCGAGGTAGTCGGCACGCAGGCGGCGGGCGGGGATCTCGCCGGCATCCCCTACACGCGCGAGGAGACGCTCTGCGTCCGACTCACGCCCCGCCCGATGATACAGGACTGCCAGTTCGAGCAGATCTCGTGGGGCCAGTTCGTCGCCAAGAGCGGCACGCTCGGCGGCCTCCATCGCGCCGATCATGTCGCCGGCCCGCGCACGCAGATACGCCAGGCGGGCCCATCGTGGCCCGTCGTTTTCGGACAGGCCCTCGGCGAAGACCTCTGCGGCATCTGCGAATCGTCCCTGGTTGGCGAGGAGGTGTGCCAAGGTGTCGCGTTGCTCTCGTGTCAGCGATCGCATCCGGCGGATTGCGTCGAGGCGCACGCCCGCCTCCTCGACTCGCCCAAAGCGCTGGAGGGCCTGGGCGATCCGCAGGGCGATCGTCGCGTCCGTGCTCGTCATCGCACCGGCCCGCTCATAGAGATCGATCGCCTCGTTGCGCAGGCGGGCGATCGTCTGGGGATCGGGAGAATCGCTCTGGCGGGCCGACTCGAGTTCCGCGAGTTTCCCCTCGGCGGCGAGGACCAGCACACGCTGATCGGGTTCGGGATCGTCCAGCAGGGGCCGAAGCAGTTCGGCGATCTGCTCGGCGCGGTCCGGGTCGAACATGAGGATCCAGCGGGCCTCGTAGGGGCGCCAGGTCGGCGCATCGTCTCCCAGTGCGGCACGCAGACGGTCGATCGTCCGGCGGCTGCGCTCACGATCTTGCCAGAGTGAGGGGGTTTCCAGAGCCGCGAGTTGGGCCTGGGCATCGTCCGGCGCCTCTTCCGCGAGTCGGATCAGGTCATCTTCGAGTTCTTCGGGCAGGAACTCGGCGAGGAATGCACGCCGGAGGCGATGGAGTTCGGAACGAGCCCCGTCGTCGGCATCTGCCAGCGCCGAATCGAAGAAAGCCACGCCGGCTGACGGCCCCTGTTCCCTCGCAAGGACCGTCGCATTGGCATAGACGGTCGTGGGGGTGACTCCTGAGAGTTCCAGGGCACGATCCATCAGCGTGCGTGCGAGTTCGATATCGATATCGGCAAGGACACGGGCGGCTTCGGCCATTGCTTCGCCGTTGTCGCTCTCGAGCAGACGGCGTGCGGCGTTGATCGCGCGTGTGGAATCGTTGAGCATGACCGCGATGCGGACCGCCAGCGAGCGTTCCCAGTCCGAGGAGGCCGGGCTCTGGGCCCAGGCGTCCGCCTGTTGGCGCAGGAGGTCTCGATCGCGTGGGGTCAGTGCATCGCTGCGTGCGAGCACCCAGGCGCTGGTCAGCAGCGCACCCGGTGTGCCGGCCCTGTCGGGAAAGAGCAGAGAGAGTTTGGCGAACTCGAATGCATCGTCGTATCGCCCTGTCTGTGCGAGCGTTTCGGCAAGGGCACTGACCGCGGCAAACCACGGCCCGGAGGGGGAATGCTGAGGATCGATGGACGCCTCGAAGGCCTCGATTGCTCCCAGGGTATCGCCGCGTGCCAGTCGAGCACGCCCAAGGGTATAGAGTGCAAGCCACGGCTCGGGGCCCTCCTCGATCTGCGGTGCGACGAGGGCCTCCAGTTCATCGAATCGCCCGTCTTGGGCGAGTTGTGCGGCCTTGTGGATCGCGAGGTAGAAGTCGGCCGCGGGTGTCCCACGCGTCTGCAAGCGTTCGACGAGGGTGTCCCGGAGTTCCCCGTCATCGGTCAGCAGCGCCCAGCCCAGTGCCGCGTCGCTGGAGAGCGTCGATGCTTCCAGAGCTGTCCGTGCCCAGCGCCGGGCTTCGTCGATGTTTCCGTTCTTCCATGCCTCGCGTGCGAGGATGAGCGAGGCCGTCTCCGCGGTGGCGGGGGTACGGCTCGCCGCTGCCAGCAGATGCTCGCGTGCCCGGTCGAGGTCTTCACGGTGCTCCGAAGAAACCACGCTGAGGCCCTGGATCGCGTCGATCGTGGCCTCGAGTGTCGCGGGCGTGAGTGTCTCGAGTGCGGCGGGCCTGTCCAGCATGTCGACGACGCGTGAGGCCAGGAGCGACGCCGCCTCTTCCGGTTTGTCCTGGCGTTCGAGGACCCACGCGGCGATGACCGCGTAGCGAATGTCGTCGTCGCGCTGCGCAAGTTCGTGCGCCCTTGCGATGAGGTCCTGCGGGCGTTCGCCCTCACGCGTGCCCGGCGAGGCAAGGCGGGTGGTGAACCACATGATCTGGGCGTCGGGATCGTCCGGATATGCCGCGACGAGTTCGTCGGCGGCCTCCTTGGCACCCATCACGCCCTGACGGGCATCGCTCTCCCATTTGCGCAGCGTGATCAGCATCCGGGTCCGAAGCGCCAGCGCCTTGTAGTTGGTCGGATCGACCTTGAGCACCTCGCGTGCGGCGATGAGGGCCTCGTTGATGCGTCCGACCTTCGCATACAGGTCCAGCACGAGTTCGCGCGGCTCGAGGTCCCCCTCCAGGCGGGCCGCTGCGGCCTTGGCATACTCGGCGGCCTCGAGGAGCGGACGAGCCGAGTCTGTCGGGAGGGCGCTCAGGCTCCGTGCGAGTGCAAGATATGCCTCTCCGTTATTCCGCCGGTTTCCGATGAAGTACTTCAGTTTGCGGACGGCTTCGGCGTGATTCCCCGCCTCGTGGGCCGCCAGCCCTTCCGCGAGGGCCTGTTCGACGCTTGCTCGCTTCTGTGCCCGGCGCAGCATGTAGGCTCCGGGAAGGGCGATCCCGACAACAACTGCAACAGCGAGCAGAAGGAACAAACGCTTCTTGGCGCGGCTCGACATGCCCATGACTCAGCCTCCGATCATCCGCTTGATCGTTTGCAGAATGATCCAGATGTCCATGCGCCAGGACTGGTGCTGGACATACTCCAGGTCGTATCGGATCCATTCCTGAAAATCGGTTTCCGGCTCGCGTGTGCGTTTCACCTGCCACAGCCCCGTCACGCCGGGACGGACACCCAGACGCATCTCCCGCCAGGTCGGGCAGTATTGGTTCTCGTTGTCCGGACTGGGACGAGGCCCGACGACGCTCATGTGCCCGAGCAGCACATTGATGAACTGCGGGAGTTCGTCGAGTTGATAGCGACGCAGGATCTTCCCCACGCGGAGCACCCTGGGATCATCCTTCACGAAGAACTGGGGGCCATCGACCTCGTTCTTGCGAAGGATTTCCTGCTTGATGCGTTCGGCATCCTTGCACATGGTCCGGAACTTGAGGCAGGGGAACGGCTTGCCGTGCATGGTCTGACGCGTATGGGCGAAGAAGACCGGCCAGCCGTCCTCGATCATGATGGCCAGCATGATGATCGGATACAGCGGAAGCGTTGCGGCCAGCACGCCCAGACTGAAGACGATATCGAAGGCTCGCTTGGAGATTCGCCTCGCCGCACGCTTCCCCAGCGGAGGTGTCAGTTTCCATCTGGGAGCCTGCAGCATGCCCCAGTCGATTCCTCCCTCGGGCGTGGGAATCTCGATCTGATCGGGCACGATCGCAGGGCCGATGACCGACTGGCCCGCTTCGATCCGAGCCTCTGCCCCGATCCAGACGGGGGGCACGATCTGCGCATGTTCATCCAGAGAGACCGTACGGTGGACCCAGACTCCCGGTCGCAGTTCGAAGGCATCGGGAATGACGGAGCCCACACGGCTCCAGACACGGACCAGACGCCTCAGCGCGCGTTCGCAGGCATCGGGATCGTCGTTCCGATAGACGCGGGCATCGACGACCAGCGATGCACGGTCGCCCCGGTCGAGCAGAACATCCAGCGTCTGGATCGCGTCGCGACGGGAGCCGGCGACACTCCATGCCTTCGCAAGGCGTGCGTCGGCCGTCATGAAGGCTCGCGTGCTGAGATCGGTGCGTGCGTCGTATCTTCGATGGATCGAGGCGAGGGTGCCATCGGCGTCGGTCTCGACGATCTCCGGTGTCTCCTCGTGCATCGACCGCATCCGGAGGCGAAGGCGGGCCAGGCGTGCTCGTGTCTGCTGCAATCGGCGGGCAACCTCACGGGGGTCGAAGAACACGAGGTCCGCAGGCTCGATGAGCAGGTACAGCGCCGGTCCATCGACGACGGGCTCGCGTTCGCCCCGCCGAATGACCTGGACCCGTCGTGACGCCCAGTAGCGATCATGCAGCGAGGTCGTGTGGAAACCGAAGCAGCGGCGCAGGCCGCCCCGAGCCGCCATCTGCCGGTCCTCCTCGAGCCCCTGGCGTGAGACGATCACCCCCCTGCGCCCTTTCTGTTTCTTCGGTTCTTCCGCCTGCGGCCCGCACGACGGCTCGTCTCATCCGGAAACGCGTCCTTCGCCCCCAGGGCCGAGAGGAGAGCCGCCGGTCGCCCCGGGCGTCCTTTGCGTCGCGCATCCACATCGCCGATCGATCGCATGGACATGTTCAGCGAGTGCGAGTGGCTGTGCTCCATGTCGCGCCGGCTTGCGCGGTTGAACACGAGCCCCACGCTCTGGGCGCCGAGCCAGCGGACCCGCTGCAGCGAGGTCTCGACGAGTTCCTCGCTCTCGCCACGCGTGATGGTCAGGACGACGCTGTCGACGAGCGGGCACAGGAGATTCGCTTCCAGGCTCCCCAGCACCGGCCCGGTATCGACGATGATCGCCGCGAATCGCTCGCGCAGCGGGGCGAGAACCCCCTCGATCCGGTCTCGCGAGAGGCTCGCCTCATCGATCTGCTCGGCGGCTCCCGCCGGCAACACGCTCAGCCCATCGATCTGCGTGGGATGGATCTCGCCGTTGACCTTCTCATTCCCGATGGCGTCGCGCACGCCGGGCGCCTCGGTCAGTCGGAGTTGCTTCGTGAGTCCCCGACCGACGAGGTCCAGATCGACGATGAGCGTCTGCTTGCCACCCTTGGCGAAACTGATGGCAAGCGCCAGCGCCAGGCTGGTCTTGCCATCTCCGGACTGCGGGCTGGTGACACAGAAGACACTTCCCCGCCCCTCATCGCCCGGAGCGCGGGCCTGCAGCAGGTTGCGGATCTGATGGATGCTCCATGCCGTGACCTCGTCGTGCTCGGGATGCACACGCGAGAGGTCCGGCAGACAGCCCAGCAACGGAGCAGAAAAGCTCGGTTCGCTCAGGTCCTCGATGTAGCGATACTTGCGGTGCATGAGCCCCCACAGCACCACGATGCCCAGGCCCGCAGCGGCGCCGGCTCCACCCGCCATGAGCGCATACGCCTTGCGCTTGTCCGCATACGGAAACTCGGGCTCGCTCGCCGCCGTCGTCCGCACATACCCGATCTTGTTCCCCGCCTTCTCCTGCAGGCTGATCCGCTCCAGGGCCTCGGCGGCCTCGTCACGCTTGGCGATCAGATCGGCCAGTTGGCGTTTCCTCGCCCGGATCTGCTGGTCGTGCTGGCTCAGCCGCTTGAGTTCCTCCTCGGTCTTCGCTCGCAACTCCCGGTACTGCCCCTGCAGTTTCCGGAGCAGTTCGAGGCTCATCGGGAGCATCTCGCTCGGGCCACGCAGTTCGACCTGTCCGCTCAGGATCGCATCCCGGACCTGCTCGGCCCGTGCCGCGACGCGTCCCTCGAGCGACGCGAGTTCCGCCCGCAGCTGGCGCATCGTCAGGTGCTGGGGTCCGAACTGTGCGCTCATCGATTCGATCTGGGACCGAGCGGCGTCTCGCTGGGCGATCAGACGGGCGAGCTCCTGATCTCGCAGCGCCAGAACCTCCGCATCCAGTTGCTCCAGGGAGTCGGGCGTCTGTCCCTCATCGGCAGGAGCAACCGGGCCGAGGTTCTCGACTTCCATGATCCGGTCCTCCAACTCCCGCAATCGCAGATCAAGGCGTGCCAGTTCTTCGACCCGGGCCTGGATCAGAGGCCTGAGATCGTCCGTCAGATACTGTTCGCTCAGACGATCGATATCCAACTGGGCCGTGCGCACCTCCCCGTCAAGTTTGTCATAGCGTTCCTGAAGCACATCCAGACGGGCGCTCTCGGCCTCACGCTCGTCTTCGAGGAAGTTCCGCTCGTAGGCCGCCAGAAGCGCCTGCACACCGAGGCGGGCCGCGAGCGGATTCTCGTGCAGATACCAGATCTCGATGACCTCCTCGCCGCCGCGATGGATGATCCGCAGCCCCTTGCGCATCGCCGCTGGAGACGCGGCCTGTGCCATGGCCTCGCGTTCGGCCTGCGTGGGCGGCGTCCCATCCCGCGACCAGATGGGATCATCGGGATCCTGCAGGATGGCCCGTGCGATCGCCTGCGTGCGGGGATTGCGAAGCAGCGAGGCCTGGGCCGCGACATACGATGCAAACATCGGCGGCAGTTGATTGCCCGCACGCTCGTCGAGCACCGGCTTGATCAGCGGACGCACATGCACTTGGCCGATGCTGCGATACACGGGCGTGGCTCGTGTATATCCAAAGATCGCGCTCGGGATGCCCAGACCGAGCATCAGCACGATGGCGATCAGAATCCGCCCCCGCATGACCCGCCGGACGAGCCTGACCAGATCGGTATGGCCGTCTTCTTCGGGCGTCGGCATCTGCGTGCCGTGGGCCGCGAACATGGGATCGATTCGGCTCGGGGTCATGAAGATACTCCCTCGGCGATCACCCGCACCGCCGGCTCGATCGCTCGCAAGAACTCGTTTCGTGTCTGCTCTCGCAGAGGCGCATCCAGTTTGTCGAGGCCCAGGATCTGCACCTGGCCCGCTCCAAGCCCCGGCGTCAGTCGGCTGGGGCTTGATGCCATCAGTTCGTCCATGCCCCGCACGATCGGGCGGGTACGCGATGGCGACACCATGAAGTTGAGCACGGAAAGATCACGCGCGATCCCCGCACTGTCGCGCCGAAAGGCATACTCGACGGCGGGCTGCATACCTCCCAGAAGCGGGACCTCGGTATCCTCGATCTGCGACAGCGACCAACCCCCCGCGCTTGGATAGCAGTTCGGCGGGTAGTGTCCGAAGAGACGACGCACATCCTTGCAGTAGACGATCAGCAGACTGACCGCGTCCTGCGTCTTCGGATGCACATAACGCCGCTGCAGGATGACGACCGGATCGAGCAGATCGATGGCCGAGGGCATCGGTTCCACATCCCGCCCCGTCCACGCACCGATCTTCATGGGAATGTCCTGCACCGCCCTGCGGACGCGCTCGTGG
>WGEO01000288.1 GCA_015492715.1 Phycisphaerales bacterium | reverse complement strand
TTCACCGTCCACGCAGAGGGATCCTCGTATCCGGGATCGATCTCGTTTGCCGCCTCTACCGCACTCTTGAGGTGATCAACCATCTCGTCACCAAACCCACTCAGCTTCGACAGTTTTTGAACAATGTTATCTGCGATCGCATCACGATCGCTGTCTCTGATTGTTATTGTTTTATGTAGCTCCCTGTCCGGATCGAACCGCTTGACCAAGTGATCACGAAAGAACATCTCGAAATGCAGCGCGGGCTTGCTGCTGGCATCAAAGACCCTATCATCGGCGACCTTCAGATTCGGGCTCCGGGCGGCGAATGGATTGTACACGCCAACCTTCCCGATCACTTCTCCCGCCTTCACGGGTATCGATACACCGGCGACATTGAAACCCACATGTGGGGCTGCCGTCATCTCATCGTAGCGTTCACGATCACGCTCCTTCAATCGCGCGACCCATGCGATGGATTCGTCCAAAGGAGCCAGATGCATGTAGAGTGAATAGTATCTGATTGGCTCCGGTCTTCTCCGACTACCATGGGTCCGGGAATCGAGCGGATCGTACAAGCCGGGATCTTCATGCAGAACCAGAACGAAGGATGCGCTTCCATAATCCCGGCCATCGAGCACGACATTCTTGTTCAGACGCGCCCCGACAACCCAACCATCTCGGACAGCATATACATTTGCGCCTGCCCCTGATACCGGGAAAAGATGCACGCCGTCGTGCCACAGGAATCGCCTTCCGAACGGGAAGAATCCTGATCCACCCCGGAGATTACTGCGCATCAGATCACGCGCAACCACCGCATCCTGGCCTGATGTCGTCAAAAATGTCGCTTCATCCTTCTTCCCCGGCGCGATCGGCCAGCAGAAGGCGCGTCCCTCACGGCGCGGACGCTCCTCGCGTTGCATGATCCAGAATTCAATATCCCATCCCGGACATGCCGGCTTTCTGTGCTGGAAGTGCCCCTGCACATGCAGGTCAGAGATTCCGTACTTCTCCTGAAGATAGTCCGTAAGGGCTGGGAGTGCCCGCTTCTGTGACTCATGTGGCCTGCCCTCGTCGGGGCTGTAGCTCGCCCCACGCGGGGCTCCAATGTGCCGCATCGACCCCATGTGGGAAATGCTGATACCCATCTCATTCTGCCCGGCGCCGGTATGATAGCTGATTCTGTTAGGATGCTGTGTCTGATAGACCAGATCTTTCCCAGCCGCTCGATCCTCACCATATCCGATATCGTAGTGATATGCATATCCGGGCCACCCACGACCTTGAATACCTGCCTTTGCCGGGTTGTCTTCGTTGACGAAAAAGTCCGCTGTTGCCTTACACGACTTAGGTACACCATTGTCCAGCTTGTCCGCAGTGGACTTGGCCGATCCGGCGTGATGATGAATCAAGATCTTCCGGATCGCCCATTCGTTCCGCGTTTTATAGCTCTTCTTGGAGCTCTTGGGCAACAGATCCGCAATCTCTACAATGCGGATCGGTCCATAATCATGGTATCGCAGCCCGATTCCTTCCGGATAGCTCATGGCTTCTCTCTCAGGCGCTGAACCACGCGTACCCGCCCGGCCTCGTGTCCACCGTATTCAACATACGGCGAGCAACGAACGCAACCACGGTAATGTCGTCCTTATCAACTTCAGGGTTGTTGGCCTCCGATTCCAGCTCATCCTCGTCGTCTTGCAGATCGACCTGTTCTTCCTCACCGGAGAATCCGTCCTTGCCCACAGGCAGTTCTTCTGACGCCATGCCTTGCCTCTCCCCTTGCGCCTACACCTTCTCCCACGCGTCCTTGTCCAGTTTCGGAAAGGTCACCTTGCAGGTCCCCTCGACCGGGATATTGTCGTGTCGTGCACGCCCCTTGTCGTCCAGCGTCCCGCTGGCCACGCTGCCGTCGGGCATCGTGATCTCGTAGGCCTCGCCCGCCACGGGGTCGCCGTTCTCATCGACGAGCTCGATCTCGATCCAGTGCGTCTTGACGGCCTCATGGCTCGGACGGAACGGCGGCGGCGCCTCGGCTGAGCCAAGCGTCGCCTGCTTGCGCTTGATCTTCTCCGGATCGGGCGTCTGGGCGACCTCGCCCGCCTCGGCGCTGTCCGCACCGATCGCCTCCTCCGGCTCTGCCGGGGCGACGATGCTGCCTGCCTTTCCGCTCTTGGGTGTCATGGTGCTCAGTTGATCTTGACCAGGGCTCCCTGCACCGTCAGAATCGCGTTGCTCTTGACGGTGGTCGGCGCCGTTCCCTCGACCGTCATCATCCCCGTGGACTTGACATCACAGTTGCCCGTGGCCTTGATCGTCGTGTTGGCCAGGGACTTGCTCGTGATATTCTTCTTGGCGTCCAGCGCGATATCGCCGCTCGTTCCGATCTTGATCCCGCCCTTCTCGATGGCGATGAAGGACTGGCCGACCTTGATCGTGATGTTCGTCATCGCTTCGATGCAGATGTTGTCCGCCTTGATGTACAGGTTCTTCGACACGACCGTCGACTGGTTCTTCGTGAACACCTCGATGACATCGTTCTTGACCTTGAGCGACCGCGTGCCGGTGATCTCGATCGCCTCCTTGCCCTCGACCTTGAGGTTGCGATCGCCGGCGATCTTCTCCATGTGATGCCGCTCGACGATCTCGTGCCGGTCGTTCTCGACCTTCTCGAACTTGTCGTGATGCACGATGAGGTGCCGGTCGTTGCCGATCGTCTCGAAGCGGTTGTTCTTGACCCGCTGGTCATAGTTCTTCTCGGCGTGCAGGAAGACCTGCTCCTCCCCCTTCTTGTCATCAAACCGCAACTCGTTGAACCCCCCGCCGCCCTTGGACGAGTTGCTCTTCATCGTGCTGACGGTCGGCTGGGCTCCCTGGTCGTATGGCGGAGGGTTCTCGGCGTTGTACACGCAGCCGGTGACGATCGGGCGGTCCGGATCGCCCTCCAGGAAACTGACGATGACCTCGTGTCCGACGCGCGGCGTGAACTGATGGCCCCAGCCCTTGCCGGCCATCGACTGTGCCACACGCACCCAGATCGAGCTCTTCTCGTCGTACTGCCCGTCACGGTCCCAGTGGAACTGGATGCGCACGCGGGCCTGCTTGTCCGAGTGGACCTCCTCGCCCTTGGGACCCACCACGACGGCCGTCTGCGGACCCTTCACCACGGGGCGCGGCGTGATGCGTTCGAGCCGGAACGGCGTGTCCGCGGGGATGGCGGCAAACCGACAGGTATAGCTGGGCCCCTCGGGCGCCGCCTGCCCGGACTCACCCTCCGGGTTGTGGACCTCGTAGATCGCCTCGGTCACGAGATACCGCCCCTTGAAGTCGTCGTGGTAGACCTCGGGAACATCGTTGGGAAGCGCCAGTTCGAATCGGTACCCGACCCCGACTCCCCGATGATCCGTGTGCCCCCGACAGATCAGGTACCCGCCCTGCAGGTCCTCGATGCGCCGCTTGGCGTATTCGCCGCCCTCGCTCGACTCGCGAAACCCACCGGGATATTCGTAGACCTCCAGCGTGTCGTTCGGATAGGTCCCCGGCTTTTCTTTTTCCGCCGAGGCCGTCTCACTCACCGCACGCGGCTTCTCGTAGTTGTAGTCGCGCGACGAGTACCTGCCCGAGCGAAACTCCTTGACCGGCTGCCACTCGCGGATGCATCCGACCTGGGCGCCGCCATGCCCCTCGCTGTAGAGCGGAATCGGTGCGTCGCCCGGATCGAGCGGCTCATGCGACAGCGGATCATCCGCGAGCACGAGATCATGACGCCCGTTCGTGTGCTCGAAGAAGCCGTAGAAGCCCTCGTGCTCCATCAGACGCATGAAGAAGTCCAGGTACGATTCGTTGTACTGGACGACGAAGTCCCACGGACGGTACGACTTCTTCAGACGGTCGCTCACCTCGCCGAGACCATGCTCGCGGATCAGATCCTTGATCAGATCGGGGATCTTCATCGGGCTGGTTTCGCGCGGCGCATGCACACGACAGTCGACCGCCTTCGAGAGGAACCACAGCCAGGGCACGAGCGTCGCGCGATACACCATGCGGCGCCCCTCCCAGCCGATCTGCGCGAAGCGCGAGACGAAGCCATTGAAGTATCTGGGCTCCGCGTCGTCCCGTTCGACATCCGTGCGGGCAACCGCAACCGTGACATTCCCGCCGAGCATCTCCTCGAACGGAATCGCCAGATCCTCGGTATGGAACTCGACCTCATACTCGAAGCACCGCCCGAGCCGCTCGTGTCCGCGAAAGGTTCGCACGAACAACTGATCGTGATCGACACCACGCAGCGGCGTCTTGATCGTCATCGGACGATGGGACTGCATCGAAGTCATGGTGCCCCCACCACCGCTGCCCGCCCCATCGCCAGCGCACGGACCTGCCCGATCGTCGCATCCGCCGCCGGTGCCGACGCCAATCCCCGGATCGCACGCAAGGCCGGGGCCAGCGCCCGAAGGTCTGCGAGTTCGCCGAGACGCCGCAGGACCAGAAGGAGCGGGCGCCCCTGCTCTCCCACCGGCGGAACCATCGCCATCATCCCGTCCTCGTCATTCCCATCCTCGACGACCACACGCTGCCCGAGGCGTGCAGCGAGCATCGCCGCCGCCTCGTGCCGACTCACCGAGACGGTCGTGAGGAAGTCCCGGTCGTCGTCCATGCCGTCGACTGCGATCGGCACCGCGATGACATCACACAACACCAATCCCTCACGCACGGGACGCCCCGCGTAATGCAGCACACCGAACAGCGGCGACCGCCCCCGCGTCTCGACGCGATAGGGGGTGAGCCCTCGCCGGTGACGCCTGTTGAGTTCATCGCTGTCGCGTGCCCCCTGCCCGTCGAGAAACCGCTGCCAGCGCCGGGCTGCCTCCTCACGCCTCGACGGACTGAACGCCTCGGGAGCAGCAGCATGGTCCACGACCATCC
>WGEO01000287.1 GCA_015492715.1 Phycisphaerales bacterium | reverse complement strand
GTCCCCACTTGCCAAACGCGGCCGTGTAGTAGCCCGCCTGTCGCAGGACCTCGGCCAGCGTGACCTCATCGGCAGGGAGCGGCCACTGCCCCTCGGGCTCCTCGGGACCCCAGCC
The DNA here is from genome assembly GCA_015492715.1 of Phycisphaerales bacterium. Lineage (GTDB taxonomy): Bacteria > Planctomycetota > Phycisphaerae > Phycisphaerales > UBA1924 > S146-42. Next base: position 13,008 of record WGEO01000287.1, on the reverse strand, counting down.
TCCGATTTCCCTGTTCCCCCGGATGGCACAGTGTCCGGTGTGCTTGCCCGTCAGAAGCACGGCCCGCGACGGGGCGCAGACGGTCGATCCCGAGTAGGCCCGCTCAAACCGGATACCTCGCTCCGCAATCTGGTCGATATTCGGCGTGCGGATCTTCTTCTGCCCATAGCAGCCGAGCTCATACGCGCCCAGATCGTCGGCCAGAATGACGACGATGTTGGGCGGCCCTGCCATGGTGCCCACTGCCAAGGCACCTGCAATCGCGACGATGACGGTCAAAATCCTGCCCATGCGCCCATCGTAACGGAGCAGCATGGGGTCACGCGACAGGCGTACCGTGTTAGGTATTTGGATGGCTCCTCGCGTGGTTGCTGGCGTTCGAGACCGATCGTGAACCGATAGTTGCCCTGACGGACTATCATACGGGCCTTCAGATCATCCCCATGGGGCAGGGACGAGCCCGGACATGGCATGGGGAAACAGGGTACGGGAAGATCGAGGGCGGGCGCCCTCCGGCAGGACGCACGGACTCTTCCCGGATGGGGATCTTCGGATGCACAAGCACGCACAGGCGGCGTTCTTCGGGCCTTATCGCCTGATCCGCCCGCTTGCGCCCAGCACACTTGGCGAGCGATTCCTGGCCCTTCATGTGCGTCGCCAGACGAGCCATGTCGTCCATCGGTTCCAGGTCTGCCGAGATCGTGTCGAACGCCGTCGGTTCACGAGTGCCCTGGAAGCCCTGACCCGACTCGATCATCCTCACCTGCTCCGGGTCGAGCAGTTCTCCTTCGGCGCGCTGGGGCGTCCGCACGCGGTCACACCCTATACGGGAAGCCACGATGGACTCCTGACCCTGCGCACGCTGCTGGATCAGAAGGGCGGACGCCTGAGCGAGTTCGAGGCTCTCCGCCTGCTCGAGCACCTGCTCGATGCCTCGGCGTACGCGCACGACCATGGCCTGTACCACGGAGCACTCGATCCCGACGAGGTGCTGATCGATCGAAGCGGATGCGTGCTGATCGAACATTACGGGCTTTCACGAGCCATCTATGCGGATGCAGACGATGAGGGATCCCGGAACGATGAGATTCTCTCGATCCTCCGCCTGGGCTACGAGGCTTTGACGGGCGTCGTTCCGCAGTCGCCGATGGTCCGTCCCACGCGTCTGGTCCGGCTCGCCGATCGCGATTGGGATGCGTTCTTCGAGGCATGCCTCGACGGTGCAGAGCCCCTGGAGCCGGCCCGGGTGGCTGCCATGCTCCCCGGCAGGCAACGGCGCAGCGATGGTGATACCGACCGATTGGGGCCCGTGCGGGTCGCACTCCGCAGGCTGACGCGCACTGCTCCTGCCGCAAACGAAGACTAACCGGGAGGCTGCTTTGCCGTGCCTTCCTGTTCGCCGCCCCCACCGCCTCCAGCATCTGCGCTCTCCGCCTCGTCAGAGGCTCCCCCGGAGCCCGGCTGTTCCGTATCCGGTGCCGGTGGCGCGGCCCTCCGCACGGCCGCGATCTGTTCCTCGCTGAGATCGCCACCCATGTGATCGAGGATGAACGAGGCCAGGACCGTCTCACGCTCCTGACCGCCGGCATGCAGCAACTCATCGAGCCAGAGCGACGCGTCTCGGCTCTGTCGCATCGCCTCCTCGAGATTCCCGAGGCGGATCAGAGCCCGGGCACGAAGCGGCGCGACCTGGTCGAAGTCATCCGCCAGCCCGGCAAGTGCCTGCAGGGCGCTCTCGGGCCGCCCACAGGCCAGCAGGGCCGACGCAAGGTCGATGCGTGCACGATCGAGCAGGTCTCCCTCTGCGGGACGCTCGTCGGCAACTGGGGCAGCCCCATTCGTATCATCGCCGCCACCGCCTGGCGGTTCCATCTCATCGCCCGGCGAGGCTGCGTCCCGGGCTGCACTTCGTCGTGCCTGCTCTGCCGAGACGATGACCTGCAGATCGTCCGCGAATCGGCATGCGTCTGTCCGATACGCCTGCGCGAGACGCAAGGCCGGCTCCAGGGCCAGTTCGGCGAGGATCTCACGCTGGGCGGCAACGGCTTCCTCCGACGCGATCGCCTCCAGCCCCCGAAGATCCCGGATCCCTGACTCGTCCCGGCGGTGCAGGAGAACGGCACGCATGGCCGGGGGAGCAAGATTCTGATCACGGTGTGCAGCCTCCAGCAGGGCATCGACCGCCGACGGACTCGAGACGAGTGCCTGAGCTGCGGCGAGGCGAAGTGATGCCCGCTCGCAGGACAGGAATCCGATGACCCGTGCGAGGTCCTGGGCATCGCCGAGTTCGACCAGCAGGCGACAGGCCCCGCCGTTGATCGCAGCATCATCGAGCGCCCGGAGCGTGCCCAGGAGTCGAGCTATCTGCTCATCGCCTGCGAGCAACCCTTCGCGTTGGAGCACCGCCGCTGCTTCGGCCGCCGCCAGCGACACCCTTCCCCCGCCGGCCAGCCATCGGAGTGTCGGCTCGACGGCCTCGGGCGACGGCCAGCGAGCGATCGCCATGAGTAACTGCTCGGCGACACGCGCGTCCGTTTCTCTCTGGAGCGCCCGCAGGACGCGTGCTCCCGCACTCTGTGGAGCGGCCTGTGCCACCAGGATTGCCGCATCCGCACGGACGCGGGCCTGCGGGCTGTCCAGTTGATCCAGCACGATGGCGATCGTCGACTCGGCAATCGGGCGTCCGGAGGCGATCTGTTCCCGGATCAGTTCGATCGCAAGCGCCCGCAGGGGCTCGATCGACGAACTCAGAAACTCGTCCAGCGTGGGCGTCCGTTCCTCCTCCGGAGTACGCACCCAGAGCCGCCTGGCAATGGCAACGAGCCGGCGTTCGGTGCTCTCGGCCCGCGCCAGGGCCTCGTGCAGTCGCGCCTCCCGGACACGCCGGAGGAGGTCCGTCCACTGCAGACGGGGCCAGTCCCGCCGTTGCTGATACCACCCCCACGCGGCCTCGGGCGAGGCGAATCGCTCTCCCACCATCTCGCCGACCGCTCGGCTCGCTGCGACCCGGACATCTTCGGGGCGGGCGGGATCGCACATGCGAAACAGGGAGACCGCCGCATCGCCGGTCCCGAACGCCGCCACCGCTCTCACGATCACCTCAGGGGCCAGCGGCGGATCGTCTCCCGTGGCCTGCGCGACGATCGGCCAGAGCAATCTGGGTGCCGGCACGAGCCCCCCGATCGCTCGGAGCACACTCTCCTGCCCTTGCGGATCACTCGCATCGAGCAGGACGCGGGCAATCGGATGCTCTCGTACGGCCGGCAGATCGCTGAGCAGGACCTCGCCGCTGAACGGTTCCCGCTCCAAGAGCGTCCGAGCCGCCTCGACTCGGACCTCCTGCGGCTGGGATCGGTCCAGAAGGATCCGCTCGGCCTCAGTGACCGGGTCGACATCCGGCGTGTGCGGAGGCGGCAGATCACCGGCGGACTCCTGCTGTGCATATGTTGCGGCGGGTCCGAGAATCAGGAGCGATGCCGGAATGAGGGCGAAGATGGAGACGCGATGCGTGCGTGCGCGATGGCTCATGCGGAATCGTCCCAATCCTACCCGAGTCCATTCATTGAAGCGATCCCCCGCTTCGCGTACGATGCACGGGGTACGGGGTTCACAGAGGTATCGGCGCAGGACCGACCATGAGCGAGTGGTTTGAAGCCGAAAACCATGTCGAACGAGCGCACCAGTTCTACGAGCAGGGGCGCTGGGACGATGCGGTGCGTGAACTTCGAGCCGCCCTGGCGTCGGATCCCTACCAGGCCGAGTGGCATTTCAATCTCGCCCTGACGCTCGAGGCCGCCGGACGCCATGCCGAGGCATCCAGGGCCTTCGCCCGTGTGGTCGAACTGAACCCCGAGGACGCTCAGGCTGCCCTGCTGGCGGGGGTGAATGCCCTCGATGCCGATGACGCCTCGCGAGCCATCCATTGGCTGGAGCAGGCCGAACGCCTGGCTCCGAATGATCCCAGCAGTTACATCCACAGGATCCGGGCCTATTCCCGTCTGGGCGATCACGAGCAGGCCGAGACGATGTTCTACCTCGCCCAGGGGCTGGACCCCGAACGAGCGGACCTGTACTTCGAGATGGGCGAGGCGCTGCTGGATCGGCGCGCGTTCGAGCGAGCCCTCTGGTGCCTGCGAGAGGCCACCCGTCTGGATGGAACACTTCCCCGCCTGCACGCGCGGCTTGCCGAGGCCATGGCCGGAACCGGCCGCCACGAACGCGCCCGTCAGTTGTACATGCGGGCGCTTCGGGACGATCCGGGCGATCTCGAGGTGCTTCTGGACCTCGGTGACCTGCTCGTGCAGATGGGGCGTCTGGACGAGGCCGACGAGAAGTTCCGCCGGGTCTTGGAACTCCAGCCCGATCACATCGATGCGCACTTTGCGCTGGGCGATCTTGCCGCCCGCCGGGGCGATCTGGGAACGGCGCTTCGCCGGTTCGAGGTGGTCCTTCGTCTCGATGCAGGATACGCAGAGGCCCGCAGACGCGTCGCAGGACTGATCCTCGACGGCGTCCATAGCGGCGACACCGAGCCCGCCCAACGCCTGCTCCGGATGGACCTGCGGGACTTCGCGGACACTCCAGACCGATTCGACGACGAGTCGCTCCGCCAACTGGTCGAACTCCTCGTAGACGCCCGCCTCGCCCGCGAGGCACGACCCGTCGCACGCACGCTGGTCGAACGCCGCCCGCAGGATCCCGCCTGCTGGCATCTGCTGAGCGTGACGCTCTTCCTCAGCGGCGACCTCGATGAGGGCGTGGAAGCGGCGACCCGATCCATCGAACTGGACCCGCGCAACTTCTTGGCGGCGCATAACCTCGCCTACGCCAGCCTGTTGCGAGGATGCTGGGTGCGGGCACGATACTGGCTGCGCCGGGGACTGGCCATCAACCCCGAGGACCCCGGCCTGCGGCGTCTGCGCTCGCGGATCCGCCTTGCCCTGGTCCGCGAGATGCTCAAGCCGCTCCTGCGGCCCATCCGGGGCTTGCTGGGCCGCTGAGTCCCACGCCTCCCCCCAGAGCGGGACGATCCCGGAGAGCCTTATTCAGGACTCGATCATCCCCTTCAGTCGTGCGGCTTCTTCCACATCCTTGTCGCCACGCCCCGACAGGCAGATGACCAATGTCTGGTCGCGTTCCATCTGGGCTGCGAGGTCGATGGCCTCGGCGACCGCGTGGGCGGTCTCCAAGGCCGGGATGATCCCCTCGGACTGGCTCAGGAGGGAGAACGCGTCGAGCGCCTGGGCATCGCTTCGGCGGGTATACGAGACCCGCCCCATCTGTTTCCAATAGGCATGCTCCGGGCCGACGCCGGGATAGTCCAGACCCGCACTGCATGAGTGCACCGGACTTGTCTGTCCGAACTCGTCCTGCAGCACGATGGTGCGAGCGCCGTGCAGAATCCCCGGATTCCCGAACGCGAGGGTGGCGGCGTGCTGACCGGGCTGCTCGCCCGTTCCCCCGGCCTCGACCCCGACGAGCCGGACCTCCTCATCCTCGATGAACGGGGCGAACATGCCCGCGGCGTTGGAACCGCCCCCGACGCAGGCCACGATGCAGTCCGGCAGGCGCGAGAATGCACGGAGCGCCTGCCCCTTGGTCTCCTGCCCGATCACGCTCTGGAACTCCCGGACGATCGTCGGGAAGGGATGTGGCCCCACGACCGATCCGAGGATGTAGTGCGTGTTCTCGACGGACTGCATCCAGTCGCGCATCGCCTCGTTCGTCGCATCCTTGAGTGTTCTTGAGCCGGCATCGACGGTGTGGACGGTCGCCCCGAGCATGCGCATCCGGACGACATTGAGCCGCTGACGACGGGCGTCCTCGGCACCCATGTAGACCTCGCAGGCGATGCCGAAGCGGGCACAGGCGGTTGCCGTCGCGACGCCGTGCTGGCCGGCGCCGGTCTCGGCAATGACGCGGTCCTTCTTCATCCGGCGGGTCAGCAGAACCTGCCCCATGGTGTTGTTGATCTTGTGGGCCCCCGTGTGCGCGAGGTCCTCCCGCTTGAGCCAGATCGAGGCCCCCTTGCCCTGGCGGGCGCGGGCGCGCACGAACCCTGTCAGTCGCTCGGCTGGGCACAGCGGGGTGGGGCGTCCCACATACTGGCGAAGCAGGGTGCGAAGTTCCTCCCAGAAGCGATCATCACGCCGAGCCCTCTCGAACGCCTCTTCGAGTTGGGTCAGAGCGCCCACCAGCGTCTCGGGCACGAAGATGCCCCCGAACTCCCCGAATCGCCCGCTGGCGACCTCCGGGCGAGTATGCGTCTCGTTGGCGGTGCCGTTGCTGGTCATGGCAGACTGTACGCCCGATTCCGATGCGGGGATCAGGGGATTCACGCGTGGTCGCGCTGTGCCCTGCGGGCGCTGCGCAGGCCGGCACGCTCGTTCACACGGGTCAGCAGGACAAACCCGAGCACGAAGAACCCCAGCAGCAACACGAGTGAAGCGAGTTGGCCGAACGCACGCGCCACCCCGCCGAATGCCAGCACGCCCACCGCCCCGGCAAGTTTGTAACTGACACCCCAGAGGGCGAAGAACTCCGCACTGCGATGACGAGGGGTAAAGCGGGCGACCATGGCCCGGCTGGCGGTGCCGATACCCCCCAGAGCCAGTCCCATCAGATTCCCCGTCATCCAGAGGGGCCACTGCGGCCCGTGCCCCTGCCAGACGACGCGGATCAGGATGAGCGCCCCCGCACTGGCGACCCAGAGCACGAGGAAGACGGCGATCGTGGCCTTCGCACCGATGCGATCCTGATACCGGCTTGTCAGAGCGCTGGCGATCCCCGCGACGACGGTGAGTTGCGCCACGAACAGCACCAGATGAACCTGGCGAAAACCGAAGTCGCTGGCGATGATCGACGCAAAGCCCACGATGACCTGCACGCCAAAGCTATAGATGCAGAACGCGATGAGAAACCGCGCCAACTGGCGATAGCGACCCGCCTCCTGCAGGGTCTTCCGCAGGCGTGTGAGGGCCGACGGTGCGTCGGCATCGGGTGGATCGTCGCGCAGCCAGATGGCCGCCGGGATCAGGCCCAGCAGGAACCAGAGCCCCGCGAAGACGAAGAAGGGACGCCATTGAGCCACCTCGCGCAGATCGAAGATCGCCATGCCCCCCGCCGTCAGCACGAGCAGCGCCAGCGCCCCGACATACCCCATGGTCCACGCGATGGCGCTGACACGCCCGACCTGGCGCGGCGACGCGATCAGCGGAAGGAACGACCCGAGAAAGTTCTCGCCCAACTGGAAGCAGATGTTCGCGGGCATGTAGAGCAGTGCGGCCATGAGCACGGCGCCCGGACCGACGAGCGCCAGCGCGCATGTCAGACAGGCACAGAGGACACCGCTGCCGATGAGGAACTGCTTGCGCCAGCCGCGTGCGTCCGCCAGGGCGCCCAGAAACGGACTGAGCAGAACGACCAGGAGCAGGTTCCCGCCGTGCATCAGCGACCAGACGAACGCACCGCGCTCGCCCCCACCCTCGACGACCACCTCGCGCACATACAGTGAGAACAGCAGCGTGATGATCAGCAGGGTGAAAGACTGGTTGGCAAGATCGTACAGGCCCCAGACGAGCACCTGGCGAGGATCTTCGAGATCGCGGAATGGACGAGGCACGATTCGCACGGGCGGCAGGATACGGGACGCAGCACCCCGATGCACAATGCTGATGGGAGGGGCGAGGTGGCGGGCGGCAGGGAATACTCAAAGCACCAGCAGCGAATCATCCGCAGGCACTACGAGACGCTCGAGGACCGGTCCATCGCACGCCTTCAGGAACTCGTCAGCGAACTGTTCCTCGCCGAGAGCGAGGCATCGCGCGGGCGTTTGTGGAAGCAAGTCCAGACCGCGTTCAAGAACTCCGGTGTCGCAAGCGCCGCCCTTGCCCACGCGATCGAGACCTGCGACCTCGACGCCCTAGCCCGCGAGGTCGCCTCGATCCGATAGCGTGCCCGGCACGCGCCCGCGTCAGGCTTCGTCGATGAGCCACCGTCGAAGGAACGCCGTCTGGAGATCCTTGGCCTCTCCCGCGAACCGCCCGAAGCCCGCGTGCTCGGCGGGCGCACCGGTCTGCTCCCATGTGTGGACATCGATCATCGCCGGATCCGCACCCTGCGATCGGTAGTGCTCGCGCAAGCGTTCGACGAACGCCCGCTGCGTTGCCCACGGCACGACCTCGTCCTGCTCGGAGTGCAGCACGAGCAGCGGGATCGGACGAAAGGTCGCAAGATGCTCCATGGGATCCAGTGGGGCGATCCGCTCCCGCGGGTGGCGCACACCCCAAGGGGTGCCGGGATTGTCCGGCAGGCTCGGGTGATACAACTCCGTAAGCCATCCCGTCGTGCCCTCGACGCACGCGCAGCGGAACGGATGGGGATCGCAGAGCCTGCGCAGCGCAGCCATCCCGCCCGCGGACATCCCACCCAGTGCCAGGCGATCCGCGTCGATGCCCTCACCCGCCGACCCTCGCCGGAGTTCGTCGACGACGACATCGATCTCGCGGATGGTCTGGGCAAGCACATCCAGCGTGTGCTCGGGCTTCTGGCGTTCAGCGTCGAGTCGCTCGCCGTGCGCGGGCAGGTCGATCGCACACGCCGCGATCCCCGAACGGAGCCAGCGGAGATACCGCCCCGGATCGAGTTCCTTGTACACCGTCCGTCCGTGGAGCCAGATGCACGCGGGCGCCGGCATGTCCTGCTCGGGAACGGCGATCAGCGCCGGAATCTCGCCTGCGAGACGCACACGCCTGGCACGCCGACGCAACGAGCGGGGAAGAGACGCAAACGGGTCATCCATGGCATGAGGATAGCCCGACGACCCGCTCAGGCCGCCTCGGGATAACTCGTGCGATGGGCCTCGACATAGCGGCAGATCTGATCGACGACAAAGGCACGGTGCGGCGGGTTGAACTGGAACTCGAACGCTAGCCCAACGATGAGATTCTGCTCGCTGTCGCGATGGGAGTGAGCAACCCGTGCGGTCACGCCGATCGGAGCGGGGATCCGCGGACGCAGATCGATCCGCATCCACAGGATGCGCGACTGATCAAACCCGCCGGCATCTTCGGCATCGATCATCAGCCCGACACCGCCCCCGGAGATATTGAGCAGTTTCGCGGGGAACGAGGGGCCGACCTCCGGAAGCAACATCGGGGCCTCTTCGCTGGAACCGCCACCCTTGATCTCCGCCTTGTTCGCCAACTCGGCGGCGACGATGGTCGACGGGTCCAGCACGGGCCAGCACTCGACGGCGGGCAGATTCACATGGGCCGTACTCACACGATAGAAACTGCGCCGACGACAGCGCTCGACACGATCGGGCAGCGCCAGACGCATGGCAAGCCCGCCGGGCGTCTCCGGTGCATCAATGACCTCGAGCACACGCGAGCCGAACATCCAGCGATTCTGCCCCACCTGCATCGCCACGATGATCTGGGTGCCCGCCTCGATAGGCAGCGGGCTGCCCGCGGCCCCCGGAACTTCGACGAGGATGTGATCCCCGCCAAGATCGAGCAGCCGCACACGCCAGACGAGATCCGGCGCTTCATCGCCCCCGTCGTTGCCCAGACTGATCTCCAGCCCGCCCCGACGGGCCTTGATCAGTTCGAGTTGCTCACGCCATCGCTGTGTCCGGGATCTGTTTGGAGGCATGGGCGCTCCCTAATGCGGATCGATCGCTCACGGAAGCATCGGAGCGGACCGCCGGCGGGTTTACCCCGGTTGCCCTGGACACCGTCGCCTGCGCCACCTCGGATACCCCAGTCAGGAACCGGTCGCCCTCGCACCCCGGTTCTCGGACCCGAACCGCCCGCGATCCAGCGCACGCAGGATCTCCAGATCCCGGGCAATCTGTTGCTGCTGGCCCTCGGTCAGAGGGCGGTGCCCGAAGCGCAACTGATAAAACGCCCGCACGACCCGCAGGGCGGCATCATGCGCTACCCGGTCCGATCCCAGCACCCGCCGGATGTGCGTCTCCGGCGGAGTGTGAGCGGGCTTGGGCACGCCCAGGCGACGCAGGGCTTCCAGCAGCCGCTGGTAACACTCGGCCTGATCACGCAACGCCGCCGCGTCTGCGCCGAGCCTCTCCCACGGATCATCCCCGCGTTCGCGTCGGATCGCATGAAGCGCAACCAGGGCGCCCAAGCCGACCACTGCACTGATCACAAACGCGAGCATCCCGCGCTCCAGGGCACTGACAAGGCGGCGGGGCGAGAGCACGAGCCGCGGTCCTTCCGGGCGATCGCGTCGGTCCGTGCTGAGCCCCGGGTCCAGCACACTCCCACCCAGCAGACGCATCCGTGCCTGCTCGTCGAAACCGACGATCGAACGAATCCAGACATACTCCATCGCATCGATCATCTGGGCGATCCGGGCCAGCAGATTGCGCCGGGGCTTGTGGATCGCGATCAGGTCCGCCGGCGGTGTCGGGTCGTAGGTGCGCCAGATGTTCGGGCGAACCTCGACCTCGACCCACGCATGGGCGTTGGCCTCGCGCACGACATAGTGCATGGACTCGGGCACCCACTCGGCCGCGACATACCCCGTCACGACCCGCGCGTCGATCCCCAGCGTCCGGCACATCGCGACCATCGCACTCGCGAAATACTCGCAGTGCCCGGATTTCTCCTCGAGCAGGAACCACTCGATCGGGTCCGTCCCGTCCGTAGGGCGCTTGAGATCCAGCGTGTAGTCGTAGTTGGTTCGCAGAAAGTTCTCGATCGTCCGCGCCGCCAGGGGAATCTGCTCGCGCGTCAGCCCGTCCGGATCGATGCGGGATTCCTGCAGCACGGTCCTCGCAAGATCACGCACGGGACGGGACTCGAACGCCACGACCTTCTGAGCAGGGGGAAAGTGCGCATTCGGAATCCGCACCTGACGGATGGACTGCACGACATACTGGAACTTGCCCGCCTCTCCGCTTCGGATGAAAGTCCGGGTCGCCGGGTCATACAGCAGATCGCACGGCTGCTTGAACTTCAGATGCACCGGTTTCCACGCCGCGAAGAGGTACTCGCGATCCGACGCGACATGCCGCAGCGTGATCGTCTGCACGAGGTCGACGGCCTCGCCCTCGCTCCTGCCGAACGGCATCGCGTCGCCCGGCTCGACGGTCATCCGCTTCATCTCCACGGGCGAGCGAACCCACGAGCCGTTCTCATACTGGTCGAGCACGGCCCCGCGCAGATAGAAGACCTCGTTGGGACCGCCGACCGGATTGCCCCTGCCGTCCTTGATCGACAGATCGAGCACGACCTGCTGCGACTTGCTGATGAGCCCGCCGGACCCCAGACGAACCCGATCGGAGAACCCGGTGCGCGTGCCGGCGCTCGTGCGCGTCCATCGTCCGAACGCGTCGGCCCCCACCCCCCGCGGCATCAGCACGAACACAAACGCGCTGACCACGATGCCCGTAAGCAGACTGAGCCAGAGCACACCCGCGAGACCGCCCACCGCCGGCGACGGACGCGTCTCCAACTCGCCCGCGCGCTCCAATCCGCCATAGAACTGATGACGCATCGCACCCGCGATCAGCAGGGGCACGATCGCCAGCAGCATGATGCCGGGAAGAAACTCGGCGCTGGTCAGGATCGCCCCGATCGAGAGAAACGCGCTGAGCGTCATCAACTGCGCATAGTCGCGCGCCTGCTTGCGGTCGAAGACCTTGATCAACTGAACCAGCACGACGAACTGGCAGAAATCGGAAACATCCATGCCGTCCCGCATGACACCCAGACCCGCGTGGGCCATCGCCCCCAGCACGAGAAACCCCGTCAGCACGCGCGGCAGAGGACGCTCGCGATCACGGGCGAGACGCCAGCCCAGAAGGACAAGCGGGATGCCCGGCACGAGCACCAGCAGATTGGCATCCGCAAACCCGTACTGCGCAAAGGTCAGCAGCACGAGCGTCAGGACGATCCGACGATAACCCCGCACAGTCACGATCCATCCTCCGCCCGGAGCGATTCCGGCAGAGAGGCAGGATCGTGGACCAGCGACGCGGGCTCCAGGGCGCTGACCCGATGGGCCTCGCCCGGGCCCACCGATGGATCCACCTCCCCCGCGTGGAGCACGACAAACGACTCTCGCAGCAGACTCCGAGCCGGGATCCGACCACCCCCGCCGCCCCCTCGATCACCGTCCACCTCGATCTCCGCCAGACGCTCCTCGCAACGGCCTGCATGACGCGAACCCTGACGCGGCGCCTCCAGGATCCCGCAGGCGGGCACACACAACCCCACCGCGAGTTGTGCTTCGACCCCCGCCCGCACGATCGCGCATGCCCCGGCGATCGCCAGTTCCACGGACGCCGAGGTGCGACCATCCGAACACAGGTCGAGGATCACCCACAGCCTGCTGGGCACCGGGGCGCTCGTCTGACGCACCAGCAGGTCCCCGACGCGCGCAGATGCCCGCCACGCGATGGTGCGCGGCGAGTCGCCCGGCACATACTCCCGCACGCCGAAGAAGTCGTCACCCATCCCCACACGCGTCGAGACCTGCGTGCCCCCATCCGCCGCACTGCGCACGCGGGCCAGCACGCCCTCGCTCAGTTCGACCCGCGCCGGCAGCACGACGATCCGCTGAGACTGGCCAAACCAGACGCTCTTGCGAACCAGGCCGAACGGAAAGGTACTGCTCACACGCATCCCCACGAACCGAAACACGCCCCTCCGCACGGGCATGACCCGAGCCTCGCACGAGGCCGAACGGCGGGCACGAACCTGTGCACAGAAGGCGGGCCGGACGCGCAGCCACCGCATCCAGTCGCCCTGCTCGTCGCGCCCGATCCGCGGAAGTTCCTCGACCAGCAGCCCATACGCGGATGTCAGACGATTGGTGTTCCAGATCCGATAGCGCACGCCCCCCGCCTCGCCCACCCGAAGCCCGTGGACGCTCAGACGCGCCGCACGCACGCCCATCAGCCCCGCCCCGGAAACCATCCCGGAGACCAGCAACCCGCCCATCGCCAGCCCGAAGGCCACGAACAGCAGGTTGTTCTGGCTG
>WGEO01000286.1 GCA_015492715.1 Phycisphaerales bacterium | reverse complement strand
AGCCCCCCCTACCCCTCGTCCAACCCCGGGATCGCCAGTTCCACGAACACCGCCGGCGTCCCGCCCCGCAGGCACTCGATCTCGCACGCGATCAGCTCCGAGTCCTTGCCCGCGAGTTCCTCCTCACTGACACACAGCCTCGGCGTGCCCGCGTCGTCTGCCAGCAGGCCCGCCGAGTGAGCCACCGCCGTCTGTGCCGCCGCCGCCCAGTTGGGCGTGTCGATCCACAGCACCCCGCCGGCGATCTCGACACGCATCGACGAGGGCGCCCCGACGAAACTGGGCATCCGTGCCCGCCGAGGCTCCCAGACGCCGCGCGCCGAGCCCTGCACCAGGCGATCGAAGCGGTCGGCGATGAACCTGGGAGGGTCGTCCTTGCGGTAGCCCTCGACCGGAGCCCGCAGCATCGCCCCGACGGATTCCAGGATCTCGACCGCCCGATCCTCGCTGTTGCCGCCCAGACGGATCACCGCCGGGATGTCCAGATCCAGTTCCCAGAAGGCCTTGGCCAGCCCGTAGGCCGACCAGAACTGCTCCTGGCTGGCGACGCCCGAGCCCGAGCCGAAGTAGCCGCACAGCCCGCGCTGGCTCAGGATGATCCGCGCGGCGCGATAGACCTTCGCGCTCGACGGATTGCCCGAGGTATCGCAGAAGTTGGCGATCGTGTAGCCCGCGCTGGTGATCGCGTCCATGGACATCATGGACCCGCCCCCGCCGGCACCGTGAAACCCAACCAGCCCCTTCGAGCCTTCCTCCGCCCGCGTGTGCAACTGCGCGAAGTAGAAGGTCCCGCGATGGTCCTGCTGCTCGACCTGATAGGCGATCCGCTCGAGCCTCGTCGGGGGATGATCCAGTTCCCGGGCGATCTCGATGCCCAGATCGGGATGACGAAACACCGCGTAGTCGTCGATCGTGATCCGGCAGTCGGCGCAGACGACCTCCCCGTCCCGCGTGATCGCCAGCGGATTCACCTCAAGGCTGCGGGCCTCGTTGGCGCGTGCGACCTCGAAGATCGCCCGCACCGCACGGGCCACCTTCTCGCGCACCGCCGGCACAAGGTCGCTGGCCTCCAGCGCCCGCCCCAGCGCCGCCTCATCCACGCCCTGCGTCGGATGGCAGGCGATCGTGTGCACGCCCGCGTCGCGATCCTCGATGCCCGACCCGCCCTCCAGCGACAGAAGCAGGGCCGGTGCCCGCGCAGCGTCATCGATGAACAGGCTCACGAACAACTCCCGCTCGATCTCGATCGCCTCCTCGATCAGCACCTTCTCGACGGGAAACTGCCCGACCCGCATCGCCAGCATCCGGGCCGTCTCGTCGCGGGCCTGCTCGGGCGTCTCGACCAGGGCCACGCCCCCGATGGCCTTGCGACCCGTCGTCCAGGCCTGGATCTTGACCATGCATCGCCCGCCCAGGGCCTGCGCATGGGCGAGGGCCTGCTCCGGATTCGTCGCCACCATGCCCCGCGGAACCGCCAGCCCCCCCTTGGCCAGCAGGGCCTTGCCCTCATGCTCGTGCAGTCGCGCCATCGGTTGCTCCCTCGCTGAAGGGCGCGATGGTAGGGCCACCCGCACCGCGGAATCACCCGTCCACGCCCCGCCGCCCCGGGCTGGGCGGCCGCGGATTCAGGGTCTATAGTTGCGGCCCGACGATCCGCCGATGGTGGCGGGCCGTCGCCCGTTTGCCAAGACCGGGAGCAGACATGGTTCGGATTCGGATGCAGCGTCTGGGACGCACCCACAGGCCCTTCTATCGCATCGGCGCCGCCGACACACGCCGCCCACGCTCGGGCGTCTTCATCGAACAGCTCGGCTGGTACGACCCGATCGCCAAGGACGAGGCCAAGCAGGTCAAACTCAACGCCGATCGCATCCAGTACTGGCTCTCGCAGGGCGCCCAGCCGACGGACACGGTCCGCGACCTGCTGGGACGCATGGACCTGCTCCCCGAGAAGATGAAGGCCCAGTGGGAGGCCGACCGCGAGATGGCCCGCAAACGCCTCGAGGCCAAGCCCCACCTCAAGGCCGCCGAGGAGATCCTCGCGGGCTTCGAGAAGTTCGACGCGGGCGAGGTCGACCCCAAGCCCTATGAGAAGCGCGTGCGTGCGGCCGTCAAGAGCGCCCTGCGTGCCGTCAGCAAGGGACGGGTCGAGGCCGCCAAGGCCGCCGCCGATGACGCCAAGGCCGCCTGGGACGAACTCAACGCCGCCGTCAACGCGGGCAAGGAAGAAGCTCCCGCCGAGGGCGACGAGGGCTGAGACCGGACGAATCGCCACCATCCCAACGCGTCCCTCCCGGGACGCGTTTTTCGTGCGCGTCCTCCCGAACCGCCTGTTGCGACGAGCCCGCGATTCCGCGATGATGCCCTCATATGGGTGTTCATGATGTCAGGGACCGTGCGCAGGGCGACGAGCACCGCGCCTTCATGCGCGCGCTGCTGCGCGACCTGCAGGCTCTCGAGCACATGATCGACGCCGGCATGATCGAACGCGCCGTCCGACGCATCGGCGCAGAGCAGGAACTCGTCCTCGTCGATCGCAACTGGCAGCCGGCCATGTGCGCCACGGACATCCTCGAGGACGCAGACGAGCCCCGACTGACCACGGAACTCGCCCGATTCAACCTCGAACTCAACCTCGATCCCGTCGAACTCACCGGCCCCTGCTTCGCCCGCATGGAGGCATCCCTGCGTGAACTGCTCGACCGGATCGAGCGCATCGCCCGCACCCACGACGCACGCCTCCTGCTGACGGGCATCCTCCCCACCCTCGACCTCTCGCACCTGACGCTCGAAGCGATGACCCCCGTCCCACGCTACCGCGCGCTCAACGACGCCATCACCGCCCTGCGGGGCGGACGCTACGAACTCCGCATCAAGGGCGCCGACGAACTCCATGTCCACCACGACAACATCATGCTCGAATCCCTCAGCACGAGTTTCCAGGTCCACTACCAGGTCAGCGCCGACGAGTTCGCCCAGGCCTTCAACATCGCTCAGGTCATCACCGCCCCGGTCCTCGCCGCCGCCGTCAACTCGCCCATCCTCTTCGGCAAGCGCCTCTGGAAGGAAACGCGCATCGCCATCTTCCAGCAGACCGTCGACACCCGGCGCGATCACCCGCACGGTCGCGACACCCTCCCGCGCGTCCGCTTCGGCGAGCGCTGGATCAACCACTCCGTCATCGAGGTCTTCCGCGACGATATCGCCCGCTTCCGCGCCATCATGAGCGCCCGCATCGACGAGGACGCGCTGGAGATCCTCGACGCTGGCAATACCCCCCGCCTGCGCGCCCTTCAGGTTCATAACTCCACCATGTACCGCTGGAACCGCCCCTGCTACGGCGTCACCGACGGCAAGCCCCACCTCCGCATCGAGCATCGCGCCCTGCCCGCCGGCCCCACCGTCGCCGACGAACTCGCCAACGCCGCCTTCTGGATCGGCCTGATGCACGCCGGCCCCGATGCCTTCGGCGATGTCCGCACGCGCATGGACTTCGAGGACGCCCGCGCCAACTTCGTCGCCGCCGCCCGCGAGGGTCTCGCAACGCAGGTCACCTGGCTCGACGGACGCATCGTCCCCGTCGATCGTCTCATCCTTGACGAGCTGCTTGATATCGCCCGCCGGGGCCTCGACAAGACCGGTGTCGACAGCGCCGACGCCTCCCGCCTGCTCAGCATCATCCACGACCGCGTCGAATCTCGCCGGACCGGCGCCCAGTGGCTCCTCCAGTCCGCCGCCCTTCTCCGAGGTCGCGGCACACGCGCCCAACGCCTCGCATCCCTCACCGCCGCCACCGCCCGACGACAGGAAACGGAAAGACCCGTCCACGAATGGGCACCCGCAGAACTCCGTGAATGCGGCTCGGGCACCGCCATGTTCCAGCGCGTCGGCCAGTACATGACCACCGACCTCTTCACCGTCGCCCCCGACGACCTCATCGACCTCGCCGCCGCCATCATGGACTGGGAGAAGATCCGCCATGTCCCCGTCGAGGACGACCAGCACCGCCTCCTGGGCATCGTCTCCTTCCGTTCCCTCCTTCGACTCCTCGCAACCCGGGGTGCCGCCGCCGCCCAGCCCATCGCCGTCCGCGACATCATGACGCCCGATCCGCTGACCGTCTCGCCGCAGACGCCCACACTCGAAGCCATCGCCCTCATG
>WGEO01000285.1 GCA_015492715.1 Phycisphaerales bacterium | reverse complement strand
CCGTCGTCGACGACGGACGCCAAGTCCGCGCCAGCATCGTCGCAAGCCAGGCACGCCTCCACGAGGAATACGGCGGCGTCGTCCCCGAGATCGCCAGCAGGGCACATGTCCAGCGCATCATCCCCACATACCGCAAAGCCCTCGCCGAGGCCGACATCAACCCCGAGTCCATCGACGCCGTCGCCGTCGGAAACCGCCCCGGACTCATCGGCTCCCTCCTCGTGGGTGTCTCCTTCGCCAAGGCGCTCGCCTGGTCCCTCGCCATCCCCGTCATCGCCGTCGATCATGTCCACGCGCACCTCTACGCCGGATGCCTCGAAAACCACATCCCCGAAATGGACGCGCTCGGGCTCGTCGTCAGCGGCGGACACACCGCCACCTTCCACCTGCAGCACATCACAGAACCCATCCGCCTCGGAAGCACCATCGACGACGCCGTCGGAGAGGCCTACGACAAGGCCGCCATGATCCTCGGCCTCGGATACCCCGGCGGAGCACGACTCGACGCCCTCGCAACCCGAGGCGACCCCTCCACACACTCCTTCCCCATCAGCAGGCTCGCACCGGACTCGCTCGACTTCTCCTTCAGCGGCCTCAAGACCAGCCTTCTCTACCGCGTCCGGGGCAGGCCCGCCCCGGGCGGCGTCTTCGAGCGAGACTTCCGCGACCTGCCAGAGCACGAACGCGCCAACCTCGCCGCCTCATTCCAGCAGGCCGCCGTCGCCGCCATCATCCTCAAACTCCAGCGCGCACTCGCACACATGCGCAGCCGGGGCCGCACCGTCCGATCCCTCCTCGTCGGCGGGGGCGTCAGCGCCAACTCCCTCCTGCGATCACGACTGCACGACCTCGCCGACGCCGAAGGGCTGGACCTCCGCCTGCCACCGCAGCAATACTGCGTCGACAACGCCGCCATGATCGCCGGCCTGGCCTTCCACCTCTACCGCGCAGGACGGCGCGACGGCATGGACCTGACCGCCACGCCCACGACCGCCTGCTGAATGAGAACGCGTGCCCGACGCCTCAGCGCCGACGACGACACGCCGCCATCAGACCGCCAAAGCCAAGAAGCCCAAGCGTCCCGGGCGACGGAATCACCGTCCCGTGGATCGTGATCGCCCCGTCCCACGGACCGTCCGGCGTCGTGATCGGATCCCATTCCGGGCTGGTAAACGGCACCTTCGATGCACTCACCTCACCCACTCGGAGCGCAGGCATGTGCGCAGTCACCAGGCCCCAGGTGGCGAAGTCCAACACCGGCGTCAGTCCGACCCAGTATTCTCCCGCCGCCAGATCGACGCTCAGACCGTCGGCCTCGAAGACCCATATCAGCCCGAACCCGTCGAGAAACTCCTCGCTCACATCCACCGGGACGCTCATCCCGAGCCTCGGATCGTCGTCGTCCGCCGGCAGCGACGAGGTCTTCGGAAAGATGTTCAGCCTCGCCGTCAGCACATCGTCGCCCTGCGGAAGATCGTCAGCACTGGCGAGGAAGAAGTAGGTCGTCACGCCCGTGATCGTCACCGCCGAGTCGAACACGACATCGTTGACGGTGTACCCGGTGTACTCGGGCGCATCGATCGCCTCCTGCTCGTAGACCGCCCACACATTCTCCGTGAGATCCGGCGGCTGATCCCACAGCACCGGCCCCGCCGGTCCGATCCGCTCGCCGACGCCCGCCGACGCCGGCCCGACCGGAATAGCCACCTGCCCCGCCGCGAGCGACGCCGCGCCGCCCACGATCCCGCAGACCACCAGACCCACACACCGACTGTCCCGGTTCTTTCCTCGCTCCATGTCTCGTCCCCTCTTCCAGATCTCGGTTCGGAACGACGGTTCCGAACCGCGACATCCATCTGCGGCAGGGGACGGGCGCCGCGACAGCTGCAGGCATCCTCCCACGCCCGCACTGCCGCGCCAAGTGTTATACCCCAAGGCCTTCTCCCGGGTCAACCCCCGGCCCATCCGCAAGCCCCGGGCGTGCGTATCGTCCCGGGGGCTCACGCCGTGAGGGAGACGCCATGCCATGCCCCCGTGCCGAGCCATGACCGGCCTGGACTTCCTCTTCGACGACGACCAGACCCGCGCCCGCGTCTGCACCCATCCCGCCTGCCTCGATCCGCAGGACCTGCTGGCTCAGTGCCGAATCACCCGCGGCAGGACCACCGGCCCCGGGGGCCAGCACCGCAACAAGACCGAGACCCTCGTCGAACTCCGGCACGAGCCCACCGGCGTCTGCGCCCAGGCCGGCGAACGCCGAAGCCCCGAGATCAACAAGAAGGTCGCGCTGCGCCGTCTGCGTCTGGCGCTGGCCGTCGAGCATCGCCAGCCCGTGCCCGATGGCGAGGCCCGCACGGCCCTCTGGATGCGCCGCATTCGGAACCGTCGCATCGTCTGCAGCCCCCGCCATGCCGACTTTCCCGCCATGCTCGCCCAGGCCATGGATGTCGTCTATGCGTGCGATCTGGATGTCAAGCGTGCTGCGGTCCGTCTGGGCTGCTCCATGAGCCAGCTCGTGCGATTCATCGCCCGACATCCGCCCGCGCTGGATCGCCTCAACGCCGACCGCAAGGCGCGCGGCCTGCGCGTGCTGCACGCGTAGGGCCGGCGGCGGCGATCAGACGCCCGCCAGCGCCCGCCGGAGCGGCTCCAGGTGCGGGGCGTAGTGCTCGTGGCGTCGGACGCTCGTGCGATAGATGGGTCGGCGGACCTGCTCGTTGGAACTGGTCATCTGCACGCGCTCGCTCTCGTGGAATCGCAGGCAGGCCTCGTCGAAGGGCAGGCCCACGAAGTCCAGCATCGAGCGCGTCATTTGTTCCTGGTCCTCGACCATCTGCTCGTAGGGGATCGTCAGGATCGGAAGGTCCAGCGTGTGTTCCCAGTGCTCCATGAGCCGCCGGTAGTCGCGATAGAAGCGTCCCAGGTGCTCGAGGTCGAAGGCGAACGAGAGCGACGGGCTGAACCCCTGGAAGAAGCACGACAGGCAGGTGTCCATCGGATCGCGCGTGCAGTGGATCACGCGGGCGCCGGGGAGCATCCGTTCGACCAGCCCCAGGTGCAGGAAGTTGACGGGCATCTTGTCGCTGATCCGCGACTGGCCCGAGGCCAGGTCGTCGAGCATCTTGAGGTATCGTCGGGCGGCCCGCTGCATGGTCTGGCGCCGGACCTTCTCGGGCGAGCGGATGATGGGGATCTGTCCCGGGG
>WGEO01000284.1 GCA_015492715.1 Phycisphaerales bacterium | reverse complement strand
TCGGTGGCGCGACGACCCCGCCCTGTTCGCGCGGCTCGACGCGATGCGTCTGGATCGGTTCCATCTATCGGCGATGGGCGATATTCCCGCTCCGGCGGGGCTGCTCGACGGCGTGGCCGATCTCCTCGAACGCGACATGCTCGTGGGCATGGGCGAGGACGGGATACTCACCGGCGAGGATCTGGCGATGCCCGAGGGCGTGCAGCATCCCTCGCACGAGGGGCTGCGCCGGGTGCATCGCCCCCGCAGGCTGCGCATCGGGCGCGGGCTGGCGCTGGCGGCGGTCATCGCGATCGTGGGAGTCGGCGCGTGGGTGGGCGGCATGCTCAGCACGCGCGGACAGATGCAGGCAAAGCCGACCACCCCCGCACTCGCGCTGCGCGAAGATCGGGCCCTGGACACGGTCGAGCAGAGCGCAGCCGGTCGCGAAGAGACGACGCAGGCACCCGTCGAGGCGCCGGTCGCATCGGTCGAACTTGTCGATGCAGGCGAGGAGAATACCGAGGCGGTCCTTCCGCCCGCGGTGCGCATGGCGGACCGTCTGGATCTGCTGCGCGAGGGGCGTCTGGTGCTCCGCGTGCGTCTGGCGGATCTGAGCGGTCTGTCGTGGATCGACGAGGTGGCCCAGCGGGTGCCGATCCGACGGGACGCCCCGGCGGACCTGATCGCCGGCCTCGCGCCGGCGAACGAGGCGGTGCGTGTCGAGCGCGAGCCGGCACGCCTGCTGGCGGGCGACATGCGGGTCGGGCCCCCGGTGGAGCTGAGCATGCGCGAGCGACCGGGCGTGCCCCGGCGTGTGCTCGCGTCGGTCGTGCTCGTCGACCTGCCCGTGGACGATCGCTCGCTGGACGAGGCGATCCGCGGGCTGCGGTCGCATCGCGGCATCGGGAGTGTCGAGATCGAAGAGTCGCCCGTGACGATTACCGGCACCGACGCATCCGACGAGGATCCGTTCTGGTGGCGCAGGCCCAGCGAGCAGTGGACGCCTCGGGCGACCGTGCCGATCGTCTTCGAGGTGCTGGAGTAGGCGTCCGGCGGATCGCGCGGGCTTGTTCCGCGGGATGGCTCAGCCCACGACGATGTTGACGAGGCGCCCGGGCACACACACGACCTTGCGCACGGTCTTGTCCTCGATGAGCCTCTGCACCTGCGCATCGGCGAGGGCGAGTTGTTCCATCTGCTTCGCGTCGGCGTCGGCGGGGATCATGATGCGTGCCCGGACCTTGCCCCGGACCTGCACGGGGATCTCGATCTGATCGTCGACGAGCATGGCCTCGTCGTAGGTCGGCCAGGGTGCGTCGCTGACCAGTCCCTCGCCCCCGAGGCGGTGCCAGAGCTCCTCGCCCAGATGCGGCGCAAAGGGTGCCAGCACCTGGCTGAAGCGCAGGGCCTGATCGCGTGTCAGGAGCGTGCCGTGCTTCTCGCGGGCGCTGGTGGCCGCGTTGACGAACTCGATCATCGCCGCGATGGCGGTGTTGAACGCCAGGCGTTCGATGTCGTCGCCGACCTTGGCGATCATCCGGTGCAGGCGTTTCTCGATCTGCTCGTCGGACTTCTCGCCTGTCTGGGGCTGTCCCGAGTCCTCGTCGATGATCATCCGCCAGGCGCGCTGGCAGAACCGCATCAACCCCTGCGTGTCGCGTGTGTTCCAGGGCTTGGACTGCTCCAGCGGCCCCATGTACATCTCGTACAGACGGAAGGTGTCGGCTCCGTACTGATCGATGATGTCGTCGGGGTTGATGACATTCTTCAGGCTCTTGCTCATCTTCGCCGTGATGCGTAAGACGAGTTCCGCGTCGGCGATGCGCAGGTCGCCCGTCGAGACGCCGGGGCCGAAGTGCACCGACGCCGAGCCTTCCTGGCGGATCTTCTCGGCGATGTCGTGCGGGAGGTTTGCGATGTCGAGTGTCGCGACCGCCTCGCCTCCCATCGCCGGCATCGCGCGCACGATTCTCTCGTTCTGCTCGTCGCGTTCGAGGATGGCGACCTCGTCCACGGGCACGAGGCTCTTGTCCCGGCGCTGGTATGCGAAACTCGTGATGAGCCCCTGGTGGAAGAGTTTGCGGAACGGCTCGTCCCCGCTGACATGCCCGAGGTCGTAGAGCACCTTGTGCCAGAAGCGGGCGTAGAGCAGGTGGAGCACGGCGTGCTCGGCTCCGCCGATGTAGAGGTCGACGCCCGCCTCGCCCATCCAGTAGCGTTCGGGCTCGGCGCCGACGAACCGCTCGCGGTTCTTCGGATCGCAGAATCGCAGGAAGTACCAGCAACTGCCCGCCCAGCCGGGCATGGTGTTCGCCTCGCGCGTCACGGGGGTGTTCGGATGGAGGCCCTCGACGCCCGCCTCGCCCGCCGTGGTGTGGAGCCAGTCGCGTGCCTTGGCGAGCAGGGGCCTGGGCTCGTCGCTCTCCTCGGGCGCGAAGTCGTCCAGCGGCGGGAGTTCGACGGGGAGCCTCTCCTCGCTGACGGGATAGTGCCAGCCGCGCTGGTCGTAGACGATCGGGAAGGGCTCGCCCCAGTATCGCTGCCTGCTGAAGAGCCAGTCGCGCAGGCGGTAGTTGATCTTGCGCATGCCCAGACGCTGTGTCTGCAGCCAGTCGACGATCCGCCTCCTGGCCTCGTCGGTGCCCAGCCCGTCGATGGAGACTTCATCGTTCGAAGAATTGACGAGCAGGCCGGGGCCGGTGTACGCCTCGCCTGCGCGCAGGTGGAACACACCCTGATCGAAGACCTCGCGCAGCTGCCGGAGCGAGGTGATGCCCATCGCGCGGATCGCGTCGCGCCACTGTCGGGGTGCCTCGCCCCTGTGATCCTGTGCCGTTTGCGGGCGCTCGTCGCCCGGCTCCGTGACCTCGTCCGTTGCTTGTCTGCGGGAGCGCACCGTCTCGAGCGTTCTCGGAAACTCGGCGGGATCCAGTTCCTTCGACGACACCAGCGCCACGAAGTCGCACATGCGATCCAGCCAGATATCCGCGCCGGCGTCTTCTTCGGTTGCATGCTCGGCGAAGAAGCGCATCGCGAGCACGGGAAGCGGGTAGACGACATCACGGATGGGCAGCGAGAACTTGCGGGCGAACTCGAAGTCGCGCTCGTCGTGCGCAGGGACGGCCATGATCGCGCCGTGCCCATAGCCCATCAGCACATAGTCACTCGTCCAGATCGGGATCTCCTCGCCCGTTGCGGGGTTCTGCGCCATCACCCCCGTGAACACGCCGGTCTTCTCCCTGGCCTCCTGGCGCTCGACATCCGAGCGATTACGGGCTTCTTCTACATAGGCACGCAGCGCGGGGACATCCGTCTGGGCGGGCGGCTCTTCCAGGATCGCCTCGATCAGGGGATGCTCCGGAGCGACGACCATGTAGGTTGCGCCAAAGAGCGTGTCCGGACGCGTCGTAAAGACCCGCAGCGCGGGCTTGAACATCGTCGGGCCGTTGACCAGCGGGAAGTCGATCTCTGCGCCCTCGCTACGCCCGATCCACTGCGCCTGCATCGCCTTCGTGCTCTGGGGCCAGTCGAGTTCCTCGAGGCCCTCCAGCAGTCGCTCGGCGTAGGCCGTGATCCGGAACAGCCACTGACGCAGGGGCTTGCGCAGCACGGGATGCCCGCCCCGCTCGCTCCTGCCGTCGATCACCTCCTCGTTGGCCAGCGCCGTCCCAAGCTTCGGACACCAGTTGACCGTCTGGTTGGCGACATACGCCAGGCGATAACTGTCGATGATGCTCCTGCGTGTCTCCTCGTCGAGCGTGTTCCAGTCGCCGGCGTCGGCGCCGAACGGCAGCTCCCCGACCCCGCCGTATTCTGCCGCGTCCGGGTTGTACTGCACGCGCCGGCGCCCCTCGCGGAACTCCTCCTCCAGCTCGTGGATCGGGCGGGCCCGCTTCTGCTCCGGGTCGTACCAGGCGTTGTAGATCTGCAGGAAGATCCACTGCGTCCAGCGGTAGTAGTCCGGATCGATCGTGGCGATCTCGCGCGACCAGTCGTAGCAGAAGCCGAACCGCTTCAGTTGCCGGCGGAATGTCTCGATGCTCCTGCGCGTCGTCTGGGCAGGATGGATCCCCGTCTGGATGGCGTACTGCTCGGCGGGCAGGCCGAACGCATCCCATCCCATCGGGTGCAGCACATTGAACCCCCGCATCCTCCGATATCGGCTGATGATGTCGGTGGCGGTGTATCCCTCCGGGTGCCCCACATGCAGCCCGGCCCCGGACGGATACGGGAACATGTCGAGGCAGTAGAAGCGCGGACGATCGACGAACCCCTCCTCGCCGGGATTGGGCTGGCGGAAGGTGCCCCGCTCCTCCCAGACGCGCTGCCAGCGGGTCTCGATCTCTTGCGCCAGGCGGGCGTCGTAGCGGTGCCGTCGTCCCGACTCGCTCATGGGCCTTGCTCCTGTCGTCGCCATGGCTCTTGCCCCTGTCGCCTTCTCCGGTTCGTGCTCGCCAAGAAAAACGCCCCGCGGGCGCGGGGCAGTCCAGGCCGTCTCCGCCGCGCGCAGGACTACCCGCTCCCAAGACCCGTTGTCGGCGAGGTGGTCGTCCCGGCGTCCATTGCCCCGGAGTATAGTCGCCCGAGGAATCCCCATCCGTGCCCAGCAGGCCCACACAGCAGGACCTGATCGACGCCAGACGCGCCTTCGACGCGGGCGATTTCCTGCGTGCCTCACACCTCCTGCGGCGGCTGCTGCAGGCCCAGCCGACCAACACCAACTGGCTCTATCTGCTGGCGTGCGCCGAGGGCGAACTGGGGCGTC
Source organism: Phycisphaerales bacterium (assembly GCA_015492715.1). Classification (GTDB taxonomy): domain Bacteria; phylum Planctomycetota; class Phycisphaerae; order Phycisphaerales; family UBA1924; genus S146-42. The sequence continues at coordinate 6,148 of WGEO01000284.1, read as the reverse complement.
TGGGCGAGGCCCAGCGCGTGATCGAGCGAGGCCTGGCGGTCGATCCGACCCATCGGGGTCTGCTGACGCGTCTGGCCCGCCTGCGCATGGCCCGCCAGGACCTCGCCGGCGCCCACGAGGCGATCGATCGCGCGATCGCATCCGACCCCCGCGAGTCGCGCCCCCTCTCGGTCAAGGCAGAACTGCTCGAATACGAGGGGCGCAGCGACGAGGCGTTGGCACTGCTGGAAGAGGGCCTGCGGACGCGCTCGCCGGCGTATCCGCTGGCGATCGTCTACGCCCGCGTGTGTCAGGGGCTGGGAAGGCCCGAGGATGCCCTTCGTGCACTCGAGCCCCTTCGTGATGACGACACCATCCCGCCCCTTGCCCGTCGATCGCTGCTGTTCCAGTTGGGTGGCGTGCTCGACAGGCTCGAACGCTACGACGAGGCATTCCGCGCGTATGAGCGGGCCAACGCTCTGCGCCGCATGGACTTCGACGCCGACGCCTTCGAACGGTCCATCGATCTGCTCATCGAGCGTTGGACGCCCGGGGCCTGGGATCGTTCGTCACAGACCAGCGAGCGCCCCGTCTTCATCGTCGGCCTGCCCCGCACGGGCACCAGCCTGCTCGAGCAGATGCTCGCCTGTGCGCCGCAGGTCTACGCGGCGGGCGAGCTGCCGATCGTTCGCCTGATCGCGCACGATCTGGCCCTGAGCCAGGTGCGCCCCTTCGATCATGTCCACAAGATCGACCGCCTGCATCCGGCGCTGCTCGACAAGCACGCCAGGCGATACCTCGCCGAGCACGCCCCCACGAACAGCGACGCGATCCGCGTGACGGACAAGGAGCCGGTCAATATCGAACATCTGGGGCTGATCGCGTCGCTCCTGCCCCACGCCCGCGTGATCCATTGCACGCGGGACCCGCTCGATGCGGGCCTGAGCATCTTCTTTCAGGAGTTCACCGGCGTGCTTCCGTGGGCGGGCGACCTGTCCCACATCGGCGTCTACGCCCGCTGCATCGATCGCCTGATGGATCACTGGCGACGCGTGCTCGATCTTCCGGTGTGCGAGGTGCGCTACGAGGATCTGACACAGGACACCGAGGGCACGCTCAGGCGGGTCTTCGCCCATCTCGATCTGCCGTTCTGCGAGCAGAGCCTGTCGCCGCACGAGAATCGGCGCGTGACCTTCACCGCGTCGAATCAGCAGGTGCGCGAGGCGATCCACACGCGATCGCTCGCCCGCTGGCGCCACTACGAGCCCCACATCGGACCCCTGCGCGAGGCGCTGGAGCGTTAGGACCTGCGCTTGGCGAGGAACAGGCGCTTGGCCTCGCCCGCGACATGGAACGAGCCGGTCACCACGATCACATCGTCGCCCTGCACCCCGCGATAGGCCAGATTGACGGCGTCGCGCACGCTCGCGGCGCTCTGGGCCATCTTCCCGCTGCGCGACTGGAAGCGCGAGAGCAGGTCGCCGGGATCCATCGCGCGAGGCGAGTCCTCGGCCCGCGTGAAGACGACCTTGTCGGCCCCACGCCCCAGCGCATCGAGCATCCCGTCGACATCCTTGTCCCGCACGCAGCCGAACACGACGAACAGCGAGTCGTAACGCAGGTACGAACCCAGCGACTGGATGAGCAGGCGCACGCTCTCGGGCGTGTGCGCCCCGTCGACATAGATCCGCGGGCGATCCCAGACCTTTTCCAGACGCCCGTTCTCGCGCGTCTGCGCGAGCCCGAGGGCGACATCGCGCTCGGGTGTCTCGAATCCGCGCTCGCCCAGAAGAAGCAGGGCACCCAGCGCAAGCCCGCAGTTGACCCCCTGGTGATGCCCCCGCAGCGGACAGGCCATGTGCTCGTAGGAGCGATCACCGATCGACACGCCGATCCGCATGTGCGGCCCCAGCTCCGGGCTGGACTCGAAGCGCTCGCTGAAGGTGATCTGCTCGCCGAGCACCATGATCGGCGCGTCCAGCAGCTCGCCCTGCTCGCGGAAGATGTCGAGCACACCCTCGTCCTGGGGCGCACACACCGCCGGCACCTCGGGCTTGAGGATCCCCGCCTTCTCCAGCGCGATCTCCTCCAGCGTCTCGCCCAGCACATGCGTGTGCTCGTGCAGGATGGTTGTCAGCACACAGACCTCCGGCGTGACGACATTCGTCGCGTCGAGCCTGCCGCCCAGGCCCGTCTCCAGCACGCCCACATCCACTGCCTGCTCGGCAAAGTGCAGCAGCGCCATGCCCGTCAGGACCTCGAAATAGGTCGCCTCGCCCATCTCCCCGGGCAGGTCCTCACACACGCCCGCCACATGCGACAGCAGACGGGCGAACTCCCGCTCGCTGACCTCGTGCCCGTCGATGCGGATCCGCTCTCGCTCGCTGACCAGATGCGGGCTCGTATAGAGTCCGGTCGTATAGCCGCACCCGCGCAGCGCCGCAGCGAGCATCTCCGCCACGCCACCCTTGCCCTTGCTCCCGGCGATGTGCACGAAGCGCGTCGCCCGCTCGGGACAGCCCAGCAGCTCGCAGATCGCACGCATCCGATCCAGCTTCAGCCCATCGCGCGGGATCGTGCGCGCACGCTCGAAGTTCACCCGCGAGCGCAGGTACGCGATCGCCGCCTCGAAGTCGCGGATCTCCTCGGGGCGGATCTCCACGCGGACCGGTGTCGCCGGTGTGACCGACTCTCGCTTCCGTGCGCCCCGCTGAGCCATCGGAGCGATTCTAACGCACACACGCCCCGATTCGATGCGTTATCTGTCCGGTGCGGCGACATAGGTCTCGCCGCGCTCGGCGCCCCCGTCCTCGGGCGAGATCTGGGCTCCGGCCTGCATCGCCAGCGCGATGTTGAGCACATTGAACGCGATGTGCATCGTCATGGGAACCCCCAGGCGCTTCGTCCGCTCGAAGGCAACCCCAAGGCACATGCTCAGCACGAACAGCGCGATCAGCGCATGCCACGAGTGCTCGGGAAGCACGCTCAGGTGAATGCCCGCAAAGCACAGGCTCGTCACGATGATGGCAGGCCACGGATTGCCGAACATCCGCAACAGGGCCGACTGCAGCCCCATCCGGAAGACCATCTCCTCGACGATGGGGGCCCCCAGCCCGACCGCCGCCACGACCCCCCAGATCGCGGGATGCTCGCGATGCTCGGCGATGAACGCGAGCGTCTCGTGGGCGATCGGTGCGGGGGTCTGCCCGCTGACCTGCACCATCAGCGCCGAGCCCCCGATCGCCGCCAACTGGACCAGCGGCAGGGCCAGCAGGAAACCTCCGACCCCCAGCAGCAGATCCATCCCCCCGATCGAGAGCCCCGCCTCCTTGGCGCTCTTGCTCATGAGGTAGACCATGGCCAGCCCCACGAGACACCCCGCAAGAGCCGCGGCTCCCATGCGCAACGCCCGCAACTCCACGGCGTCCAGCGACACCGCCTTGCCCGAGACCTGCGCATAGACCTCGGGGAGTCTGCCCGCGGCGTCGGCCGCCATCGGACCCACGAACAGAATCAGAACACCGACGAACAACCACACGATCGAGGGAAACGGCTTGACATCACGCGTCGGCGTGCCGACCCCACTGGGGCGAAACACCCCCGCAACCGCGAGGATCACGAGCACGGCGATCGAGAGCGCAACGACCACGACCGTCCAGTGCTCGCCCAGCTCGCCCATGGCCTCGCGCACGCGCAGGTTCTGCACATCGTCCAGCCAGCGGGCAAAGGACTTTCCCGCAGGCTCGTTCGGGGTGTCGGCGGGCTTCGGCTGGGCGAGTTGACCCATCGCCGAAGCGCTCGCGAGCATCACGCCCGCCATAATGACCATCGTGAGCGTGCCCCTGCTGGATGAGATCGTCGCGCACAAGCGCGCCGAAGTAGCGCACAGACGCGCCCATGTGCCGTCGCCCGCGTCCGACTCGCAGGATCGACCCCGAGGCCTGGTGCGAGCCCTGACGAGCGGGCGCGCACACCCGATCGCCGTGATCGCGGAGATCAAACGCAAGAGCCCCAGCGCGGGATGGATCCGACCCGGTGATGACTTCGATCCAGCTTCCATTGCGTGCGCCTATGCCGACGCCGGGGCATCGGCCATCTCGTGCCTGACGGACGAGAAGTATTTCGGCGGATCCGCGTCCTATATCCAGCGCATCCGCGCACAAGTCTCGCTCCCGGTCCTGCGCAAGGACTTCCTGATCGATCCGTGGCAGATCGACGAATCGCGTGCCATCGGTGCCGACGGCGTGCTCCTGATCGCCGAGTGCCTCGACGACGACGCCCTGAATACCCTCGCCGGGCGGGCGATCGATCTGGACCTCGACATCCTGTTCGAGGCCCACGATCGGGAGAACCTCGCCCGGATCGTTGCTGCCTCGGCGAAGATCCCGGACGATCGGTATCTGATTGGGATCAACAATCGCGATCTCCGCACGATGACGACGGATCTTCGTCACGCGATCGACCTGTCCGGTCTGCTTGCCTCGCGCGAGCGCGTCGTCGCGGAGTCCGGCATCCGGACGGCGCACGATCTGCGCCTGCTGCAAGAAGCCGGCCTGACGATCGTTCTGGTGGGCGAGCACCTCATGCGCCAGCCCGATCCCGGGCGGGCGCTGGCGGGGTTGCTGCGGGCGGTTTGATCGGGCCGGCTCGACCCGGGAATCGGGTGGCGATCGCAGGGCGGGGTCAAGCGCTTCGGCAGGCGAGCCGAACTTTTCTGCCTCCCGCCTCTATCATCCATGACCCTGCCGGGAGTGGCCCCCGTCGGGGAGGCTCATCATCACGAGGGACCGCCCACGAGCCGGGGCGTCCGGGCCTGCGCCCGGCACACGAGACGAGTCCACGGAGTACGCCATGCGTCTGAGTTGGATCATCATCACGACCGTTGTCTGGGGATGGATCGGGGTTTCTCCTGTCCGGGGCGACCCCGCCAGGGCCCGAGAGTTGCTCGAGTTGTCCGCCGAGGCTCTGAAGAATGTCCAGACCCTGACGGCGGATGTCGAGGTCGGGGCGACGGAGGGGTTTGCGAACTACCTTCCCCATGCCAAGGGGAGGCTGATCGTCGGTCGGATCGCCGAGGATGGGTCTCAGCCTGCCCGTCGTGCCAATCCGTTCGAGTTCCGGTTCACGGGCAAGGGCAGGGTGACGGGCAACGCCGACGAGATCGAGTTCGATGTCATCTATCGCGATCGTCGGTTCGAGTGGATGAACGACGAGCAGAAGGAGCAGCGAATCCGCTTCGAGCGGATCGCCGGTCGCGACAATGAGGTGCGTCTGGCCAAGAGTTTCCTGCTCGATCACCTCTTCGGTGCGGACCCGCTGGCTGCAGAACTCAAGAGCGAGAATATGGAGATGGTCGAGTCGAAGACCATCGACGGGCAGAGCTGCGACGGCGTGAAGATCCCCCAGGGCAAGACCGGGCGGTACATGATCATCTACATCCCGCGCAGCGACTTCATCCCCCGGCGCATCGAGCAGGGCATCGATATGGCGAACTCGCCGATCTCGGGCACCGAGTACAAGCAGCTGACGAATGTGCGGGTCAACGAGCCCCTTCCGGACAGCGCGTTCGAGATGCCCATCCCGCCGGGCTACAGCGCCGACCCGAACCCGGCGCGTGCGATCCGCCCGGCCCAGCCGCCCCAGACACAGGTCAACCCCGACGCGACGCCCAGGCGTCCGCTGGCGACGCCGTTCGAACTCAGCGACGGCGATGGGAACACGGTCCGCCTGCAGGATCTTCGCGGCAAGGTCGTCGTGCTGGACTTCTGGGGCACATGGTTGCCCGAGAGCGCCCGCCAGGGCATGGGCGTCATGCAGCAGGTGCATGAGCACTTCGGCGACGGCGATGTCCTGTGTTTCGGCGTGAACTTCCGCGAGCGCGACCCGGAGAAGGCCAAGGCCTTCTTCAAGGACGGCGGATTCACCTACGGCGTCCTGCTCGGCGGTGACAAGGTCGCCCGCTCCTACGGCGTGCGCCAGTTCCCGACCATCTACATCATCGGCAAGGAGGGCGAGATCGTCGAGGTGGTCAACGGCTACAAGGAGGGCGTCACCGAGCAGCATGTCATCAAGGCGATCGAGGACTACCTCGCCGAGGACAACACGCCCGGCACGACCAATGCCCCGACGACGCAGATCCCGTCGGCGCCCGCGGGCGCAGGGGGAGCCT
>WGEO01000283.1 GCA_015492715.1 Phycisphaerales bacterium | reverse complement strand
GTGCTGCACGGATGAGGACATCCTGCACCGGGTCGTCGCTGGGTGCCTGACCGGCGAGCACCCTGAGGCGGCGGATCTGCTCGCGCAGCGACTCGGCCTCCGGAATGGCCTGCGCGATGCCCTCGAGCAGTTCGATGGCCTTGTCGTACTCACGCAGTTCCGCGTACACGCCCGCCCGCATCTGGATCGCACGCAGTTCGCCCGGGCGAACCTCGAGCAGACGGTCGAGGCGATCTGCTGCTTCGGTCGTGTTCCCCGCCTTGACCGCGAGGCGTGCCTGCATCCACAACGCATCGGGGTTGGTATCGCCGGCCTCCTGGGTGTACTGTGCCAGCAGCCTGCGGGCCTCTGCGTCGTCACCGGTCGCAAAGGCAACGCGAGCCCGGCTCAGCAGCAGCACGGGCGAGTCCGCGGGAAGGCGTGTCTCCAGTTCCGCGTTGCGAGAGCGCAGCCGCTCGATCGCGGCTTGGCGTTCCTCGTCGCTGTCTGCCGACTCCCAGGCACGGAACGCCAGGTCCGACTGCATCGCCAGCGCCTCGACCTGGACATTGAACAGGCGGTAGCCGTCGATGCTCACACGCTGCATCGGCAGATCGACGACATACTGGAGGGCGTCGTAGGCCTCGTCCGGATCACCCGAGAGCCGGAGGACGAACGCCCGCGCCCATCGCATCAGCACATCATCGGGACGCTGCTCCACGAGGCGCTTCGTCAGTTCACGCGTCCGCGTCAGGCGGCTGACGCCCTCGGCCATCGTCTCCAGACGCTGCAACTGACCGATGTGGTCGAGGGTGATGTCCTCGGCGGGCATCGCGTCAAGGAGGGCGACCACTCGGTCGACCATCTCGGTCGTGATCGGGCGGGCGCCGGGTTCCAGCGGGGTGCCCAGCAGCGCCTGCATCGGGCCGTTGGCCAGCAGTTCCAGACGCGTCATCTGCATCGTCGCATTCTCGGGGTGCTTCGCGAGGAACTCCTCGACCACGCGCTGAGCGGCTCGTGCGTGTTCGGCGGCCTCCTCGGGGCGACGATCCGCGACGCGACCGGCGGCAAAGCGGTGCAGATTGAAGAGTGTTCGGGCGGATTCCTCGTCGTCATCGCGTGCCGCCAGTGCCGCCTCGAGGTCTTCCATGATCCCCTGGAGTTCCTCGTCGTCGGCCTGGAATGAACCGCTGAGCACGCGGGCGGCCTTTGTCAGTCCCCGATACCGGCGCAGATACTCGGCACCTTCCGGGTCGACGGTCTTCATGATCTGCGTCGCGACACGCACACGCTCATCGATTTGTCCCGGGGCCGCGATCCGTGCGAACTCGAAGTACTCGATCCAGGCGTCGAGGTCCGTGCGTTTGTTGTACGCGATCTCGTACATCGCGCTGTAGAGCTTCTGGAAACTCTTGGTGAAGTCGACACGGTCCTCGGGCGTGTACGCCTCCAGCGCCGAACGCCACTTCTCCAGATACTCGACATTCGTGCGGTCTTCGCTGACAGCCTTGCCGTAGGCCTTCTCGGCTTCCTTGTAGTCGCCCTCGCTCATCGCCTTGTCGCCGTCGCGGATGTGCTCGGCGGCGGACTTCGTCAGCACGAAGTACGCCGGCACCGCAAGACCCGCGACGATCACGACGAGCACGATGCTCAGGATGAGCACGAACCGCTTGTTGACCTGTGATCCCATGGACCGTCCTTCTTGCTTGCCCGATGCACGGGCGATTATCTAATCCTCTGTCTGCCCGCTCCGCTCACGCATCTGCAGTTCGATCCAGTCCGGTGTGCACAGCAGGATCTCCCCCAGCGCCTCGTCGAGAAACGCGCCGGCGAGCTCCGCCAGTTCCTCGGGCGATTCGACCGAGGAACTCGTGAACTGCACCTTCAGGTAGTACGCGTACTTGTCCTCGAGCTTGAACGCCAACTGACGCACGCCCTCGGCGTTCGGGGTGATCCCGCCGTTGGCCAGAAAGAAGTATCCCGAGTACACATCGCCCTCGCTGTTGAGGAAGCGGCTGACACGCATGCGAAGCGTGCTCGGGTCGAACGGGACCCGGACATCGGTGCCCTTGATCGATGCATAGATATTCGAGGTGCGATACCAGTAGATGTCCCGTGTGCCGTCCTCCCGGACGATCGGGCGCAACTCCTCGGGCGTGCTCCCGGGATACCCGTCGCGCTCCAGACGCAGGCGCGAGCCCGGGCCGAGGTTCAGCGGGATCGAGACGATCTTGCTCCCCGATGCCTTCTGCAGACCGGCTCCCACGAAGCAGCGTTCGGGCACATGCGGAACGGTATCGATCATGCCCGTGTAGTACGCCGCGTGCAGGCTGAAGGTCGTCGTCGCCCCCTCCTCGTCCTTGGGGCGGTAGTTGCGCGTGAGGTAGTTGTCCGTGCCGAGCGTCTCCAGCGTCTCCGGGCTCTCGAGGATGTCCTCGCCGATCCGGATGAAGGACTCGGTCTCGGGATAGATCGAACTCAGCAGCCGTGGGGCCGGCACGGGCAGTTTCTGCAGATAGACAGAAGCCGCGCGGATCCCCGCGGTCATCGCCAGCGCAGACACCACGAGCAGCCCGAGGACAACGAGGAATGCCAGCCGCTGCCCTCTCATGCGACGCCCTCCTGGGCGGGCGCTGTCTGCACGATCCGGTTCAGCGCCCAGACGACCAGCATGTAGAGCCCCAGCGCCGGAAAGAGCAGCATCGTGCCGATGAAGGTGTGCGCATCGCCCGCCGCCAGGTTCGGATCCCAGAGCGTCACGAACCCGAGCACGGCGACTCGGACGACATTCATGAAGACCGCCACCGGGACCGCCAGCAGCAGCAGGGCGAATCGCTTCCACCACTCACGGGTGCCCAGCAGCGCCACGGCGCCCGCGAGCGCGACGAACGCCACGACCATGCGCATCCCGCTGCACGCCTCGGCGACATTCATCATCCGGCTCTCGCCCCCGACGATCATCTCTAGCGTGTTGCCCTCGATGTCCACTCCGAAGCCCATGAGCGGACCCGCGAGGCTCAGCACGACATACGCCCCCTGCGAGGCGATCTGCTGCAGGCGGAAGGTCACCTCGATCATGATCTGCTCGGAGATCGTGATCGCGAAGACGAGATAGGCGATCGGCAGGAACAGGTAACGCTGATAGGCAGGTCCCAGCAGTGTCAGGACCGTCCCGAGAATGGTCAGGACGATTGCCCCTCCGCTGAGCATGTGGTTGGGAAGCAGCAGCGTGAAGAACGCGTAGCACACCAGACCAAGCAGGAGCACCAGCAGCCCGGGCCAGTATGCCCGGGGCGTCAGACGCTGGATCGCATCACGCTGGAGCCAGACCATGTACCCGCTGATCAGGGGAATCACATACGCGTGTCCCCAGTCCTCCAGATGCTTGGAACTGAACTGGTTCTGCTGGTACAGCCAGCGATGGAACAGCAGGCCCATGGCAAGGGCGATCGCACCGCTCATCCACAACCCCGCGGGTGTAAAGATGCCGAGCACGCGCTCGCGCGACGCTGCGGATCGTGTCTGTGCACTCTGTGCCCGGCTCATCGAGCGATCCCCACCTCGCACACTCCAAGATCACACACCCATCGCGGGGCTTCCTCGGAGCGCCACAATCCTCCGGGACATCTCCTACGACCCGCGATGCCCCCGGTTCGACGCATGGTTCCATCGTCGGGCGATTCACCCGCCGACTTCACGCACGCTCCGGGGCTCAGATACTAGGTTCACCCCAGAACCCCGAGCCAGCACGACGCACAATCGTCCATCCCAACGAAAAGACCGGGTTCCCAGTCGTCCAGGACGCTGCGGATCAGAATGCGCGGTTGATCGGTGGAGGCCCGAACACATCGTTGCCGAAGTTCCGGTCCAGCAGGAATCCGAAGCCGTAGCTCGCACGCAGGCCGCCCCGGATCACCGCCAGTGGGAGCGCCCAGAAATTCGTGCCCACCACGACGCGGTCGTTGGGCTTCAGATAGATGTCCGGCTGGGTGCCCTCTTCGATCGCCCGCAGATTCAGGCGGACCCATCCCTGACGGTCGCCCGGAAGCATGCGCACGATGTCGACTCGCTCGGGGATCGCAAGGCCGCCCAGCCCGCCCGCCGCGTCGATCGCACGCGTCAGCGTCAACTTCTTGGCCATGTTCAGCACGCCCGGACGGGCCACCTGCCCCCGCATGAAGACATTCCCGATCGGCGGGCGGGGCACCCGGATCACATCCCCGGGACGGATCACGATGTTGTAGCGGGCATCGCCTGCCAGGAGCGGTTCCATCGGCACGCGGATTACGCGCTGCGTCACGATGGCACCCTCGGAGCCTGCCTCGCCGTCGCCCTGGGTTCCCTGACGACGAACCATCACCCAGCGCCCATCCAGGAACATCCAGGTGGCACCCTCCTCGGCCGGTTCCTGCTGCACTCGCTCGGGCTGGATCTGCTGGGGGCGATCCTCGATTAGGGGAACTTCTGCCTCCCGCCCCGGCTGAAGCCCGCGACGGGACAAGCCCCCATCCTCGAACACGCCGGGCAGCCCACCCCCGTTCTCCTTGGGTGACACGGGCGTCGGCTCGCTCAACTCGTCGATGACCTTGAGCAGGTCCTCCTCGGGCTCCTTCGGGGGTTCCTGTTCCTGTGGAGTTTCGCCTGCGCCGGGAATCACCGGTTCGGGATCGCCCTCCGGCGGACGGAGTTCTCCTGATGCTTCCTCCGTCAGCGGGACCTGGCGGATGACATACAGCTCCTCGGCGTCCTCATTGAACGCTCCGCTCAATGACAAGGCTTCGAGCAGGCGGAAGTCCGCCTCGGGGATGACGAAGGTGCCCGGGCCGCTGACCGATCCGATCAGGCTGTAGGTCTCCTCGCGTCGACTCAGGATAACCACGGAGACCACGGCATCGGCGACGATCGGCTGTGCCGCGTCCTGGATCGCCTTCTCCGCCTCGTCGCGGGTCAGGTTCGCCACGAAGACCGGACCCACTTGGGGGAGATCGACGAAGCCGCGGCTGTCGACGATGCGCTGGACGGTCTCGGGTGTGCCGGGGACGAACAGCCCGTAGATGGTGACCTCCAGCTGCTCGCCCGGGCCGATGCGATACTCGCGGACCTCGGGGATCAGGTCATCCGGCGTAACCTCGGTGTACTCGACCTGCGTGCTCGCGGTGTCCTCGACGACGGCCAAGTGCGTCAGGATGGGGACCGTCGTGGGGGTCATCTCCCAGCGTCCGACGGTGCTGGGGTCCATGTACGAGTCCCACTCGCACCCTCCCATGAGCCCCGCCAGCAGCACGATCCCTGCCGAAGACACCCAACGAAGACCGGACAAATGACGATCGGCTCTCATGCCGAACTCCTCGTGCTCAAGCCAGGACGAGTCTGTGCCGTCTGGGCACGCCCGAAAACAGTTTCGGCATTCGCCCGGCACCCCTCCACAGCAACCTGACGATCGACGCCTCGAACCACGCCAGCCTCCGAACCGGCGGTTCCCAAACCTAGGCCCGCCCCGGGTGAGGTCAAACGCCCCGCGGGTGGGGCGGGTTCGCGCACCGGGTTCATCTCCCGGGCATTCTCGGACCATCCATCGACCCGATCGCCCGCGCACGATCAGTGATTCGGGCGCGGATCGTGGGCGGAGATCGTGCGGGCGGCCCCTGCGTGCCGACTAGACTTCGTCATGACGAGTGTCCCGCGTTCGCCCACGCCGATGCGCCATGTCCGACCTGCGGGCGGCGATCCCCTCCGGCGGGACCTCGGGACGCTCCACAGCCTCTCGGACATGATCTTGAACAATGCGGACGGTCCGCAGCAGGCGCGGATCAAGCGCAAACCCCCGTGGCTCAAGGCGAAACTGCCCGGCGGGCCCGAGTATGAGCGTCTGCGGCGCAGGATCGCCAGCGAGGGCCTGCACACGGTCTGCCAGGAGGCATCCTGCCCCAACATGGGCGAGTGCTGGGCGCGCGGCGTCGCCACGATCATGATCTTGGGCGACACCTGCACGCGGGCGTGCGGCTTCTGCAATGTCAAGACCGGCAGGCCCAAGCCCCCTGACCGCGACGAGCCAAGGCGGGTCGCCGAGATGCTCGCGCAGATGGGGCTGCGCCATGTCGTGATCACCAGCGTGGATCGCGACGACCTGCGAGACGGCGGGGCGGGGATCTGGGCCGAGACGATCATCCGGACGCGCGAGGCGTGCCCGGCGATGTCGATCGAGGTGCTGATCCCGGACTTCAAGGGCGACTGGGGCGCGCTGCAGATGGTCATCGACGCGGGCCCGCACATCATCAACCACAACCTCGAGACCGTCCGACGGATGTACCCCGCGGTCCGACCCAGCGCCAAGTTCGATCGCAGCCTGGAACTGCTGGCACGCGTCAAGGCCCAGGGCCTCGTCGCCAAGACGGGCATCATGGTGGGGATCGGCGAGCGCGACGACGAGGTACTCGCCCTGATCGACGAGGTCGTGAGCGCAACCCGGGACGCCGGCGGCGACGCCTGCGACATCCTGACGATCGGGCAGTATCTCCAGCCGACGCGCAACCACCTGCCGATCGATCGCTGGGTCCATCCCGACACCTTCGAGATGTACCGGAGCGAGGGGCTCCGGCGGGGGTTCAAGGTCGTCGAGTCCGGCCCGCTGGTGCGATCGAGTTACCACGCGGATGTGCAGGCCGACGCGCTGACGGGCATCGAGGGCGAGCGGGCGCGGGCCAGCAGCGAGACGATCGATCGCCTCATCGGGCGCGGCGGCTGAGCGAGGAACGCGTCGCTATCCCTACGGGCATGGCGTGGTGAAGTCTTGGAGGAAGGCGAAGAAGTCGTCGCTGTCGTTGTCTGCGTCGTCGTCGATGTCTGCGCGTCGGTCGCCTGAGAGGAAGAGGTCGAGGTAGAGGAAGAAGTCGTCGCTGTCGGCGTCGAGGTCGCCGTCGTAGTCCGCCGGGCAGTCCGGCCCGAGGTAGACGAGCCAGGACATCGGCCCGTCGTCGCTCCATGCCCCCCCCGCGATCCATCTGCCGTCGGCGGAGACTGCCGAGGCACCGACAAGCTGGAGGTCACCGATATCAAGGTCGAAGTCGTTGACGATGATTTCTTCAAGATTGCGCAAACCGTGCCTGCGTGTCCAGATGAACGCCGTATTCCTGTTGCCTGTAATGCTCGCACCCACAATCACGCTGCCGTCTTCATTCGTCGCCTCAGCCTGACTCTGGAATCGTCCGCCGGGGAGATCGCCGAGTGCTTCGAACCCGTAAGAAGGCGACCATCGGAAGGCTTCAAAGCCGTTTTCTGAGAAGCCCTGGCCAACTATGACCCGACCATTGCCAGACAGGTCGGCTGTTGTCGCATAGTTAGGAGCACCACTCAGATCGCCCAACTCACCCATGCCATCCTGCGCCGTCCAACGGAAGACTACACGCCCCGATTCGGAGCTGCTATGTCCAACTATGGTGGAACCATCCGCCGCCGTTGCCGACGCCTGACTCCACTCATCGCCACCTGGCAAATCTCCCAGCGGCGTCATGCCGCCTAGCGGAGACCATCGGAAGGCCTCGATGTACGAGGAAGTGCCGTAGCCAACAATTGTGCCTCCGTCCCAAGAAACGGCGAAGGCGCTCGAGTTATGATCGCCACCCTCAAGGTCACCCAGGCCGATCATGCCTTCAGTTTCCGTCCATCGAAACGCCTCGGGGCCTTGTTCTGAGTGCGCCCAGCCGACAATCACTTCACCCAACGCCGAAGTCGATCGTCCTTTCGAGATTCCCCACGGCACAAGCGTGCCCAAGCCCGTTACCCCTGTTGCTTGGGTCCACCGGATTGCCTCAAAGTCGCCAAAGGCTGCGTGTGGTGCGGACCCCGCTATGACTGAGCCCTCCGGCGAGACATCACTTGCGCCCGCCGGGCCGCTCCCGTCCGGGAACCGTCCGAGCAGAATGAACCTCGGCTCGTCCTGGGCGAGGGCGGGCGTTCCCGCCCATGCGGGGACGCCCAAAGCGATCGCCACGAACCAGACGCATCGACGAGAGCCCGGCATGTCGCGTTGTGTCATCGCTGTCCCTCCGGGTTCACGGACCCGTGCCCGGCACGACCACCAGATCATTGATCAGCACGCTGATGTTGTCCGTGTTGTGGTTCGTCGTCACGATGTCCTTGATCCCGTCCTGGTCCAGGTCCGCGATGATGACCATGATGGGTGTGAATGCCACAGCGTTCTGCGGGACCACGCTGAAACGCTCGTCGACCGGGAATGTCCCGTCGCCGTTGCCCACGAGCACATGGACCTGATCCGAGTCCAGCAGCGTCACCGCCAGGTCCGCCTTGCTGTCTCCGTTGAGGTGTCCGCCCTCGATGCCCCAGCAGAACCCCGGGCCGACGGGGATGCGAAGATCGGGATCGTCGCAGTAGGAGGTGTAGGTGCCGTTGCCGTGTCCGAGAAAGATATCGACATGGTCCGAGGCGTACTCGGTGACGGCGAAGTCGTCGAAGGCGTCGCCGTTGAACCGCTCGGTCGTGATCACCTCGAATTCCCAGGCGGTGTACGGACATCCGTCCGGCTTTTCCGTCGTGTGCGCGTTCAGCACGCGATTGCCCAGATTGCGGATCTCCGTGTACGAGTTGTCCCACATGTTGGCGCTGACGACATCGGGGTGGGGCGGGCCCAGCGTCAGGTGGAAGAAGTCCGCCGCCACGATGTCGCACGGCGGGAGCCCCTCGGGCGTGCCGAGGTCGATTTCGAGGAATGCATTTGGGTCATTGAATGATCCCGATTGGTCGTTGAACAAGAAATACACCTTGTCGGTGTCCGGGGCATCGACGCAGTAGTCGACGCCGGTGGCGACATCGATCCACCCGTCGTTGTCGAAGTCCTTGGCCACCAGCCCGCGCACGGGCAGCGGCGTGGGGAAGTACTGCACAAGCGGGAAGTGCCCCGTGCCGTCGTTGTAGCAGACATAGATGCCCGGGCCCGTCGTGCCCGCGGCGCTGACGATCAGGTCCGGCCCGTCCATCATGTCGATGTCGGCGACCGCGATCTCCGCCGGCCCGCAGCTGTCGCAGATGGGGATCGTCTGCTCGAGCACGAGCCCGGCGCCCGGATCGGTCTCCCACGCCCCCGTGTTGCGCAGGACCGAGACGGTGCCGTTGGGACCGGCGCCGGGATCGCCCCCGTCCCCTCCATTGCACGCGGTTGCGTCGAAGTCGCCGTTGGCGACGACGATCTCGTGCAGGGAGCCGTTGCCCAGCAGATCCGCTGCGGCAAGACCGTATGGAAAGCTGCCGACATCGAATACGACCGGCTCGCGGAAGGTCGGAAGGGTCGGCTGGGCCTGAGCCGAGCCCAGCACCAGCAACGCCCCCAGTCCTCCTGCGATCAGGGGATTACCCCCCCCCGTGTCCCGAGTCGGCTCGTCCGTTCGGTCGTGTGCATGAGCAACCTCCTTGAGAATGCATGACCGCGCGCAGATTACCCTGTTTCTCATGCCGGCACAAGACCCCATCCGCAAAACCCATAGTTCCTATGGCCTCGTCATGGCTCGCAGCGCCCGCAGCATCGGGCCGGCGACGGGGACGACGCTCAGGCGCGGCTCACGGAGCAGGGCGAAGCCCTCGAAGCGCGGGTCGTTTCGGAAGTCCGCCAGCGTCGGGCCGCGTTCGATGGCCCGGACGGGTTCGATGTCGACGAGGGGGAACTTGACCTCGCCTGCCTTGGTGAGGTCCGGGCGTGCGGGGTCCGGATAGGGGTCGCTGATGATGCGAGCCAGCCCGACGATGCGTTTCTCGCTGCCGGTGTGATAGATGTACGCCTCGTCGCCCGGGCGGGCCGAGCGCAAGTGCTTGAGGGATGTCGGGTTCGTGATGCCGTCCCAGGCGGTCTGTCCGTCGCGGACGAGGTCGTCCCACGCATAGTCCGTTGGTTCTGTCTTGAAGATGAATGCGCCCATGGGCGACTGTAGCCTGCGGTCGGCGGGATCTTTCCGGACCGACGCGGGAGCGATAACGCGATCGGGCGTGTGGTGGCGCATGCTCATGCCGTTCGGTGGGGGTGTTCGGATCCGTGGGGTGGGACGAATCGTGCGGGATGGTTCAGGCGTCGCGGGGGCGAACCGATAGCCCCGATGCCGGACAGCCCCGGCGATCGGAGCCGCGCGCCCATGGGTGAGACCCGTCAGGACACCCCGACGCCGAAGGACGCCAAGCGTCAGGATGTCATGGCGTTGATTGCGGATGTGGAGAGCCAACTTCGGACGCTGAAAGAGGCCCACGAGATCCGCAAGAAGGAGATGGCCCGCCTGCGGGAGTTCCAGCAACAGCTGGCACGGCGCGAGCAGGACCTTGCCCAGCGGGCGCGCGAGATCGAGGCCAAGGCCGCCGAGATCCGTGCGCAGCGTGAGGAGTTGGAGGCGGCGTCGGCGAGGGTCCGCGAGCAGGCCCGGGAGGGCGAGCGTGTCGAGGTCCTTCGGGCACAGTTGGGCGAACGCGACGCCCAGATCGCCCGCCTTGGCGAGCAGATCGAAGAGGCCCGGCGGGAGGGCGCGAAGGCGATCGAGCGGGCGCGCGCCCGCAGCGAGGAGCTCGAGCGGGAGATCCGCGCCCGTCGGCAGCAGGAGGAATCACTCCGCCGGCAGGTACAGGAACTGACGCACGAACTGGAGGAACTTCGGGCGTCTGCGCAGCGCGAGGATCGGGAGACGGCTCGCCTGCGCACGCAGGTCGGCACGCTTGAGCAGGCCCACAGGGATCTCGAAGCAGCCCGCGATGCCCTGCGCGAGGAGGCGGAGAGGTATGGAGAGGCGGCACGCCGGGCAGAGGCTCGCGTGCAGGAACTCGAGGCCGAGATCGAGCGTATCCGGAAGGATGCCGAGGAGAAAGCGCGTACCGGGCAGGCGTCCGTCCATGCGCTGGAGGAGGCTCGATCACGGGTTGCGGCACTGGAGACGGCGCTCGAGCGCGCACGGGATGAGCGTGACGCGTCCGCTGCACGGGCGGACGAACTCGAGCAGCGGCTGGAGGCCTCGACGCACGAGATCGAATCGCTGCGCGAGCAGTACGATGCGGTCCGACGATCCATCGAGGATCGTGAGCGCGAGGTTGGCGAATCGATTGCGCGTCTGCGGAGCGAACTCGAGGAAGTGAGCAGACGGGCCGACGAGGCCGAGGCTCAGCGGGCTGAACTTCAGGGACGGCTTGCAACGGCCCAGGACGAGGCCCGGCAGCGCGAGCAGGAATACCGGGATCGCATCGCCGAACTGGAATCGGCGATCGAGGAACTGACTCGCAAGGGCGAAGCGGATCGGGCGTCGCTCGTCGCCCAGTTGCAGGAGGCGCGGGAGCAGGCAGCACGGATCGAGGAACGCCTGCGTGGCGAGATGGAAGAGCAGCGTGCCGCTCTTGCGTCCGAACTGGCTGCCCGCGAGGAGCAACTCGCCGGCACTGCGGAGCGTCTTGCGCAGGCAGAGCGTGAACTCACAGAGGCTCATCGGGCCGCCGAGGACCAGGCCCGGGCGAGCCGCGAGCGCATCGAGAGCCTGCAGGGCCGCCTGAAGGAGGCAGAGCACGAGGCCGGGGTTGCGCGTCAGGAGCGAGCGCAGTCGCAGGACGAGCTCGAGCGGGTGCGTGAGGCACTGGAGCGCGAGCAGCGGGCTCGTCAGGACCAGATCCAGAGCCTCAAAGCCACGATCGCGCAGCTGCGCGAGCAGGTGGCACAAGAGCAGGAGAAGGCGTCGCAGGCCCGGGAGCGACTCCGCGAGGCGACGGAGCGGATCGAGGCACTCGCGCGCGAGCGCGACGAGCAGGGCGGGCGGGCGGACTCGCTGGACGAGGAACTGGATCGGGTTCGTCAGGAAGCAGAGAACGCCCAGGCGCAGTTCGAGTCTCTGCGTGCGACGCTCGCCGAGATCCAGAGCACGACACAGAGCGCCGAGAGCGAGCACGAGCAGCAGGTGCTCGAACTCATCGGCGAGGTAGACCGGCTGACGGGGGAACTCGCCCGGCGCGACGAGGCGTTGTCGCGCCTCCAGGATGAGCACGAGCGGGAGCGGTCCGAGGCACAGGCGAGCATCGAACAGTTGAAGGCCGAGGTCTCGGAACTTCGTGACCAACTCGAACTCAGTGAGACTGCTCAGGAGCAGGCCCAGCAGCAGATCGCACGCCTGAGGGAGGACCTCGAGAAGGCCAGGCGGGCCGCGAGCCAGACGGCCCGGCGTCCGGGCGGGGATGTCTGGATCCATCGTCGACGCGAGCGTCTGCGCCTGGCGCGCGAGCTCCTGCGGGAGCAGGCACGCAAGGTCCGCACCGCGAGCGAGATCCTCGGCAGACGCTTCGAGCAGTGCGACGAGATCATCCGCCAGCGTGCCGAGGTCGTCGGTGCAAGCCACCGTGTCAAGGCCATGGAGAAGCAGCTGCGGGCGCGCATGGCGACGACGCGGGCGGGCTTCGGGGTGCTTGCGTTCGTGCTGGCGATCGTCGTCTTCGCCGCCGGCAGCTGGTTCGCCGCGGGGGCGATCGCGCCAGCGACCTACGCGGCGACGGTCGACATTGCGCCGCATGTCCAGGGGCGGAGCCTGACGCCCCAGCAGATCGCCGCGTGGCGTGAGGCCATGGACGCCCTGATCCTCGATCCGAAGGTCATCGAGAGCGCGGCCCAGCGCATGAAGCAGCGGGGCATCGAGGAACTCGCCGAGCCCGGTGCGCTCCTGAAGCGGCTTGACGAACGCATGGCGCAGATCTCCGATGACCCGGACCACATCCGCCTCGAGTATCGCGGCGAGGGGCGGGCGCAGACGGTGCGTGAGCTCGAGACCTACGCCAAGGCGCTCGTCAGCAATGCCAATAACAATCAGAGCGTACGGGCCGCGGGGGCGGCCACGGACATCGTGGGAGAGGTCAGCGCAGGCGAGCCGATCAACACCCAGCGCGTCTTGTATGCTGCCGTGGGCGTCGCCATCGGCACGGTGCTCTGCCTGGGGTTCGGCTTTCTGCTCTGGAGCCGCATGGCTCGTGCGAAGATCGCCTTCGAGCAGGCGGCGAATCTGGATGTGGTGCTCGACGATGCGCGCTGGATCAGCCCGCAGGAGCAGGAGATCTAGATCAAGCCATCCCTCGCGTCTTGCGTGCAAGACTCGGGCTGCGAGTCCAAACCCGACTTGGCTGCGCCGTTACGAGGTGCCCAGCAGGGGGGCGACATCGCCGCGGAGCACCGGGGCCGCCTCGCCGTCGCCATCCTCGGGGATCAGGGCCACGCGTGCGTTGCTGCGAGCGAGCTCCTCGGGATTGATCTTGACGGACTCGGCGTCGAGCCCGCCGGATGCCTCGAACGCAAGCAGTTCACGCACGATGCGATCGTTCTCGTCGACGATCGCCAGGCGATAGCGCTGGCCGTCCCGGGATGCAAGCTGTGCGCAGTAGAGCTGTGCGGCCTCCCAGCCCGGGTTGAAGAACAGTGCGGCCTCGCCATGGAAGTCCGACTGCGTGCTGGCGAGCACGAGCCTGCGTGTGTCCATGTCGAACAGCACATCGCGCACATACCGCGAACCGAACTGCTGCGTGATCTCCTCGAGCAACTGATTCTTCGCGATCGCCTTGCGCAGGCCGTCGTACTGCCAGCTCATCTGCATGACGCTGACGCCGAACACGATCGCCGCCGCGAGCGATCCGATCGCCGCCGCCCGCCAGATCGGCGAGACCTTGCGGCTGGGCAGGATCTCCAGCACCGGTCCCCGCTGCTCCTGCTGGCGCAGAAACTCCGCGGCGATCTCCTCGCGCAGACGCCCCAGCACCTCGGCGCGCAGCGATGCGGGCGGCTGGACATCCGGAAGCAGGCGATCCAGCTGCGCAAGGCGTGCCTGTTCTCGCCGAACCTGGGCCTGCACATGGGGCGAGGCGGCGTCGAAGGCGCGATCGAACGCGGCCTGCTCGTCCGCCTCCAGCAGGCCCAGTGCGTCCAGGACCGCGTTCTCGATGAGCTCCTGAATCGTCATCATGCAAACTCCTCGCTCGATCGCTCACGCAGCCGCATCAGCGCCCGACTGAGCGCCGACTTGATGGTACCAAGCGGCACGCCAAGCTCCTCGCCAATCTGCCGAAGTGTCTGTCCGCCGAGATATGCCCGAACAATAACCGTACGCTGAAGTTCGGGAAGTCCGTTGACCTTGTCCATCAGACGCTCGAACCGTTCGTCCCGCTCGAAACGGTCGCTCTCTGCGGGGGCGATCCCGGGCGATGGTGATTCATCGAGCGTCGCGGGCTTGAGTCGGGACCGTGACCGCCGGAGTTTGTCCACGAGATGGCGTCGGGAAATCAGCATGACCCAAGTTACCAGTGCCGCCCGCTTGGGATCGAAGCGATCGGCCGTTCGCCATAAACGGACAAAGATCTCCTGAACTGCGTCTTCCGCCTCGGCGCGGGTGGGCATGGCCTGATAGGCGAGGCGGAACACCAGCGAACTGAAGCGGTCGTAGAACTCCTCCACTGCGGATTCGTCTCCCGATGCCACGCGTTGCATCAGATCGAGATCTCTCTGGCTCTGTGCTTCCGAGCGTGCCATGCGGAATGTTCCCACTCTTCTCGATGCGATCAGCCGAGACATCGGGAGCCGACGACCCGGCTTCCGACGAAGGCAGACGAATCCTCACATCACATATGGGTGATACGCACGGGTACCCGAACAGGATCCCGAGATCCAGGGAGAATCCGGAGCATTCTCGCGGGCAGATGGCACGGATATATGTGTTTATACCCATGTTCCGGGAGGTCTTTCGGAATCTGGTGTTTTTCTCGGAAACAACATGCTTGCGTCCGAGGTCCGATTTCAGTAGGATGCAGGAGCTGGCCCTGCGCACGGGGTCCGCGCTGGGTGTGCGTGCTGCAAGCGGAGACCGGTGTGAATCGAAGCCACGACCATCGGCAGACAGACGCTATGGCGGCATACAGGTATGCCATGCATGGAGGAGCGATCGGCTGCAGACGCAGGGGGTTCTCTCTGCTCGATGTGCTCGTCTCGATGGCCGTCATCGCGCTGCTCGTGACCATCATGCTTCCGACGCTGGCCGGCATGCACGAGACAGCTCGGCGGGTGAACTGTGCCTCGAACATCCGCCAGATCGGGATCGGCATCGCGTTCTACTCGGGCGACTTCGACGACGGCATCCCGCAGAGCGTGTTCCTCCGCCAGCGTCGCGATCTGTCCAAGATGACGACGCTTCGCCTCGCGTCCGATGGCGGCCCCCGGCGAGGGCCGCGCGGGGCCACCGGGCTGACCATCGGCGATTGGGACGGCCTCGGCGTGTTGTATGGGCTGGACTATCTCAGTGCCGCCAAGATCTTCTACTGCCCCTCCCATCACGGGAACCATTCCTTCGAGCGCTACGCGGGAGAGTTCGGGCTGTATGACCGTCCGGCCCCCGCCCCCCGCGTCGTGGGGAACTATCACTATCGAGGCGAAGGTCCCGGCGGGCAGCGCCACTTCACGAAGATCATTCCAAGCCACACCTCCATCGTTGCCGACGGCTTGGAATCGCTCAGCGATGTCAATCACGAGAAGGGCGCCAATCTCCTGCGTGCCGATCATGCCGTGACCTGGTTCAACGACCGTACGGGCGCCCTGCTTGCCGCGCTGGCACGCATCGAGCAGGGACAGGAGTTCGGCTCGTCGCCCGAGGTCGATCCGTGGGAGATCATCGACGAGGGCAGCGACAATCAGATCCAGTATTGAGCCTCCGATCGTCTGGCCCCATGCCTGGCCGGCCTGTATGCCGGGTGCAACCGTGCCCGTCCTGCTGTGATACCCTGTTGCCATGAAGCACACACGCAGTATCGGCCGCGCCCGTGTGCGCGGGGCTCTGATGGCCATGCTCCTGCTGAGTGGGAGCGTGTCGGCGCAGATCACACCCGAGCGGACCTATTACGGCATCGATCGTCCGCTCCCGGTTTCCATTGCTGTCCCTGAGGGAGCGGCCGAGGCCAGGATCGTTCTGTATCACGCCGAGGACTTCGACAACGAGGTTGCATCGGCGGATGTGGCTCCGGGTCGCGCGGACCTGGCGGCCCTGTTTCCGCTTCTGTGGAGCGACGAACACCGCGACCTGCACTACGCACAACTGATCGTCGATGGCAGGAAGGTCGGGCCGCCGCTGGTGCTCCAGCCCATGCTGACGCCGCCGTATGCCTATCCGATCGATCCTCGCACGGGCCAGCCCCAGATCCCACCCCGGCGTGCCGAGCCGATGTTTCAGCACGAGATCGTGGAGGCGATGGCGCGCCAGCAGGGCGTCGAGCCCCCGCCGAGGCAGGTCGTGTTCTCGGGGATCCGAGCGTGGCCCGAGCGGTTGGTCGTGGTGCATACGACGGAGGGCGATATCACCTTTCGCCTGCGTCCGGACCAGGCACCGAACACATGCTGGAACTTCCAGTCGCTCGTCGATGGAGGGTTCTACACGGACATCATCTTTCACCGCATCGTCGCCAAGGCGGGCAATGGCTACCCGTTCGTGATTCAGGTGGGTGATCCCACGGGCACGGGTGCCGGCGGGCCGGGGTACTTCATCGACCTCGAGGATACGAAACTGCCTCACGACTTCGGCGTGCTGAGCATGGCGCGCTCGGGCGAGCCCAACAGCAACGGCTCTCAGGTCTTCGTCTGCCTCAGCCGCGAGGGGACGGCGTTTCTGGATGGGCGATACACGGCCTTTGCCGAGGCGATCGACGGCGCGGAAGTCATCCGTGCGATTGCCGGTGTTCCGGTCGGCCCGGGGGATCGTCCGGTCGATCCTCCCAGGATCATCGAGGCCCGCCTCGTCGACGCCCCGCCCGCGGGCGAAGCGCCGCGCCCGCTGAGCAGGCAGGAGGCAGATCGTGACGATGGCGACGAGGGCGAAGGTGAAGAGGGGGGCGACGGCTGATCGGATCGCTCATGCGACGATCGTTCGCGCAGGCCTGATGTCACGATAGAAAGACGCCCCGGCGGAGGAGCAGACGCCGGGGCGGTCTTGTTTGGTGTGTGATCGATCAGGGCGAATCAGCCGCCGTCGCGCTCGGCCTGATACTGCTTGAGTGTCTGCTCGAACTGCGCCCGGAACTGCTCGCCCGAGGCGTGCTCGATCGCCTTCTGCTGCGTCTGGATCGCCTTGTCCAGATCGCCCCGCTCGAAGTAAACACGGGCGAGCGTGTCGAGGCTGTCGGCCTTCTCATTGCCCTCGGCGAGTTCGACAGCCCGCGTGGCGCTCTTGAGTGCCAGGTCCAGATCGCGTCCCTCACCCGGCGTCGTCGCGATGCCCCACGCGATCAGATTCAGCATGGCGGGATTGTCGCGGAAGGGACCTTCGACGAGTTGACGCCCCAGTTTCATGGCCTCGTCCGCCTTGCCCACATAGAGGAGCACCTGGAACTTGAGCAGGCGGGCGTCATCGCCGAACATCTCCGGATAGTCCCGGATCAGCGTGTCGAGTTGCTCGAGGGCCGCATCGAACTCGCCCGCACGAAGGTGCTGCTGGACCTGCTGCTGGATGGCGCTGCCCTTGGCGTACTTCTTGGCATCCCAGGCGCCGCGAGCGATCAGCTCCAGCGGCTTGTCCATGGCCATGGGGTGCCCGATCCACGCCAGGCTGCCCTTGCGATCGACGATGAACGCGGTGGGGATCCCGCCCTGGCGGGCGGCGACCATGTATCGCTCGTAGGTCGTGCCGTTGGTGTCGAAGGCGACGCGGTAGGCCATCTTGTCGCCCTGCTTCTTGACGAACCGCTCGACCGCGTCGCGGGTGTTGCGTGCGTCCGGGCGGGTGACGCCGATGACCTCCACGCCCTGATCCTTGAACCGCGCCTGGAGTTTGCTCAGGTGCGGGATGCTCTCGATGCAGGGAGGACACCAGGTCGCCCAGAACTCGACGACATACACCTTGCCCTTCTCGAATCCGGTGATCTGCTCGCCCTTGACCCAGTCCGGGATCTCGATGGGCGGGGCCTTGTCGCCCACCTTGAGCGTCTGGCTGAACGCGACGGACGCGACACAGACGGTCCCGATCGCCGCACAACGGGCAAGTTTCGCAAACATGATCTGGCTCCCAAAGATGATGCGGGGCGGTCGCCCCACTGGGCCGAGCGTGAGCATGCCTCCTGAACAACGCGGGAGGCCCGAGGGTACATTCGCTTGAACGAACGCCGAGGTCTGATTGTTCCCTCCTTTTGGGACCCCAGGAGCCGTAGTTCCGTGCAATCTCGGGGATTCTCACGCCTGGATCGACGCCTGCTCTTGGCCCTGGTGGCCAGCGGCGCAATCCATGCTTCCCTTGCGGGGGGCGTATGGTGGTCGGCCCACCAGCGCGAGGTTCGACCAACAAACCGAACAGAGCCAAGACAACCCATCCGTGTCGGGATCGACCGCTCGCTGGCCCAGACACTGACATGGCTGGGCTTCGAGCGTCCCAGCCCGCACGAGGCACCGCTGGCCAGCGTCGAGCAGGCCCTCTTCGAGATGGGCGACATAAACCAGATGCCCGGCGGTGAGGCAGGCGCGATGGGGCAGGGCGATGCGGCACAGACGCTTGCGCCCGGTATGCCCGAGCCGTCACGACTGCTGGTTCCCATCGGCGAGGCCCGGGCCCCCGAGCACGCACCTCTTCCCGTGCCTGATCTTGCCGCCCAGCCTGCGATGGCCGTTGCGATTCCCGGATCGCACGCACAGGCCATCGCCCAGGGAGAGGAAAGGCGGGCACACGAGCGTCCCGGCGGGGGCAATCCGAGCGTGTCGCCGTCGGACCGCCAGTCGCCCGCGTCCTCGCTGACCCGTCCGCTGCGGGTGCGCCCGGGGCGACCCGTGGCCATGCAGGGGCTGACGATCCGTACTCGGGTGCCGCCGGAGTTCTCGATTCCCACGAGCCTGCTCGCGGGAGGGCGTCGCCCCGTCTACGCCGTGAGTTTCGGGGCCGACGGCACGGTCAAGATGGTGCGCATTGCGCGTTCCAGCGGCGATCCAAATGTGGATGAGCCCGGGCGGAATGCCCTGTACGCCTGGACCGCCGAGGGCGAGGCGCTGGAACAGCTGCCCCGGGGCGAGGCGCTGGACGCACTGCCGCCCAGGGACCCTCGTCGCTTCGTCACGGTCTACATCGAGCTGGTGGGTGCATAGAGGCGGGGGGATCGAGCCGATGAGAGGGGCCATGCATTGGCAGCAAGTATGCGTCGCCGCCCTCGCCACGATTGCGCACGCGCAGGTCGAGCCGGTGGACTGGTGGCAGACGCCCATCTGGCCCCATCCCTGGCAGACCGGGGTGTGGCAGGGCACGCCGCTGGACCAGGGACTGGAAGATGTCGGCCCGATTGGGACGAGCCTGCGGCGCACGACCCGTGATCTGCACGCGCCACAGGGCTTTGACGAGGTCTTTCGCACCGACGACGGTCTGCTCATGCGGCGCGACGGTGCGTTGGAGGCGATCTTTCCCCGATCGAGGTACATCGCGACGCCCGATGGCGTAGCTCCTGCGATTCCGCCCGGCACGATCTTCCGCATCGATTCGGGCGATCGAGACTGGTCGCGCATTGAACCCAAACCACAACCCGGCGTCGATCTGCGTGTGGATCTCCGCGCGAAGGCCCGGCGTGCCCCGCTGCAGGGCGTGCCCCGGGCAGGCAGCGCGATGCTCGAGACGATCTGGTCGAGCGAGGCGTATCGCAGACGGCGAATCGCCGAACTCCTGACCCGAGCCGCGGGGGTTTCCGGCCGCTGATCGGTTGTTACGAGGCCGGCGGCTTCTCCTCGTCGGCCCCGCTGATTGCCCGACGCATCTGCGTGTCCGCGAGGATGTTCTTCATGCGGTAGTAGTCCATGATCCCCAGATTGCCGCTGCGGAAGGCCTCGGCGATCGCCTTGGGGACCTCGGCTTCGGCCAGCACCACCAGCGCCCGGTTCTTCTGCACCTCCGCCTGAAACTCCTGTTCCTGGGCCACGGCCAGAGCGCGGCGCTTCTCGGCCTCTGCCTGGAAGCGACGCTTGTCGGCCTCGGCCTGATCGGCCTGGAGTTTGGCCCCGATGTTCTCGCCCACATCGATGTCGGCGATATCGATCGAGAGGATCTCGAACGCTGTGCCTGCGTCCAGTCCCTTGGCCATGACGACCTTGGAGATGTTGTCGGGATTCTCGAGGACTTCCTTGTGTGAGGTGGCCGAGCCGATCGTCGTAACGATGCCCTCGCCGACACGCGCGATGATGGTCTCCTCCGTCGCGCCGCCGACGAGGCGGGCGAGGTTCGTCCGCACCGTCACGCGGGCCTTGGCCTTGAGCTGGATGCCGTCCTGGGCGACGGCGTCGATGGTAGGACGCGGGCCCGCGGGGTTCGGGCAGTCGATCACCTTCGGATTGACGCTCGTCTGGACCGCGTCGAGGATGTCGCGCCCGGCAAGGTCGATGCTCGCGGCGGTGTCCCAGTCCAGCTCGATCCTCGCACGCTTGGCCGCGATCAGGGCACTGACGCAGTTGGGCACGCGTCCGCCCGCCAGATAGTGCGTCTCCAGTTGATTCGTGCTGATGTTCAGGCCCGCCTTGACGGCCCGGATCCGGCTCAGCACGATCGTGCGGATGTCCACCTTGCGCAGTTGCATCCCGATCATGTCGAGCAGGCCGACCTTGGCGTTGCTCAGCAGGGCCTGGATGTAGAGGTTCAGGAATCGTCCCAGGATCATGACGATGACGAACAGCACCAGCGCAACTATGCCGATGACGATCCAGAGAAGCACATTTCCGGTTGGCATGTTCGTCGTCTCCTCGACCTGTCCAGCCCGCTGCGATGCGGGAGTGTATCACCGCCGGGCGCTCAGGCCTCGGCCTTGCGCACGAGGATGTGCAGTCCATCGACCTTGGTGATCACGACCGGCTCGCCGGCCTCGATGAACGAGATCTCCGCCTGCGCATCCAGACGCCTGCCTTCGACCTTGATCACGCCCACGGGACGCAGGGGGCTGACGGCGACGCCGACCTCGCCCACCAGCGCCTCACGCTCGTCCTGTGTTTGCTGTTCCTGGGCATCTTCGTCGGGCGGAACTCCCATCATGCGTCTGCCGATCGGGCTGTGCTCCCAGACCCTGAGCCCGCCGAAGAACGCGATCGGTGCTGCGATCAGCACCCCCAGCAGCCCGATGGCTCCCCAGGTGATGTCGTGCATGAAGAGGGCGATGATGCCCCCCAGCGCCGCCAGCGCGCTCAGCACGGCGACCACACCCCCGGTCGGCAGGAAGATCTCGATGACGACCAGCAGGACCGCCATGCCCAGCAGGCCGAGTCCCCACGCGAGGTATGGATCCATCAGGCGGTCTCGCTCTGCACTTCCTCGACGACCGTCCGGAACGCCGTGACCTCCACGACGCGGACCGGGCGTCCGGACTCTATGTAGCCCGATTCGCTGACGACATCAACCAGGCGCTCGCCGAACGCCGCCCGCCCCACGGGGCGCAGGCTCGTTACCGTCGTCCCGATATCGCCCTCGCGGACCGGTGCGTCGTCGGGCGGCTTCATCGCGCGGATCAGTTCGTCGCCCTCGCGCTCATCCCTGAGGATCAGGTGGCGGAACAGCGGGAGTGTCCCGAACCTGCGTGAGATGAACCACATGCCTCCGATCGCCGTCGTCGTCGCCAGCACCAGCGTGAGCGCGCCGAAGAGCAGGTCCTGCTGCTGCTGCGGGCTGTCCGGAAACAGCCCCTGCCCCTGATCGGGAATGAAGGTGCCCAGCAGACCCGCTAACAGGGCCATGACACCCACGACCCCCGGCACGCCGAATCCGGGAAAGACGAAGATCTCGCCGATCACCAGCAGAAGTCCGACGATGATCGCCGCGATCTCCCACCAGTTCGCCATCCCGATCAGATAGGGCGGGATCAGCAGCCCGCTCAGCGCCCCGATGGCCACCAGCGAGGGCACGATCAGGCCCGGGTGCACCATCTCCACGAAGATGCCCAGCAGGAACAGGATCACGAGCAGCCCGCGCACGGGCAGGCTGGTCATGAATCGAACGAGCCCCTCGGACCAGAGCGGCTCGAGCACGCGGACCTCCTTGGCCCCGAACCACGCCCGGATGTCGTCCAGGTTCCGGATCGGCTCGCTGTTGGCCGCGAACCGGTAGTGCCGCAGGTCGTCGGCACGGAACACCAGCGGCGCCGAGCCGTCCGAGATCTTCTCGATCAGACGCCACTTGCCCGCATCACCGGGCGTCAGCGTCGGACGCTGCGACGCGTACTCCTGGCTCTGGCTGGCGGCACCCACGATCTCGCGAAGGCGCGGGGCGGCGGCGTCGATCGGAGTGCTGCCGGATCCGACCGACCCCTGGCCCTGCGGCACGGGGATGACCTCGTCGCTGCTCGACGGCGACTGCCCCGGGTTCGCCGACCCCAGGCGAGGCGGTGAAGGCGGCGGGTCGCCCCCGAACAACATGCGGTATTCCTCGCGGTTGATCGCGATCCGCTGGCCGGTTTCCAGATTCTCGACCCACCACAACTCGACGCCCGTGATGATCCCCTGGACCAGATACTCGTCCCACTCGTACCCGTCCCGGTTGTGCCGGCGTGCCGAGTCGATGACCTCGCGGATCAGCGGGATCATCAGTTTCCCTCGCTCCTCGGGCGGCAGCGAGCGAAGACCCTGGAGCGGGTCGGCCGCGATGGGCAGGGCGTCTCCCATCGAGGCCGGGTCGTTGACGAGGATCTGGCGACAGGCCAGCGCGACGATGGCGCCGCCCGAATACGCCCGTGTGTTGATCCACGCCGACGAGTTCTCGATGCTCGAGGACTTGATCCGGTCGCAGATGTCCAGGACGGCGCCGATCTCGCCGCCCGGCGTGTCGATGTCCACGACGAACGCCCCGGCTCCGGAGCGTTCTGCGATCTCCAGACGCCGCTCGAAACTGCGAGCCGTGACCGAGTCGATCATCCCGTCGCCGGTGTGCAGGCGGATGACGACGACATTGTCCGCCTGCCGGCTGGGCGGAACCAGCGACCCTCCCTCCTGCGCGGGGACCAGCGCCGACAAAAGCACCAAGAATCCCAGCGCAATGGAGCGATATCGGACCTTGAGGATTGATCCCCATGGCCCGCCCCGTTCGTCTTGTGCTCGTCTCTGTCGAGTCACGCTCGTTCGATTATAGAGGTCGGGGGTCTGTCAGGGTTCCGATCGGTGAGTCGCCGGCGTCTCCTGCTCCACATGCCAATGGAGGTCGTCTCCCTGACAATCGATGAACACCGAGAAGAAGCCCGGAGGATCGTTGGGCGTTGCCCCCTCGTGCTTTCGGATCATGGGCCAGATGATCTTCCGATCCGTCTCGGGCAGGGGCAGGTTCTCGATCTGTGCGGGATCGAACCAGTCGATGAAGCCCTCGCGCATCTCGAACGGCTCGAGTTCCACCACTCCCAGCACGCGGTAATAGAAAAGCAGCCAGTGTCCCTGGCCCTCGTAGCCCCGCTCGGCGATGAGGCCCCCGAGGTGGAACCGCTCGATGGGCAGATCCAGCCCCGCCTCTTCCATCGTCTCGCGTCGGGCACACTGCGCGGGTGATTCGCCCCGTTCGATATCCACTTTGCCGCCGATCGGCGAGCAGAGGCCCTTGTTCGGGCTCTTGACCCGGCGGAGCAGCAGGACCTGTCCTGCGCTGTTGCGGATATCCACGAGCACGGCGAGGCGGTGGGGCAGGGGGGCAGCCATGGCAGGCGAGGATAGGGCCGGCAAGTCACGACGCAGGGCGGGTCGATCCGATATCCTGCACCACCATGAGCCACGCCGCACGGACGCGACGGGCGGGATCAGCCCCGCACAAAGCAATCGTTCAGGTCGAATCGCCATATCGAGCGAGCCGGTACGAGGCCCCACAGCCGCTCGATCTGGACCACGCCCACGCCCTGATGATCGGCATCGGTGGGTGCGGCATGAGCGGACTCGCACGCATGCTCAGGCGGCGAGGAACCACCGTCTCCGGCGTCGATGCCCAGAGAAGCGAGGTCACGCAGGCACTGGCCCGTGACGGCATCGAGGTCGCATCGGAAGATTCGTGCGCCGAGGTCGGCGAGGAGGTCGATGTCGTCATCGCTTCGGCGGCGGTCGCGCCGGATCATCCCCTGCTGCTCGATGCCCAGCGCCGCGGCATCCCCGCCCTCACCTACGCCGAGACGCTCGGCCTGCTCATGCGCCAATCCACGGGCGTGGCGATCGCCGGCACGCACGGCAAGAGCACGCTGACGGCGATGCTGGGCAGCACGCTGACGGACTGCGGCCTGGATCCGTCTGTCATCGTCGGCGCGACCTGCCCGCAACTCGCGGACGGCGCGCTGGGGTCGCCGGTCTTCGCCTCGCCCGTCGGCTATCGCGTCGGGGCGCGTCGCGTACCCGCGGGCCCATTCGAAGGCGAGGACGGCCTGCTCGTCGCCGAGGCATGCGAGTTCAACCGCTCGTTCCACCATCTCCGCCCGCGCCTGGGCGCGATCACATCCATCGAGGCCGACCACCTCGACATCTACGGATCGCTCGATGCCATCATCGAGGCATTCCACGAGTTCGCCCGTTTGATTCCGTCCAGTGAGCAGGGTGGGTATCTGCTCATCGCCCACGAGGGGGCGCATCGGCGCGAGGTTTGCGCGGGGCTCACCTGCACGGTCGAGACCATCGGGTTCAGCCCCGAGGCCGACTGGGTGGTGCGCTACGACCCGCAGCGGCAGGAGGTGTCTCTCTCGCATCATGGCGCGGACTTGGGCTCGTGGGGCCTGCGCATGTGCGGACAGCACAACGCCATGAATGCCGCGTGCTGTGCGGCGCTGGCCCGCGTGCTCGGGGGTGATCCCGCGACGATCTGCCGATCGCTGGCGGCATTCCGGGGGCTCGACCGGCGGATGCAACTGCTGGGCGAGCGCCCGCATCCTGCCGGCGGCTCCATCCGGGTCTACGACGACTACGGGCACCATCCGACCGCGATCGACGCGACGCTGCGGGCACTGCGCGAGTTCGAACGACCGCAGGAGCGGGGCGGTCGCCTCGTCTGCGTCTTCCAGCCCCACCAGCACTCGCGCACGCGGTTCCTGCTCGAAGAGTTCGCCAGCGCGTTCTCCCAGGCCGACATCGTCATCGTCCCGCACATCTACTTCGTGCGCGACAGCATCCACGAGAAGCAGAAGGTCACGGCCAAGGACCTCGTCGACCGTCTGCGCTCGCGTGGTGTGCGGGCCATGCACCTGTACCCGTTCGAGGCGATCGTCGAGCAACTGGAGATCGTCTGCCGGGGAGGGGACCTGCTCGTCGTCATGGGTGCCGGGCCGGTCTGGCAGGTTGCCCGTGGATTTCTCGACGCAGCTCGCGAGGCACAGCCCTGACGCCCATGCCCCACGCCGCGACCATACCCGAGATCATCCGCAACGCCCCCATCCCCACATGGTTCGGTGTCGGGGGGCGTGCCGATCGCATGGTCCGACCACAGACCCTCGATGAACTGCGCGCCTGCCTCGATCTGGACCCGGGCCTGCGTGTGCTCGGGAGCGGGGCCAACCTTCTCGTCGACGATGAGGGCGTGGGCGATCTGGTCGTGCGTCTCGATGCGCCCCGCTTCTGCCGGGTCGAGTTCGGCGAGGATGACGGCGTCGTGCGCGCGGGTCCGGGGGCGGCCCTGGCCCGCCTCATCCTGGACTGCACGAGGCGCGGGCTCGCGGGTGTGCAGGGGCTGGCGGGCGTGCCTGCCAGCGTCGCGGGTGCCGTGCGGATGAACGCCGGGGGGCGATTCGGCGAGATCGCCGATGTCGTGCGATCCGTCACGATTCTCGAACGCGACGGCACGATGCGCACGCTCCGGCGTGAGGAGATCGCGTTTTCATATCGGACAAGCGGCCTGGATCGGGTCGTCATCCTGGAGGTGGAGCTCGTCCTGTCGCCCGGCGATCCGACCGTGCTCCGCAGGCGTCTGCTCGAGGTCATGGCGCACAAGAAGTCCGCCCAGCCCATGGGGGCCAAGTCCGCCGGCTGCTGTTTTCGCAACCCTGTCCTTGTGCGCACGATCGAGGGCATCGGCTCAGCGGGCCAGCGCGTCAGTGCGGGGCTGCTCCTGGATCGCGCTGGCTGCAAGGGCATGGCCGTCGGCGGCGCACGCGTCAGCGAACGCCACGCGAACTTCATCACGGCATCCCGCGACGCCGGCGCCGGGGATATTCTCTGTCTCATGGACATACTCGCCGATCGCGTCGAGCAGACATTCGGTGTGCGACTCGAACGCGAGGTCGTGGTCTGGGGGCGCCGATGAGCCTGCGCGTCGTGGTTCTCAGCGGCGGTCCCGATCGCGAGCGGGAGGTCTCGCTCGCGGGGGGGGGCTGCGTTGCGGACGCCCTTGGGCGCGCAGGGCACGAGGTCGTCTCGATCGAGGTCCAGACGCTCACGCCCGAAGAGGTCGGCGAGCTTCCCGAGGGGGTGATCTTCCCTGTGCTCCACGGGCCGTGGGGTGAGGGGGGCGAACTGCAGCGGATGCTGGAGGATGCCGGGCGCGTGTTCGTCGGCTCGGGCTCTCGTGCCTCGCGGATTGCCATGGACAAGGCCCGCACGCTCGAGATCGCGCGCGATCTGGGCATCCCGACCGCCGAATCGTGCGTGTGTCCGGCGCTTCCGGCGCGTCCACCGGTTGCCTGTCCCGTCGTGATCAAGCCCGTGTGCGAGGGATCGAGCGTCGGCCTGCGGATCTGCCACGACGAGGACGCGTGGTCGCGGGCGTGCGCACAGATCCGGTCATCGTCCGAGCGAGGCCCGTGGCTGGTCGAGCGGTTCGTTCACGGGCGGGAGCTCACCGTAGCGCTCCTGGATGGGCAGGCCCTGCCAATCATCGAGATTCGCCCGGCCTGCGGGACCTACGACTACGCCGCCAAGTACGAGCGCGACGATACGGCATACATCGTCGATCCGGGCCTGCCCGCGGGCGCAGGGGCGCGCCTGTGCGCCCATAGCGTGCGACTGGCAGAAGCCATCGGCGTACGCCACATGGCCCGGGTGGACTATCTGCTGGGCGATGGGGGCGAGGTCCTGCTGGAGATCAACACGATTCCCGGGTTCACGGACCATTCGCTGCTGCCCATGGCGGCACGGGCGGCGGGGATCGACATGCCCGAACTCTGCGGTCGACTTGTCCAGTTGGCGCAGGCGGAGGCGAGGAACGCTACCGTGAGTCGAGCATGAGCAGGAAGAAATCAACACGCAAGGGAAAGACTCGGAAGCCCCGCAAGGCGGGGGTGCGTCTGGACCCGCGGATGATTCGGCGGGTGGGCGTCCCGTCGCTGGCGTTTGCGGTGCTCATCGGCGGCGTGCTTGGTATGGGCGTGCTGGACCGCGCGCTTGCAGGACGCGCCCGCACGGTCATGGGTGATCGTCCGGTCGAGATCGTGATCCACTGGCCCGGCGACGCGGGAGATGCGGACGATCCCGAGGCGAGCTGGATTCCGCGGGCCTTGCGCGAGGACATCAAGGAGCGTCTGCGCGAGGCGCTCGGGTCGTCGCCCGATCCGCTGTCGATCGAGCCGCTGCGCAGGGTGAGCGAGGCCGCGGCGGCGTCGGGATGGTTCGACGGGTCGGTCTCCGTGGTGCGCCTTGCGACGGGTGCCGTCGAGGTGGTCGGTGCGTGGCGCACTCCACGGGCCTGGATTCGCTCGGACGGCGTGGATTATCTAGTCGACGATAAGGGGCGTCTGATGCCCATGTTCGTCGCTGCGGAGGTCGAACGCCCCGCGCGCCTTGCGGTGACGACCTCGGGCGTGCGCCCGCCGCGGGGCGCTGACGGCGGGTACGACTATCAACGGGTCTGGGTGAGCGAGCGGATGTGGGAGGGGATCCGTCTGGCGGAGCTCCTGCGCGAGCAACCCTTTGCGCACCAGGTCCGCCTGATCGACAGCGCCGATCGGCACGGGCTGGTGATCGTCACGGATCGCGGGTCGCGGATCCTGTGGGGTTCTGGGCCGGAGTCCTTCCGCCCGGGCGAGCGTCCGACGGACGAGAAGCTGCACCACCTGCGGTCGTTCTTCGAGGATCCGAAGTTCGGCAATCACATCGACGCGGGCACGAGCGGGTACGACCTGCGTGCGGGATATATCGTGTTCGATGAGGCGGGGCGGGGCGACCCGGGCTGAGATGGACCGGGCGTCGCACGAGCGTGTGGAGCCGGACCGGGACCTGTTCGGTCGCGTGCCGACGCGGACGCCGGACTGGTCGCACAGGCGGGGCGAGCCGCGTGTGTTCGCGTTCTGCTGGACGCTCTATCTGATGGGCGTGGTGACGCTGCTGTTCGTGCACAGCGGGGCGTTGTCGTCGTTCAGTTACGAGGCCTTTCGTCGGAGTTCGCGTCTGACGATGGTGATGCTCGTGCTGGGTGTGTGCGTGCTGTGGCCGATGGTCCGTCTGAGTCAGGCGACGGCCCGGAGCGGCGGGATCGCGGTGGTCGTGCGAGATATGGTGGTGCTGCTCGTGCCGGCCCAGGCCCTGATCTGGCCGCAGATCTGGCTCAGCGCCTGGTCGCTGGAGGTCGTGCTGGCCTTGTTTGCCCTGCTGTGTGTGTGGGCGCTGCTGGTGGGGGGGATCCTCGCAATGACGCTCGGCGGTCCGGTAGGGGCGGGTGGATTCACCGCGTTGCAGCAGGAGGGGCCTCGACTG
>WGEO01000282.1 GCA_015492715.1 Phycisphaerales bacterium | reverse complement strand
GCTCTGGCCCTTGCTCATGCCCCTGCGCACCATGCCGCGCTCGATGCGTTCTGCGGCGCTGGCTGCCATCTGCTTGGAGTATTCCGTGCCGATGAAGTTGCGTCCCCATTCGAGGGCCACCGTCGGCGTGGTGCCGCTGCCGACGAACGGATCGAGGACGAGGTCGCCCTCGTTGCTGCACGCGAGGATGACGCGTTCCAGATAGACCTCGGGCAGTTGGTTGTCGTGCTTTGCTCTGCGTTCGGCGTTGTTGCCCTGGATGCGTCCCCAGTATCTGCCATACCAGACATCCATGGGCAGGCGCATGCCGGGCGGCACGCCGTCGCGCTTGTGCTCGGTTCGCTTGTCGGCGTAGATGCTTCGACGGTCGGAGACCTCGAGGATGGGTTCGGGATTCCAGGTCCGTCGTGCGGGGTCCTTGCAGAAGTAGAGTGCATGGACCTTCGAGTTGATGAATCGGCCCTTCGTGTTCTGCCCGAAACGGTAGTGCCAGACGCACCAGTTGATCATGGTCAGCCCGCGTCGCTTGAGGTGGACCGTGATCTCGGCTGCCCAGGTGTCCGGGATGTTCACCCACAGGCTGCCGTGGGGTGCAAGGGCGGCGATGCAGGCGTCGAGCCATTGTCCGGTGAAGGCTCGGCTCTCGCCGAGCGGGCGGAAGGCGTCCTCGATGTCGCAGTATTCCCTGTCGGGCAGGTCGTCGTTCCACGCGTCGTAGGCACGCTTCCAGTTGAAGGGTGGGTCGGCGAAGATCAGGTCGACCTCGGCGCGGGCGCACTCGGGGATGCGGGGCAGGATCTCCCGGCAGTCGCCGCAGTAGATCCGGGCCGCCGCCTTGCCGCGTGTGATTCTGCGGGCAGGGCGCGGCGTGCGTGTTCGCCTTCGTGATTCGGTCGGGAGCGGGGGCACGGGGCGAGGATAGGCGAAAGCGGGTCAAGGCGCCAGTCGGCGCAGAGCGTCCTCAGTCGAGTGCGCGAGCGGATCGGAGCGGGGCGCGAGGTTCTCGCTCTCGCCGACTTCGCGGGCGACGCGTCGCCAGAGGTTGTGCCTGCTTGCGCGGTCGGGTTCGATCTCTCGCAGACATCGCATCAGGATGGTGCGTCTGGGGCAGATGCCTACTCCCAGGCATTCTGCCACGAGGGCGCGTGCTTGCCAGCGTGGATCGTTTTTCGAGCCGGCCTCGGCGCAGTCGATGACGGCAAGGTCCGGCCAGGCGGGGTCGTGGGGCTGGGCCCGGCAGATCAGGTTTGACGGCTTGGGGTCGCGCAGGCCGACCCTCGCGCGGAGCATGCGGGCGATGAGGTGTCCCACGGCCGAGGCCACGGTTTTTTCCTGATCACAGGAGAGTTGTCCTGATGCCAGATGTTCGAGGATGCTCCTGCCGGGGATGAAGTCGAGGACGAGGAACTCGCGCTGGGGGGTGCGGATGATGTCTATGACCTGCGAGGTCGGGATGGCTGTCCGGCGGAGGATGCGAACGCCGCGGGCCTGACGCCAGGCGGGGGATCGGCGAACGAGCGATTCGAGGCGTCGGCGGGGTGTCAGATCCCAGACCTTGACGATCAGAGGAAGCCCGTCGCATTCGACCTTCCAGACCTCGGTGTCCGGCTGGCGCTTCAGGCAGCGGGCGTGGTCATGCGAGCCCGACTGGATCGCGCGACACGCCCGACGAGTCAGTTCGGCGCGTCGGGCCGGCGGCAATCCGGTGGGATCGAACGCGGGCATGGGTGATCCTACGGGGCATCTGGGGTCATACGGGCTGGTTGCATTTGCGTTATCGGATGGAGTGGGCGAAAAAAGGCGTTCGGCATGGAGCGGGCAGCAGGATTGAGGTACATTGGCGATGTCCCTTGTGGGGTCAACCGAGCGTCCGGCAGGCGTGGTCTGCGGGATGGTCGGGGTAGTCGATTCGGAAGAAAAGAGGAAAAAGGAGTCTTCCATGCGGAGGTTCAGGGGCCTGTTGGCGGGAGGTCTGATCGCGGCGTGTGGTGTCGCCGCGATGGCGGATCCGCTCGATGATCAGATCAAGGACTATTACGACACGACGGCGTACACGATCGACGATCTCGCGCTGCCGGGCGAGGTGCCCCAGGCGGGATTCGATGTGGTGGCGACGATCGGCGGGCAGGACTATGTCCTGTCGCTGGATCCGGTCAGCCTGCGGAGCGAGAACTTCCGCGTGCTGATCGACGACGGCACGCAGCTGCGCGAGGTGCCGGCGCCTGCGCCGCGAACCGTGCGTGGGCAGATCGAGGGTGTGCCCGGTTCGCTCGTGGTCGGCTCGCTGATGCCCGACGGGCTGAGCGTGATGATCGAGCTGCCGGTGAATGGCGAGATCCAGAAGTGGTTCATCCAGCCGCTGCACGAGGTCGATCCGACGCAGGACCCTGCGCACCATGTGGTGTACTTCAGCGAGGACCAGGTGTGGCCCGAGGGTGCCCACTGCCCGGTCGACGCGGGACTGCTGCACAAGCACGATCAGGAGGTCTCGGGGGATATCAACCCTGCGAACCCGCTGTATCAGTGCGAGATCGCGTTCGATCTGGACAACGATTACTACAACGCGCGTGGGCAGGATCAGAACGCGCTGATCGCCGACCTCGAGACGGTGATGAATGTCGTCGATGTCACCTATGAGCGGGACTGCGAGATCACCTATCTGACGACGGACATCATCATCCGGACGAGCCGGACCTACACGACGACGGATTCCAGTGCTCTGCTGACGCAGTTCCAGAGCCGCTGGAACTCGAATCACGGGAACATCCAGCGCGATATCGCGCACCTGATGACGGGCAAGAACCTCAATGGCGGCGTGATCGGGATCGCCTACCTGAGCGTGATCTGCAATCGCAGCCAGGGCTACGGGCTCAGCGAGACGACCTTCTCGGGCTCGCTGAACTTCCGTGCGGCGCTGACGGCGCACGAGCTGGGGCACAACTGGAGTGCGCAGCACTGCGACGGGCAGACCTGCAACATCATGTGCTCGTTCATCAACGGGTGCAACGGCATCGGCAATCCGATCCGATTCGCAACGGTATCGATCAACCGGATCGTCAGCTTCCGGAACTCCCGGAACTGCCTGGACATCGTGAACGACAACACGCTGCCGCTTCCGTTCTTCGACGATGTCCCGTCGTCGGTGATCGATGAGGTTCTCTGGCCGGTGGAGGGGCGCATGGCGTCGGGACCGGCTTTGTCGGGGGCGAGCCGTCGCCGCCATGGGCATTGGTGATCGATGCGACCGACCACATCACCACGGCTCCGCTTCTGGCCGGCGGTGCGAGCAATGTCGTGATGTCGTTCTACGCGGCGCAGATCCAGGTCGAGGCCTGCAAGGCGCTGGTGGTGGAGTACCTGAACGAGGGTCAGAACACCTACACCGAGTTCGGGCGTATCACCAGCGACGGGAACATCCTGCTGCCCTACCAGCAGTTCGGTTTCCTCGTGCCGCAGGCGGCGCTCTATGACGGCGTGCAGTTCCGGATCCGTGCCGAGGGGACGGACGACAGCGACGACTGGTATGTCGACGACGTGCTGATCGAGGCCAACGGGGTGATCCCGCCCCCGCCGTCGATCTCGCTGCCGTGGTTCGAGTCGTTCCCGTGCGATCAGTTCAGCCCGAACAGTTGGGGCGACATCTCGGGTGCACAGGTCAGCAGCGCGGGCGTGGGTGAGCCCTCCAGCCCGTACAGCATGGAGATCTCGGGCCTGGATCGCGCCGACACGCTGGCGATGAACGCATCGAGTTATGGCATGTCGCCGCTGTATCTGCACTTCTGGATGGAAGAGCGGAACCTGGAAGCCGGCGACGCGATCCTGATCCAGTACTTCGACGCCGGCAACACCGTCCAGACGCTGGGCGTGCTGGTCTCCAGCGGCGGCACGCAGAACTCCTACACGCTGTACGAGTTCGAGCTGCCCCAGAACGCGATGCACGACAACCTGCGCATCCGTTTCCAGGGGAGCGGCGGCAACGCCGACGATACCTGGTACATCGATGACATCGGGGTCGACGAGAACCAGCTCATCGGCGACGACTGCCCGGCGGATGTCGACGGGAACGGCACGCTCGACGGGAACGACTTCTTCGCCTTCCTCGACCTCTTCGCCGCGGAGGATCCCGCCGCGGACATCGACGGCAACGGCACCATCGACGGGAACGACTTCTTCGCCTATCTCGACCTCTTCGCCGCCGGCTGCCCGTAAGCATTCCGTCCGGGATGGCGTCTGATCATCTCTCGCCCCGGCTCGCCCTGAGTCGGGGCTTTCTTCTGCGCATGTCCGAAGCATTCTGAGGATTCTCGGACGGCCAGAAACCGCGATGGCGTGTCGGGAACGCCGCTGCGGTTCGGAAGCCCTTGCGGCGGGGGGGCTGCGCGGGCATATTCTGGATAGAGCAGGAGCCCATTCATGCGCAGAACGATTGCCCTGGTGTCGTCGGGGGTGCTGAGCGTCTGGGCGCCGGCCTCGCCCGTGGATCAGCGTCTGCTCGTGCCGACCGCCTCGGGCATCGGGCAGTGGGTCGTCGCCAACCCGGATGCCCCGTCCTGCACGGCGAGCATGGTCGTGTGCAGCGACAAGCCCATGCTCAGCGCGATCGAGTCGGGGTATGAGCTGACGAACAGGGTCGTGGTGCGTACGAATCGTGTCGGGGCCTTCGCGGCTCTGGGCGCGCGTCCCGCGGGCGTGCCGGGTCATCTCGTGATCGAGACGCCCAGCGTGCGTGAGGCGGCGAGCCTGGCACGCACACTCCGGCTGGCGCCGTCCGTCGAACGCGTGTATGTCGATGTCGAGGCTCCAAAGTCCCTGCGTTCGATCCCGGACGACCCGTTCCTGGAGCTGCAGTGGAATCTCCGGAATCTGCAGGACCCCGGCATCGACGCCAATGTCGTGCCCGTGTGGGAGGCGGGCCTGAGCGGTGCGGGCGTCGTGGTCGGCGTGGTCGAGACGCAGAATGTG
Source organism: Phycisphaerales bacterium (assembly GCA_015492715.1). Lineage (GTDB taxonomy): Bacteria > Planctomycetota > Phycisphaerae > Phycisphaerales > UBA1924 > S146-42. Next base: position 245 of record WGEO01000282.1, on the reverse strand, counting down.
CAGTTCGCACATCCGGACCTCGAGGCCAACTACAACGCGGATGCCTCGCTCGTCGATCGTCCCTTCCACCAGCACACGACCGCGGTCGCCGGCATCATCGCAATGGTGGGCAACAACCAGGGCGGCGGGGCGGGGGCGTCGTATGGCGCCCAGTTCAGCACGATGGCCGTGGGCAGCGCGACCAAGACCGCCGAGGCCTTCGCGTATCGCAACGACCTGAACGACATCAAGAACAACTCCTGGGG
>WGEO01000281.1 GCA_015492715.1 Phycisphaerales bacterium | reverse complement strand
TGTGCGAGGGGCGCGCGAGCACAACCTGCGGCAAGTCGATCTGACGCTCCCGCGCGATCGTCTCATCGTCATGACGGGCCTTTCCGGCTCGGGCAAGAGCAGCCTGGCCTTCGACACGATCTTCGCCGAGGGCCAGCGCAAGTACATGGAGAGCCTCAGCGCCTACGCCCGCCAGTTCCTCGACCAGATCAGGAAGCCCGATGTCGACGAGGTCGAGGGCATCCCCCCCACGATCGCCATCGAGCAGCGATCGGCGAGCCACAACCCACGCTCGACGGTCGCCACGACCACCGAGATCTACGACTATCTCCGCCTGCTCTACGCCCGCTGCGGGACGCCCTACTCGTGGGCACCCGCCCGCACGAGGAAGGACGGCACCGTCGTCGAACGGCGGGGCGTGCCCATCAGCGCCACCAGCGCGACCCAGATCGTCGATGCGATCCTGCGCCTGCCCGAGGGCTCGCGCCTCATGATCCTCGCCCCGGTCGTGCGCGCCCGCAAGGGCTTCCACAAGGAAGTGCTCGAATCGCTCCAGTCCCAGGGCTGGGCGCGCGCCCGCGTCGACGGACGCATCGTCGAACTGCGCGAGGCTCTGAAGGAGGGCGGCGAGAACCCCTGCGACCTGCACCGCTACAAGAAGCACGACATCGAGGCCGTCATCGACCGCGTGATCGTGCGCCCGGACGCCCGCCAGCGCCTCGCCGAGGGCGTCGAGAGCGCCCTGCGTCTGGGCCACGGCACGGTCGTCATCAGCCTCAACGACCCCGACGACCGCGAGCGATGGACCGACCAGGCCTACAGCAACCGCCTCGCGGACCCCGAACATCCGGAATACTCGATCAGCGAGCTCGAGCCGAGGCTCTTCTCGTTCAACTCGCCGCACGGTGCGTGCCCGACCTGCCACGGCCTGGGCTCGCTCTTCGAGTTCGACGAGGAACTGGTCGTCCCGGATCCGGATCGGTCCATCGCCGAGGGGGCGATCGTCGCCTGGGACAAGGCCGGCCCGTTCGCGCCCGTCTATCGAAGGCGCCTGCGGAAGTTCTGCCGGACCTTCGGCGTCGACGCCCGCACGCCCGTCTCGGCCCTGGACGACGAGACCTACGCCCTGCTCATGTACGGCTCGGGCGACACGAAGCCGGCCTTCGAGGGCGTCCTGCCGGGGCTCAAACGCTGGTACGAGAAGAGCGAGTCCAGCTTCGTCCGCGAGTTTCTCTCGAAGTTCATGAGCGAGCGGACCTGCCCGGACTGCCGGGGAGACCGCCTGCGCATCGAGGCCCTCCATGTGCAACTGACCAGCAGCCATCGCGCGCCCTACGCCCTGAGTGAGGTCGTGATCGGGCGTCCCCGAAGCGACGGAGCCATGCTCAACATCGCCGAACTGAGCCGCCTGACCATCAACGACGCCATCGCCTTCATCGAGGGACTCGAACTGACCGACGAGCAACGCCGCATCAGCGAGCCCATCGTGCGCGAGGTCGCCAACCGCCTGCGGTTCCTCACCAGCGTCGGGCTCGAATACCTCTCGCTCGATCGACGCACGGGCACGCTCTCGGGCGGCGAGGCCCAGCGCATCCGCCTGGCCACGCAGGTCGGCTCGGGCCTCGTCGGCGCCTGCTATGTCCTCGACGAGCCCACCATCGGCCTGCATCCACGCGACAACGCACGCCTCATCGCCACCCTCCGCCACCTCACCGACATCGGCAACACCGTCCTCGTCGTCGAGCACGACGAGGAGATGATCCGCGCAGCCGACCACATCGTCGACATCGGCCCCGGCGCGGGCGTGCACGGCGGGCGGGTCGTCGCCCAGGGCTCCATCGACGACATCACCGCATGCCCCGAGTCGCTCACGGGCGACTATCTCGCCGGACGCCGACGCATCGAGGTCCCCGCCTCGCGCCGCACGCTGAACCCGAAGAAGGCCATCACCGTCAGGGGCGCCCGCGCCAACAACCTCAAGTCCATCGATGTGCGCATCCCGCTGGGCGGGCTCGTCTGCGTCACGGGCGTCAGCGGCTCGGGCAAGAGCACGCTCGTCAACGACATCCTCGTCGCCGCCATCCGCCGCAAACTCACCGGCGCACGCACCAATCCCGGCGCCCACACCCGCATCACCGGCGTCCAGCACATCGACCGCCTCATCGAGGTCGACCAGTCGCCCATCGGCAGGACCCCGCGCTCGAACCCCGCCACCTATACCGGAGCCTTCGACGACATCCGCAGGCTCTTCAGCCAGACCAAAGAGGCAAAGATCCGCGCCTACAAGCCCGGCAGGTTCAGTTTCAATGTGCCGCCCGAACGCGGCGGAGGGCGCTGCGAGGCGTGCGACGGCCAGGGCCTCAAGAAGATCGAGATGCACTTCCTCGCCGATGTCTTCGTCGAGTGCGAGGTCTGCCGGGGCAAACGCTACAACCGCGAGACGCTCGAGGTCCTCTACCGCGGCAAATCCATCGCCGATGTCCTCGACATGACCGTCGAGCAGGCCTGCGAGTTCTTCGAGAACCACCCGAAGATCCTGCGGTTCTGCCAGTGCCTGTACGATGTCGGACTCGGGTATATCACGCTGGGCCAGCCCTCGACGACGCTCTCGGGCGGCGAGGCTCAGCGCGTCAAACTCGCCACCGAACTGGGCAAGGGCGCCGGCACGAAGAACAACCCCGGCGCCTACGCCAACACGCTCTATGTCCTCGACGAGCCGACGACCGGCCTGCACTTCGAGGATGTCCGCAAACTGCTGGGCGTGCTCACGCGCCTTGTCGACGCGGGCAACACCGTCCTGCTCATCGAGCACAACCTCGATGTCATCAAGTGCGCCGACTGGATCATCGATCTGGGCCCCGAGGGCGGAGACGCCGGCGGCACGATCGTCTGCGAGGGCACACCCGAGCAGATCGCCGAGACCGGACGCGGCTACACCGGCGCATTCCTCAGGAAAGCCCTGTGATCCGCGGGCTCGACGCTCACGCCGCCTCGCGCAGCGTCCCGATCCGGCCCGCCGTCGTCCGCACGCTCCGACGGATCGCGATCGCCGTCAGGTCGTCGGCCTGATGCAGGCTCCCGCGCTGGGTGTCGATCCGCCTCGCCAGACGCTCCATCTGTGCCTCGACCGCGCCGCCTTCGCCCAGCACCCGCTCGAACTCGTGCAGATAGTCCCGCCCGGGCAGGGGCCTGCCGTCGTCGGCGTCCTCGTCATTCGGAAACGCCGACTCGAACCCGTCGCTGAACAGCAGCAGCGTCTGCCCGTCCTCGAGCACGAAACACGCCTCGTCGAACGACGCCTCCTCGAAGATCCCGAGCAATGGCCCGCTCGTCTCGATCATCCGTGACCCGCCGCCATCAACCACCATCGGCGCCGGATGGCCCGCACCGGCCAGCGTCACCCGCCCGCTCTCGGGCTCGATCAGCCCGTACACGGCCGTCGCAAAGCGCGGCGTGCTGAACTGTCGCTCGCACATCGCCTGGTTCAACTCGTGCAGCACCCGCGCGGGTCGCAGGTCGCCGCTGGCGATCCCGCGTGCCTGCGCCCGCCCCAGATGATGCGCCACCAGCATCGTCAGCAACGCCGCGGGCACGCCGTGCCCCACCGCGTCGCCCACGAAGAACGCCACCCGTCCGTCGTCCAGCTCGCACAGGTCGTAGATATCGCCCGAGACCTGGCCCGCCGGGCGAAACAGCAGACCCGTCTCGAGCCCATCGACGCTCGGCAGACGCTTGGGCAGGATGTCCCGCTGCACGCTGGCTGCGATCTCCAGCTCCTCGTGCACATGGCGGAGTTCCTCGGCGAGCCCGTGGGCCGACGCAGTCGCAAGGCGCACCTCCTGCGTCAACTCGACCATCGCCCGCTGGCGACGCATCAGCGCCGACAACTCCGCCGACAGTACCAATCCGTCGCACGAGAAGTCCTCGACGAGCACACCGACGGATTCCGGGTCCGAGGCCAGTTCCGCCGGGTTCCGGGCCACCACGATCGCGGGCATCGCGTGCCGAACCACCTGATCGAGCACGCCCTCGAGCATCGTCGCCTGCATCGGATCATCGACGAACAAGAGCACGCCCGACCACGCCTGCCCCCCCTCGATCAGACGACGCAGCGCGTCACGCATCGACATCAGGCAGAACTCGGGCGCACGCCCTGCGCGCCAACTCGCACGGATCGGGTCGATCCAGCGATACGCAATCTCCCCCACATCCGATCCGCCGGCAACGATGATGCGACTCATGGCGATTCCCTCGTGCGGCTCACACCCGCACGCGGGATATCGGGCCATGCCCGTCTCGACTCAAGCCCGCCCGCCCACCAGAAAACCCTAACGAGCCATCCGCACCAGTTTCAGCGTGTTGATGTCGATCTTCTGCCCACGCTGCAACAGTTTGGCGACCTCGGGGTCCTCTTTCAGCTTCTTCAGCGTCCCGCCCTTGAGTTCGATCACGAACTGCGACGGGAACACGCTGGAGTATCGCTTCAGGCGCGCAAAGTACCGATCCTGCGCCGGGTTCGCCGTCCGGGGCTCGTCCTCCCGGCGCGGCGGCTCGACCTGCATCTCGTACATCGCCGTGATCCGCTCGCGCGGATCGAGGAAGATGATGTCGATCGGAACCAGGCAGTCCCGCATGACGAACTCCTGCACCCGTACCTGCCTGCGGGGAAACACGAACAGCATGCCCCCGTCGTCCTTGATCTCCGTCCGTCCGCTCAGCCCCTTGTAGCGCGAGGTCGGTGTCGCCGCAACCTCCAGGCGGAACTCGCGGTTGCCGATCTTGACCCGCTCGATGGGCAGTCCCGCCTCGCTGATCTCCGGCGGGGCCTCGCGTGTCGCCTGGGCTGCCTCCTGCAGGTTCGTGCCCTGTTGCTCCGAGCCGATCGCCAGATAGGCGATCAGACCCGCCGCGATCAGCATCAGCCCGCCCAGAACCGTCAGTCTGCGAGGATCCATGCCTCGTCCTCCGATCGAAAGATCGTTGTTTCTGTCGACATCCTACGAAGGTCCAGGGCGCTGCGGAACTCCGCCGACGAAAGCTCCCGCGCCGAGCCCAGGTCGATCCCCGACCAGCGGGCGATCAGGGCGATGATCCGCTCGGGGCGAGCCCCCAGGCTCCGATAATGCGACAGGCGGGTATCGCCATGACGCTTGGCGAGGCGGCGCCCGTCCTCACCCACGACGATCGGCAAGTGCCAGTAGTTCGCCCGGGGCTCCAGATCCAACGCCTCGTACAGGAGGATCTGGCGTGCCGCCGAGTCCAGCAGGTCGCTCCCCCGCACGATCTGCGTGACGCGCTGCCTCGCGTCGTCGACGACGACGGCCAGTTGATACGAGGGCTGCCCGCGACGCGTCCAGACCACGAAGTCTCCCACGGTTCGAGCCGGTGTGTGGGCCTGCTCGCCCAGAAAGCCATCGCAAAACCGGATCTCTCGATCCTCCACGACGAACCGCCAGTTCGTACCTCGGTCCATGAAGTGATCCGGACGCGTCGGCGGCCGCAGGTCGGGCGGAAATCTCGTCTCGTGGACGCCCTCTTGGGGGGCGGAGGCCGCCGCCTCGATCTGCGAGCGCGTCAACTCGCACGGATACACCCGGCGATCTTGCGCAAGACACTGCATGGCTTGGGCATATGGCTCCATGTCGCGGCTCTGGACGATCGGCCCCTCGTCCCAGTCGATCCCCAGCCATCGCAGGATGTCGATGGTCTCATCGATCACCCCGGGCTTGACACGGGGCGTGTCGAGGTCCTCGATCCGCAGGATGATCCGCCAGCCCTGCCGACGGGCCAGCGCCCAGTTGATGAGAAAGGTGCGTGCGTTGCCCAGATGCAGCGCTCCCGTGGGCGACGGGGCGAGGCGGGTCGCCTGGATCTGGTCCGACGGGCGGGACATGCCGTCAGACGATACACTCTCGTGCTCGGGCACACGGATGTTCGGGGTGGGTCTGCGAGGAGGCGGTCGTGGTCACCAAACTCAGTGAGAACGAGATCGAGCAGGCACTGGAGCGGCTCCCGGAGTGGGGACTCCTGGGCGAGAGCATCCAGCGGACCTACGAGTTTCCGGACTTTGTCGAAGCGATGGCGTTCGTCAACAGGGTCGCCGAGCACGCCGAGGCCGAGCAACACCATCCGGACATTCTGATCCGTTATAACAAGGTCACCCTGACGCTCTCGACGCATGACGCCGGCGGGCTGACGCAGAAGGACTTCGATCTGGCCGCGCAGGCGGACTCCTTCGTCTGAATCCGCTGGAGATCGGGTGTGCTTCGTTCGCGCTGCTCCAGGTCGATCGTCGGGCTGAGTGTCTGTGGTGTGCTGGCGGTTGCCCCCGCGACCGAGACGGACCAGTTCTCTGTTCCCACGGGGTACGCCCTGGTCGATCTCGGGCCGGCGTTCTCTCGACAGGCGTATCACGCGTTGCAGGACGCGGCCCGCTCGCTCAATGTACGCATCCGCGACGACCTCGATCGTGACCCTTCGGGTCGGCGGGCGCAGCGCTGGTACCGACCCGAGGAGGTCGCACGGGCGGTGCGCGGCCAGTATCTGCAGGCCCAACTTCTGATCGAGGGCCTGGAAGGACGCCTCTTCAGCGAGCGGTTCCTTCGCCGTCATCCCGGTCGCATCGGAGCGTACAAGGACCACGACTCGATCTACAGCGGACGATCGCTCCTCGATCCGGGCTGGGCGTTCACCCTCCACATCTCGTCGACGATCCGCGTCGCGGGCGTCGACATGGGCACGGACAAGATCGGACACTTCTTCGACAAGGGCTCCATCCTCGCGCAGATGTACTACACCCGGCGCAACAGGGGGAAGAGCGAAGAGCAGGCGATGGACGAGGTCGTGCGTATCGGCAGCGTCGAGGGGATCATTCTCGGTGAGGATGCGGTGCTCGGCTCGTGGTCCAGCGGCGTCTATTCCAACGGAGACCTCGCGTGCGACTTTGCCGGCATGATGTTCTATCGCAACCTCAGCGAGGAGATCCGCGTCGCAGATGAGGTCTGGCCGCCCATGCTCGTGCTCGAGGACGGCTTCTGGCGTCTGAACGACCATGTCACGCCCGATTCGGACTTCCTGACGCGCTTCCTGAGCACGCACTTCAACGAGGCGCTGAATCCGGGGGTGTATCACGCGGGGCTGCGCGAGCATGTTCGGCGGGTGGTGCGCGAGCGGGGCCCGCGCCTGCTGGACTGGTACGCCGACACCAACGGGGCGTGGCATCCCAAGGGTTACTTCGACAACTTGGTTCGAGACCTCTCGACCTGGTTCGGATACGAGTATGGGCACCGGGGCAACCTCGATGATCTCGTGCTGATCTCGCGCTGCGCGTACCCGCCGGACGAGTCGGACGATCCGTTTGCCATGGCCCGCGAGGGTGATATCGACGCGCTTACCGCATGGCTGGACGAGCACGATCCGCGTCAGGCCCGGGGCAGACAGGGCGAGAGCCTCGTCCATGCGTGCGTGCGACGCCCGGATCTCCTGCGGGTCGTGCTCGATCATGGCCTCGATGCCAACGCAACGGATGAGCGCGGGCGCACGCCCCTGCACTGGGCCGCCCGGATCGGCAGCACACAGAGCGTCATGCTGCTGCTGGAGCACGGCGCAAGCGTCAGCGCCCGCGACCATCGCGGACGCACACCCATGCATGACGCCGCTCTCGCAGGGCACGGCGCCATCATCGACACGCTGCGCGCGCACGGCGCGCAGGTGGACGCACGCGACAACGAGCAGGTCACGCCCATGATGCTCGCCTGCGCCCGCGGACACGATCACATCCTCGAACACCTGATGGGCAGCGATATCGACGCATGCGACGCGTGGGGCTGGAGCGCAGCGCACCACGCGGCCCGCGCGGCGCACGCCCCGTGCCTGCGACGCCTGGGGGCATTGGGTGCCGACCTCGACGCACGCGATGCCTCGGGCATCCGGCCGGCCCATCTTGCCGCCCGCAGCGGGAGCATCCGCTGCCTGCGCACACTGTACGAACTGGGTGCGGACCTGCTCTCGGCGAGCGATCTCGGAAGCACGCCCCTGCACGAGGCGGCCCGGAGCGGCGACAGCGCGAGCGTCGACTTTCTGCTCCGGCTGGGTGCCGCGCCCGATGCGCCGGACATCAGCGGCAGGACGCCCCGCCAGATCGCCGACGCGTTCGATCACGATCGGGCCGAGAATCTGATCCGGCTCGCCCAACTCGGACGCGAGGACCTGCTCGCGCAACTCCGGAGCCTGCGACCATGAGGGCTCTTTCCGGCGCATCGCTTCTGCTCGTGCTCGTGTGCCTTGTGGCCTGCTCGGCCTCACCCATCGAACGCTGGCAGCAGAGCGTCGAGCGCCGTGTCATCGATCAGGGCGGGGGCGACTTCGGCGTGCTTCGCTACGCGGGGATCGAGGGCAATCGCGTCGACGACATCGGGCGACGCGCCGGCCTGCTGGAGATGTTCCCCTCCAACCGGCGCGATGTGCATGGCGTGCTCCTGCCCCCGCAGCAGGTCCGCGGGCAGGCCTGGCAGCCGATCCTCGTCGGTGTCGTGCGATACACGGGCATGCTCGATCGATTCCCCCTGGGAAGGTCGCGCGTCGAGGACATCCGCCTGGCCCTGACGCGCGTCGCGGGCGACTCGCTGGACTGGGTGCTCAGCGAAGCGGACCCGCAGACGCTGGCCACCTATCTCGGCACACAGGGCGACGAGACGAGCGAGTTCCCACGCCCGCGCGATGCCTTCGCCATCGAGGTGTCCGACGATGAAGTCCGCGTGATCGAACGCACCAGCGGCGCATCGTGGCGCGTCCGCCCGGACGGGACTCAGCGCAGTTCGACCGACCAGTAGGCGTCGTCGAGGAACGCCCGCCACGATCGGTACCGCCGATCCCCGGCACGAAGCGAGATCAGCGGATTGCGCTTCGGACGGACCGGCTTGCGGATCAGACGCATGCCCGCCTGCTCGGGCGTGCGCCCGCCCTTCTTCGCATTGCAGCGAATGCACGCGCAGACGAGATTCGTCCACGAGTCCTCCCCGCCCATGATGCGGGGGATCACATGGTCGATCGACAGCTCGCTGGTGGCAAAGTGCCCGCCGCAATACTGGCAGGTATTGCGATCGCGCGCAAACAGGTTGCGCCGATTCAGGCGGACCTCCTGTCGCGGCAGGCGGTCGTAGCCCAGCAGGCGGATGATGCGCGGCACGGGGATCTCCAGATTCACCGTGCGGACCCAGTCGTATTCCTCCCGGGGAAACAACTCTCGCAGTTCCGCGATCTCCCGCCAGGAGGCGAAGTCGAAGTTCAGATACTGCCCGTCCTGGACATCGATGATCTCGGCGACCTCTCGCGCCAGCAGGCAGAACGCCCGGCGGGCATCGACCACGCGGATCGCCGCATATGCGCGGTTGAGCACGAGCACCCGCGCGTGCAGTCCCTCATGGGCGCCCCCGACGCGAGCCGATTCGATGTGCACGCCTTGACCAGACATATCCGACCGTATGGGCGATTTCGCCCGCAACCTCCTGACAAACCCCGCCCATACAGGATAGGACATGGGCACGACCCGTGTCGAGGCGCACGCCCGAGCACCCCCAGGGGCTGACGGGATCTTCACGAAAACCGCGACCGGATGCAAGGGTCTAATGGCGGAATCGTCGGATGCCCGTCAGGCAGCAGGTAACCCCCCGCCGCTCGCAGAGGTCGATCGTCTCCTGATCGCGTCTCGATCCGCCGGGATGCACGATCATGCGCACGCCCGCGTCGATGAGGAGTTCGGGACCATCGGGGAACGGAAAGAAGGCATCGCTGACGGCGATCGCGCCGTGTGCTCGCTCGCCGGCCTTCTCGATCGCCAGGCGACATGCCGTGACACGATCCATCTGGCCCGAGCCTGCGCCAAAGAGCAGGAACGCATCGTTCTCGGACCCTCCGATGGCGATGGCGTTGCTGGTCAGGGCGCGGGCCCCCATCTCGATGACGCGCGCGCATCGCAGGTCGTCGTCGCTGGGTGCAGGCCCCGCGACATGACGCCACGACGACGGATCGGGCAGGCGGGTGTCGTGCGTCTGGGCGAGCAGCCCGCCGGCCACGCTGCGCAGGTCCAGACGCTCGGGCGGATGCGGCGGCAGATCCCCCACCTCCAGGATCCGCAGGTTCTTCCATCGAGCGCGCAGGCGGTCCAGAGCCGCGGGGGCGTAGCCCGGTGCGATCAGCACCTCGAAGAACGCGTCGGGCGCACAGATCCGCTCGCCGGCGGGGTCGTCCACGGGCGTACTCAGCGCCAGGATCCCGCCGAAGGCCGCCAGCGGATCGCCCGCGATGGCGCGCGCAACGGCGTCCGTCGGCGAGTCTGCGACGCTGAATCCGCAGGGGTTCGTGTGCTTGACGACGCAGGCACAGGGGCGCGCCGGCTCCAGCGCGTGCAGGTCCATGACGAGGGCGAGAGCGGCGTCGGCGTCGAGGATGTTGTTGTAACTCAGTGCCTTGCCGTGCAACTGGGCGGCGTCGACGATCGAGGGACGCACCTGTGAGGAGGTCTGATAGAGCGCTCCCTGCTGGTGCGGATTCTCGCCGTAGCGGAGTTCCTGCACCCGCCGGGCATGCACGGTCAGCGAGGCGGCCAGAGGCCGGGGCTCGCCCTCACTCAGATATGTGGCGATATGAGCGTCGTAGGCGCTGGTGCGCGCAAAGGCGGCCTGGGCCAGGCGTCTGCGGAGTTCCAGCGGTGTCCGCCCATCGTGCGCGCGCAGGGCGTCGATGACCTCCGCGTACTGCGCGGGATCGCTCACGCAGACGACCCAGTCGTGGTTCTTGGCGCCGGCGCGGATCAGGCACGGCCCGCCGATATCGATCTGCTCGATGGCCTCGTCGCGTGATACGCCCTCGCGTGCGATGGTCTGCTCGAAGGGATAGAGGTTGACACAGACGAGGTCGATGGGCTCGATCGCGTGGGCCGAGAGATCGTGGGCGTGCGTATCGCGTCGGGCGAGGATCCCGCCGTGGATCTTCGGGTGGAGCGTCTTGACGCGACCGTCCATGATCTCGGGGAAGCCGGTCAGGTCGGCGACCTCGCGGACCTCGATCCCGGCCTCTTGCAGGGTGCGGGCCGAGCCACCCGTGGAGACGATCTCGACGCCCAGTTCCGCCAGGGCGCGGGCGAACTCCACGAGCCCGCGCTTGTCGCTGACGCTCAGGAGCGCTCGGCTGACCCTGACCAGATCGGGCATGGTTCGTGGTTCCGTGCCTGCCCTTGCAGACGATCAGAAACGGGCGCGGAACTTGGCGACGCCGCCGCCCGAGCCCCAGGCGTAGATGCTGCCGTCGACGAACCGATCCGTGGTCAGGCCTGCGACGGTGGGAAGCGTCGCGTGGTTGTAGATGACGCCGCTGGTCGGGCTGACGGTCCAGGCCTGTCCCTCATGGAAGACCAGCAGGCGGTCGCGCTGGAGAGCGATGACCTGACCCCGGACCTCGGGGTTCTCCCAGAGGACCCGCCCGCTGGGCTGATCGAGCGCGACGAGTCCGCGGTCCTCGGTCGTGACATAGAGCACGCCGGCGTGCGCCGTGGGCTGGATGGTCAGCGGTGCGGGGGTCTGGAATCGCCAGACGGGACGGGCGGGGCTGAAGGGATCGAACGCCCAGACCGACTGATCGAGACTGGCAACGAAGAGGAGTTGATCGCCCGCGACAGGGGCAGTCGCCGTGCCGTCGAACATCTGCCCGCGCCCGAACAGCGCGCCCGTGTCGGCGCTGACGCAGGCGAGCTGGCCGGCGTCGGAGACGGCGGCGACGGCTCCGCGGATATAGGTCGGACCGGTCTCGATCGGGCCGTCGAGGTCGTGTCCCCAGACCCGCACGCCGGGGAGCATGGCGTGGGCCATGATCTCGCCGCTGGCCGTGCCATAGATCGCAAGGTCGCCGTTGATGACGGGCCCGGTGTTGACGACCTTGGCGAGGCTCTGGCGGGCGAGGAGATTGCCCGTGTCGGCCTGATGGATGAGGATCTCGGACTCGCTGGAGACGAGGATGGCGTCGACGCCGCGATAGGTGTACGGGCGCAGGGAGATGTACTTGATGAGCGGGCTGCCCATGCGATCGTGCCAGCGCAGGGCGCCGGTGTCCGGATCGAGGGCCGAGACCGTGCTCCCGGTCTCCTGCACCACGACATGCTGGGGGTCGGCGTAGACCTCGCGGATGCGCTGGCCCTCGCCCACGATCGGGAATCCGGTCCAGTCCCGCCTCAGCCCGAGTTCGGCGAAGGCCGCGTCGTCGACGACCAGGGGCGTGATCTGGCGCTGCTCGCCGGTATCGGGCCCGAATGTGCTGCACGCGGGCAGCAGGGCACACAGCGAGCACGCAAGCGTCAGGAGCGTTCGGGGCATGGCAATCGGCCTCCGCGGCGGGAGTGGCTCCCGCACCCAGCACCAGTTCGACGCGGCCCGGCGGGCCGACCATCGGATCCCCCGGCAGATCGGGGGAGTGGGAGTATCGAGGCGGGCGGGCGCAAGGTCAAGTACGCATCGCCCGGTCTTGTGCAGCGCCCGGATCGCGGGGGCGGGAGCGTTCCAATGATCCGGGCATGTTCACGGGGCTGGTTCAGGCGATGGGAACCGTGCAGAGGGTGGTTCCCGTGCAGGGGGCGACGCGATTGCGGATCGACGCGTCCGCTTGGGAGCACAGGCCCGAGGCCGGCGAGTCGATCTGTGTCAACGGGTGCTGCCTGACCCTCGCAGAACCCCTGCAGAGCGACGGCGTGCTGTCGTTCGATGTGGTCCCGCAGACACTCCGCCAGACGACGCTTGGCTCGCTGGGCGTCGGTGATCGGGTCAACCTCGAGGCCTGCTGCACGCCCAACACGCTCCTGGGCGGGCACATCGTGCAGGGACATGTGGATGGCGTGGGACAAGTCCTGGAGGTCCGGACCGAAGGCGAGCATCGCGTGCGGATCGAGGCCGGACGCGAACTGATCGAATATGCCACCCCCAGAGGCTCGGTCTGCGTCGACGGCGTCTCGCTGACGCTGGCGGGGGTGGACCCGCGGGCGGGGTGGTTCGAGGTCGCGCTCATCCCGACGACGCTGCGTGAGACGACCTTGGGCATGCTTCAGGCCGGGTCGCGCGTCAATCTGGAGATGGACATCCTCGCCAAGACCCTGATCCACTGGGCGCGGACCTGGCAACGATGACGCCCGGCGAGTTCATCCTGATCCCGCTGGGCGCGAGCGTGCTGCTCGTTGGGCTCATCGGGTGGTGGGTCTGGAAACGCGAGCGCACGCGTCCGAGCGACCAGTGCCCGCGTTGCGGCTATGACCTTCGCGGCAACCGACGCGACGGGTGCCCCGAGTGTGGGTGGAACACCCGACGCCCCATTCGACGCCTCTGATCGCTCGACCCACGCAGCGGGGTGATCCGATACAACATGCACCATGCGCGTGCTCGGCATCGATCCCGGCCTGCAGATCACCGGCTATGGCCTCATCGACGGGGTGGGCGATGCCGCGAGGCTGATCGAGGGCGGGGTGCTGCGATTCCAGCGGAGCGCCGGCGGCAATGCCCGCTCGATCAGCGAACGCCTCGACGAGCTGGACCGGGACTTCGGCGACCTGCTCGAACGCCTCGCTCCGGATGTCGTCGGCGTCGAGGAGCTCTTCAGCCACTACCGCCACCCGAGCACGGCGATCGTGATGGGGCACGCGCGCGGGGTGATCCTGCTGCGGACGCGTCGGGCCGGGCTGCCCCTCGTCGAGCTGCGCCCCACGATGGTCAAGAAGTCGCTGACCGGCAACGGGCACGCGAGCAAGGAGCAGATGCAGCTCGCGGTGCAGGCGCGATTCGCCCTGCCCGAGCCGCCTCGTCCGGCGGATGTCGCCGACGCGCTCGCCATCGCGCTGGCGGCGAGCCTGCGCAGTCCCGGGGTGCCTGCGGTCAGCCCTCGATGATCTCCTTCAGTTGGCGCAGCGCGTCCGTCCAGCCCTCGTCGAAGGCCGGGGGCGTGTCGTCGCTGAAGTCTCCCGCCATGCGGTGATGGATGCTGACCCGTGTCCCGCCGTCGATGTCCTCGAAGCGGATCGTGACATTGGCGATGAATGCCTGGGGGTCGGCGAAGTCCCCGCGCAAGCGCACCTCGCGGTACTCCTTGAGGAGGGTCACGGTGGCCATGAGATTCTCGTCGCCGTTGGCCCGCGTGCGCAGGAACATGCGTCCACCGAGCACCGGTTCGAGCATGCAGGGCTGCTCGGGAGGCGTCTGGCTGCGATCGCAGAACCACTCCGATGGGCGATGCAGGAACGCGCGATAGACCTCCTCGCGCGGCGCCCGGATCTCAATGGCACAGTCCACGACCGCCACGCGCGCGGGCGTCTCCAGGATCTCGCTCGACATGATGGGCTCCTTGTGGGGGTGATTCCGGCGGGCAGAAGGATCAGCCGAAGACGCGTGCCAATCCCAGGTACTTGCGCAGC
>WGEO01000280.1 GCA_015492715.1 Phycisphaerales bacterium | reverse complement strand
TCTTGTAGGCGAGGAGTTGGGCGACGAGGTCGGCGCGCGGGTCGGCCTCGTCGTGGGTCTCCTGTCGGGGTCCGTCCTTGGGCAGCGAGGCCAGGGCGATCATGCGGGACTTGATCTCCATGAGGGTTGCGGCCATGAGGAGGAACTCGCCGGCGAGCTCGACATTGATGCGCTGGAGTTCCTTCAGCGAGTCGAGATACTGCTCGGTGATCTGGGCGATGGGGATGTCGTGGATGTCGATCTCATGCTCGCGGATGAGGTGGAGCAGGAGGTCGAGGGGGCCCTCGAAGGCGTCGAGTCGGACACGGCATGCGGGGTCGGTCATGGTCGGTCTGGCTCCTCGGAGCGTGTGGCGGGCGTGCGCCGGGGGTGTCCTGCGCGGGCGCCTCGGGGTGGTCGCGTCGAGTGTACCCTTGGGGCATGGCTGATGCGCCGGATGGCGAATCGGGGGAGCTCGCCTTTGCGCGTTCGATCATCGAGGGCGAAGCGGCGGCGCTGCGCGCGTGCGCGGGCGTGCTGGACGGGCGGTTCTGCGAGGCGGTGTCGCTGATCGACGGGTGCTGTGATCGCGGCGGGAGCGTGCTGGTCAGCGGGCTGGGCAAGAGCGGGCTGATCGGGGCGAAGATCGCCTCGACGATGGCGAGCGTGGGCGTGGCGGCCCACAGCGTGCATCCGACGGAGGCGGCCCACGGGGATCTGGGACGATTCCGGCGCGATGATGTGTGCCTGTGCCTGTCGTTCAGCGGGGAGACGCAGGAGGTCGTGGACCTGGCGGCGATCCTGCGGCAGGACGGGGTGCCCGTGATCTCGATCACCGGGGGACGGCGCGGGGCCAACGGCGAGCGGGCACCTTCGAGCCTCGAGCGGCTGGCGAGCGTGGCGCTGGTGCTGGGGGTCGAGCGCGAGGCGGGCGAGCCCGACTTCTTGGCGCCGACGAGTTCGACGACGGCGACGCTCGCGCTGGGCGATGCGCTGGCGCTCGCGGTGGCGCGTCGGCGGTCGTTTTCGAGTGAGGACTTCGCGGCCCGGCACCCCGGGGGGACGCTCGGGCACCTTCTGCGTCCGGTCGTCGAGGTGATGCGTGCCCGTGTAGGCGAGGGGCTGGTGCTGATCCCCGAGGATGTCACCGTCGGCGAGGCGCTGGCGATGAGCGAGGCGGGCGGTCGCCGGCGGAGCGGGGCGTTGCTGGTGGTCGATGGCGACGGGCGGCTGAGCGGGATCTTCACGGATGGGGATCTTCGTCGGCTGGTGTGCCGGGATGCTTCGGGGATCGAGCGGCGGATGTCGGAGGTCATGACGCGCTCGCCGCGTGTGCTGGATCACACCAGCGTGCTTCGCGATGCGGTCTCCATGGTGCGTGAGCATCGTCAGGACGAGATCCCGATCGTGGACGGCGAGGGTCGGCCCGTGGGGCTGCTGGATGTGCAGGATCTGATCACGCTTCGGCTGGTGCGGGACTGAGGGGAAGCGATGAGCGAGGCGCCGTCGGATATACAGTTGCTGGTGCTGGATGTGGACGGGGTGCTGACGGACGGCTCGATCTGGTATGACGACGCGGGGCAGGAGTTCAAGCGGTTCCATGTGCGCGACGGGAGCGGGATGGTCGCGTGGATGCGGATGGGGCTGAAGATCGCGGTGATCACGGGGCGCGGGGGGCCCGCCGTGATGCATCGGATGCGCGATCTCGGGGTCACCTGCGTGCGTCAGCGGGTGCGGGACAAGGCTCGCGCGGTGGTCGAGGTGTGCCAGGAGTTGCGTGTGCGGCCCTCGCGGACGGCGTGCATGGGCGACGACTGGACGGATCTGCCCATGATGCGTGCGGTGGCGTATTCGATCGCGCCGGCGGATGCGGAGGCGGTGGTGCGGGACGCGGCGAGCTGGGTCACGACGCGGGCGGGCGGTCAGGGGGCGGTTCGCGAGGCGATCGAGCATCTGCTGGATGCCCAGGGGCTGCTCGACAGGGCGCGCGAGTCGTTCTGATCGGGTAGGATCGCATCATGGCAGGGAACAAGAAGGGTCTGGACATGCAGGCCGTGGGGGCGGTGCTGCTGGGCCTGACGGCCGTGGCGTCGCTGGGCGTGCTGGCGGTCTACCTGCTGCGCGGTCCTCAGGGCGGGGGCGGCATGGGGCTGGAGGAGGAGCCCGAGACGCCGGATGTGAGTGCGCTGCCGACCAACGGCGTGCGGGACGAGCCCCGCGTGCTGAACGGGGAGGATGTGGAGATCCAGATCACGGATCGGGACGACCCGACGCGGCTCGCGGCGATCATGCACTTTGGGGAGTTGGACCCGCTGCCGAACCGTCGCTATCGGGCGACGGACACGACGGCGTGGGTGTACCTGGATTCCGGTGAGATTCTGCTGGTCGAGGCGCCGACGGCGCGTCTGGCGATGCCCGACGGCAAGCGTCCCGAGTCGGGGGAGTTGTCGGGCGGGGTGGTGATGCGGGTGTTCGATGCGCCGGAGGATGGGGGGCTCCCGGACCCATCGAGGGACGAGGCGAGCCTGGTGGCACGCACGCCCGTGTTCCGGTTCGATCTGACGATCGGAGAGGCGTCTGCGCCGCGTCGGCTGACGGTCCGGACGCGTCGGGTGGACTTCGCGGGGCGGGACATGCTGGCGACCTTCAGCGAGACGCGTCAGCGGATCGAGTATCTGGAGGTGCGTGAGGGTGAGCAGATCGTGTACCGGACGCGGGTGGATGAGCCGACGCCCAAGGCGATCGCGGAGGATGAGACTGCGGCGGCTGAGCGGGTCCCCGCGGGCGAGGGAGGACGCGCCGGAGAGGCTGCGCGTGAGCGCCGGGTCGTTGTCGCAGAATCGCCAGAGCCCAAGGGTCGGCGCGGGCCCGTGCGTCCTGCGCGAACGCCGGTGAAGCGCCAGCACTACCACATCCGGTTCGATGATGCGATCCGTGTGGTGCAGGGGGCACGATCGATCCGGGGTGATCGCCTGGATGTGTGGGCGCGCCTGATCGACAACGAGTTGCCCGAGGGCGCGCTGGGAGAGGGCGTCGAGGATGCACGCGTGCCGATGCAATCGGCACCGGCGGCGG
>WGEO01000279.1 GCA_015492715.1 Phycisphaerales bacterium | reverse complement strand
CCATCAAGAACCGCCCCGTCGAGCACCCGGACAGACCCGGCGAGATCGCCCTGCGCCCCATGATGTACCTCGCACTCAGCTACGACCACCGCATCATCGACGGGGCCGAGGCCGTCAGTTTCCTCCGCCACATCAAGGAGTGCATCGAGGATCCGACCCGGATCATGCTCGAGGTCTGACCGTCAATCATCCCCCGCCGACTCCCAACAACCCAGCGTGATCTACCTCGCCGCCACCGTCGTGACACTCTTTGCCATCCTCGGGGTCGTGCTCACGATCCTGACCCTCCCGGGCATCTGGCTGATGCTCCTGGTCGCCGTCCTGGCGGATCTCTGGCAGCCCGCCCTGCTGAGCACGCCGACACTGCTCATCGCGGGCGTGCTGGCCCTGCTCGCCGAGATTGCCGAGTTCGCCGCGTCCGCCGCCGGCGCCCGACGGGCCAGGGGCTCGCGCATCGCCGCGATCGCCTCGGTTGTGGGTGCGCTGGCGGGAGCGATCGTGGGCTCCTTCGCCATCCCGGTTCCGATCGTCGGCACGATCATCGGGGGCGTCGTCGGAGCCGCCGTCTTCGCGGGCGTCGCCGAACTCGTCTTCGCCCGCAGCCACTGGCGTCAATCCGCACGCGTGGCTCAGGGGGCGGCCGCCGGGCGAGCCCTCGCCCTCGTGGCCAAGTCGGCCATCGCCGTCTGCTGCGCCCTCGTCCTCAGCATCGCCGCCTTCTGGCCCTGATCGCACTTCGGCTACCCTGCATCGCCACGGAGACGGATCCGCAAGGCAATCCTGTGCGCACAGGCGCAGCACGAAGACGGAGGTCAGACCATGCGATTCCTGCTCGCTCTTGTGTGCTCTGTGCTGGCACTGCCCCTGACCAGCCCCGCCTGCGCCCAGGCCCGGGCCGACCTCTCGTGGCACTTCAGCGAA
Source organism: Phycisphaerales bacterium (assembly GCA_015492715.1). Lineage (GTDB taxonomy): Bacteria > Planctomycetota > Phycisphaerae > Phycisphaerales > UBA1924 > S146-42. Next base: position 5,821 of record WGEO01000279.1, on the reverse strand, counting down.
GGCCAGGAACTCGTCTATCGCTCGCGCGTCCAGACGACCGAGCGGGCGACCGGCGACGAGCCGTACACCAGCGACTGGTCGCACGAGATCCACCACACCGACCGTGTCCTGAGCGTCGATGACCGGGGCAATGCCCGCATCGAGCGCACCTACGACCGTGTGATCGTCCGCGTCCGCCACTCGCAACTGGGCGATGCCGAATACGACTCCGCCCAACCGCCCCGCCCGGGCGACACCACCGCCGAGCATCCGCTCATCCGCCCCTTCGCTCGCCTGGCAGGACGGACCATATCTTTTACCGTCTCGCCCGAGGGCGAGGTCGGCGAGATCCGCGGCCTGCGCGAGGCCATGCAGGGGGTTTCCTCCGGCCTCGATACCAACGATCTCCTCAAGGGCGGGCTCCCCTCGTTCAATGCCATCACCGCCGACGCCTTCGAGGAGCAGCTCCGCCAGTCCATGCGCGTGCTCCCGGGCAAGAGCGTCCGCCGGGGCGAGTCCTGGCAGGTTACGGTCGAGCAGCCCATGCCCATCGTCGGCACCGTCCGCTCCGACAGCACCTATCGCTTCGAGCGTCTCGCACGCCATCGCGGCCTGCCCGTCGCCCGCATCAGCGTCCGCTCGAGCATGACCCTCGATCCGTCCCGGATCGCCCGCGAACTGGCCGACCTGCTCAAGATCGAGATCCGCGACTCCAGCGGCTCGGGGACGATCCTCGTCGATACCAGCCTCGGCGCCATCCGCGACTGGCAGCAGCGCCAGACCACCACCTTCGCCGTCGAGGCACGAGGGCTTCTGGACGGACGCACGCTGAGGCGTGAGGTCCGCACCGACCAGCAGGCCCAGATGGAACTGATCTCGGGCGATCGCTGAGGCGATCTACGCCGACTCCTGCTTGAATCGCTCGATGAACGGCTGCAGCCGGCCCAGCACGCCATCGAGCACCTGCGGGTAGTGCTCCCAGCGCGCCTCCTGATGCGCAGGAGGTGGAACGGGTGCCGGCGATCCCGCAGCACGCGGCGCAAGCCCGACGGTCGAGAGCACCCCCATATCCGCCTCCAGCCCGAGGAACGAGAGCACCTCGTGGGCCGTCTCGCGGGCGTCTTCCTGCCACCTGCGTTCGTGCACGCGCAGCACGGGGATTCCCAGGCGCTCACTGGCGGCAAGGAACAGCCCCATCACCTGCTCGTACAGCGCCGCCGCGTCCTCCACCGTGTGCAGATGCACGGTCACCGGATCGGGCGCAAACAACTCGAAGTACGCATTGAGCACCGCGTTGCGTGGATCCATGAGGTCCGCGACGACGCGCGCGTTCGGGAACAACCTCGTCGTGATCCCCAGCAGCGTCAGGTTCATGCGCCGGGTATCCAGGGCGATCAGCCCATCGCCGACCCCAAGTTCCTGCGCCCTGCGCCGATAGAACCGCCGGAGTTCCACGATCTGCTCGTCGTCCAGCGTCTCAAGCACGGTGGGGTACGGCACATCGGAACCCGCCATCAGGTGGGCCTGCCGCAGCGTCTCGGACATGACCGCCTGCCCGCCCAGACTCTTCAGACGCGGATGGGCGCTCAGCAGACGCTCCAGCATGGAGCCCGCACCCCGCGGAAACGAGACGAGCAGGATCGGGCCGGGTTCGTCGTCGCCGGGATGCGACCACTGCTCGGGTGTGAGGTTGCCGACCCGCTCGCGCACGCCCTCCAGCCACAGACGCATCGCGCCGATCGGGTGGCGCTGCGCCGCCTTGCGCTCGCGCGCCGTCTGCTGGGCCTCTTGAAAGCACCCCAGCGCCTCGTTGTATCGCCCCAGCGCATCGAGTGTCCAGCCCAGTTCCGTCAGGATCGTCGCCCAGGTCCAGCGGCTCGTCGTCTTCGCCTCGCTCCGAAGGCGTGACAGGCGGGCGAGCGCCGCCGGCACATCGCCCTGCCGACGATCCAGACGCGCAAGGGCGATCTGCAGGTCGATATCGTCCGGGCGCTTCTGCACCGCCCCGCTCGCGTACCAGCGGGCGCCGGCAAGGTCACCCTGACGCTCGCAGATGGTGACCAGCCCCGCCCACGCGTCTGGGCACGCCTCGTCCAGCGCGAGCGCCCGCTCGAAGCACGCACGCGCCTCGTCCAGACGCCCCAGGTCCAATGCAAGCCGCCCCCGGCGCTCCCAGCGAGCCGCGCTCGTATCGTCCAGCTCGCACGCGCGCTCGAGCAGCGCCAACGCCGCCCGTCGACGCGAAGCAAGCCCCGCCATCGCCTCGCTCTGGCGGTCCAGTTCCAGAGGGTCCGAGGGCAGCACGCGCTGGAATCGCGCCCTTGCCTCGCCGGCATCCCGCCCCATCGCATCGAGCATGGTGATCAGATCCACATGCAGATCGGGGTGATCCGGACGCAGGCGGATCGCCTCCTCGATCGACGCGATCGCCTCGTCCCACCTGCCCTGCCGACGAAGCGCCGCCGCCAGAAACGCGTGATACAGAAACTGCCCCGGCTCGTGCTCGATCGCCCTGCGCAGGCACTGCTCGGCACGCCCGAACAGCAGACGCGACGACCATATCTGCGCCAACATCGACCAGACGCGTGCATTGCCGGGCTCCGCCTCCAATATCTGCTCGTACAGCGCACTCGCCTCGCGCAGCTGCCCGCCCTTGTGCAGCTCGATCGCCCGCTCCAACACCTGCTCGCTCATGCCTCGTACCCCAGCGTCTCGATCAGCCCGCCGAGCCGTTCCTGCACGCTCTCGATGTGCCGGGCGTAGTTCTTCCAACGCGCCACCGCCCGCTGATCGACCTCGCCCGTGACCCGCTCGTAACTGGGCGTGCTGATCGCCCGCGCCCGTGCGTGCTCCCGGAAACGGCGCACCTCGTCGCTCCACGCAAGCCCGAGGAAGTCCAGGATCTCCCGCACCGTGCCCTCGAAGTCCGCCGTCAGATCCTCATACCGATAGGCATGCCAGGCAAGACCCGCCCGCTCGCGCGTCCGGAGCCACATCCCCATCACCCGCTCGTACAGGCCCGCGGCCCGCTCCAGCGATGAGAAGTGCACCATCGTCTCGTTCGCGTCGAAGAACTGAAACAGCCCGCTGATGCAGCAGTCGCGCGGGTCGCGCAGCGCCACGAGCACCCGGGCATCCGGAAACAGCGTGCGGATCAGCCCCAGACGCGTGATGTTCATCGGCAGCTTGTCCACCAGCAGGCGATCGCCGGGCTCCTCGCCGAGGATCCGCGACGCCTCGCGCAGGTACACCCGACGCAACTCCTCGACCTGCTCGCGCTGAAGACCGCGAACGATCTCGTCGTCGCGTGCATCGGGATTGCCCACCATCGCGCGCGCCCGCGCCACGATCTGACGCTCCAGCAGGTCCGCCTCATCCAGCGTCACCACGCCCGGATGTGCCCCGAGCACCTGCTCCATGAGCGTCGTGCCCGAGCGAGGAAACCCGACGAAGAACACGGGCGAGGGTGCCTCGCCGTCGTTCTCCGCGCAGTGCCGATCCGACGCCTCGATCGCCCCCTCGCGTGCGCCGAGTTCCGCCTCGATCGCCTCCAGCGGAAACCGATCACGCACCACCTCGTACCACAGCGCCTTGCCCCGCGAGACCGCCTCGAACGCCTCGTCGTACCGCCCCAGCGCATCCAGCGCGTGCGCATGCTCGATCAGCATCGGCGCCAGCAGGCGGGGGTCCGCCGGCGGGCGTTCCAGCGCACTGCGCAGCATCGCCTCGCTCTCGTCGGCCCGACCGCTGCGACGGGCGATGCGCGCCTCCAGACGCGCCGCCGGGGCGCTGGCAGGATCCAGACGCCGCGCCTCACGCGCCGACGCCATCGCCTCGTCCAGACGATGGAGCCGGTCGTACAGGTCCGCGAGCGCCAGATGCACCGCCGCCGCCCCGGGAGCCAGCGCGGCCGCCCGACGCGTCCACTCCAGCGCCCGCTCGTTGTCGCGGGCCGCCAGCGCCGTCTGGCCCGCCCGCAGCAGCGTCTGGGCATCGCCCGCGCCCTGATCGAACGCCCTCGTGTAGCACTCGACCGCGAGATCCGCCCGCCCGATCCGTTCCAGACGCTCCGCCAGCATCAGCAGATGGCGCGGATTCTCCGCAAACGCCCCCATCATCTGGCGAAACACGCCCGTCGCCTCGTCCAGACGCCCCAGACGCTGCAGCGTCGCCCCGTGCCACAGCGACATCTCCGGATCCCCCGGACGAAGCATCGCCGCGCTGGCCAGATGCTCGACCGCCTCCCCCACACGCCCCAGGCGGTTCAGCGCGATCCCCAGCGTAAAGCGAATGAACGGACGGTGCGGCTGCGCCTCGGCGATCGGCGTCAGATACGCCACAGCCTCCTCACAACGACCAGATTCCACCAGCACCTGCCCCAGCAGAACCTCCGCAAGCGGCGCCCCCGGACGCTCCGCGAGCACCTCGCGCAGCAGAGCCTCGGCCTGCCCGAACGCCCCGCTCTGCTTCAACTGGGCCGCCTGCTGAATCCGGGGATCCTGCTCGTCCACAACCCGCCTCCTCTATCGCAGCGATCGCACGAACGCGTCCAGACGGTCCAGCCCGCGGTCGATCGTCTCCTCGCTGCAGGCGAACGACAGACGGATGTGCCGCTCTCCCGGCGGGCCGAAGTCCTCGCCCGGAATCACCGCCAGTTTCTGCTCCTCCAGCAGCGCCTCGCTGAAACTCAGGGCGCTCGAGATCTCCCGTCCCCCCGCCGACCGCTTCCCGAAGTGCGCCGACACATCGCAGAAGGCGTAGATCGCCCCCTGCGTCGGGAGAGCCTCGATTCCCTCGATCGCCCGCAAGCGATCGCTCATCCGCTCCGCCCGCGCCGCAAAGGTCCGGCGCATCCGCTCGACCTCGTCGCCCGCCTCGCGCAGCGCCGCCGGGATCGCCGCCAGCACGAAACTCGTCACATTCGTCGAGATCTGCCCCTGGAGCGTCGCCATCGCACGCATCAGTTCCAGCCCGAACGCTCCCGGGCACGCGCAGTAGCCCGCGCGCCAGCCCGTCATCGCGTACGCCTTGCTCAGCCCGTTGATCGTGATGACCCGCTCGCTGATCTCCGGGATCGATCCCAGCGAGAAGTGCTTCACCCCGCCGTACACCAGCTTCTCGTAGATCTCGTCCACCAGCACCATCAGCCCCGGCGCACGCGAGCGGCTCGCTTCCGCGACCACATCCGCGATCGCACGAAGGTCCTCTTCCGGGTACACGGTCCCGCAGGGATTGCTCGGCGTGCACAGGATCACCAGCCGCGTCCGCTCGCCGATCGCCTCCGCCAATCGTGATGCGGAGATCCGGAATCCATCCTCGCGCGTCGTCGCCAGACGCCGAACCCGAGCCCCGGCAAGCTCGGCGAGCGGCTCGTAACTCACCCAGGTCGGCGTCGGCAGTAGCACCTCCTGAGGCTCGCCCCCGCACTCGGGAGGATCGAACAGACAGTGCAGCACGACATACAACGCCTGCTTTGCCCCCGCAGAAACACCCACATGCTCGCGCGTCAGACCGGGAATCCCGTTCTCGCGTGTGAGCTTCTCGCAGATCGCCTCACGCGTCGCCGGATCGCCCAGCGTCGCCTCGTACTTCGTCCGGCCCGCCAGCAGGGCATCGATCGCCCGCTGCTTGATGATCTTCGGCGTGTCGAAGTCCGGCTCTCCCAGCGTAAACCCGATCACATCCTCGCCCGCCGCCCGCAGCGCCCGCGCCCGCTGGGCCACGCTCACCGTCACGCTCGGGCGAAGCCGGCGCACCCGCGACGAGATGGATGGTCCTTCCATGGGGACAGAGCATATCCATCAGCTCCCGTCCCCTCTCCCCGTCCGCCTCCGTCCCGCCC
>WGEO01000278.1 GCA_015492715.1 Phycisphaerales bacterium | reverse complement strand
CGGCGTCGGCGATCTCGGTCCGTTTGCGTGCCTGCTCGAGCAGGGCGTCGTAGATGCGCTGGGCGTCCTCGCCCGTCAGGTGCTCGCAGGCCCTGGCGATCTCGCCGATGTAGCGCTTGAACACATCGCGGCGCTGTCCCTCGCGGCGCATCTTCTGTCGCTTGCGGAGGTAGGTGCCCAGCTTGCGTCCGCACTCCTGGAGCGCAAGACGCATCTCCTTGCGGATCTCGTCGTAGTCGGCGATCGCCTCCTTGGACTCGCTCGTGAACGGGACCCAGACGCTGGCCATGTGGATCATCACGACCATCGGTCCCACGGGCAGGCTGCCGCGAGGCTGGCTCAGCCCGTAGTTGCGCCAGCCCGCCTCGATCACGCTCTTGAAGGCGCAGCACGCCGACTGCTGGTAGAGCAGCGGCACGCGGTTGGCGAACCGGATGACGCGTGCCGGCTCGTCGCCCGGCAGGTCGCCCCCGAAGGCGATCGCCGCCTCGATCTGGAACGGGTTGCCCCGATAGACGGCGGGGTTGCGCGTGCTGGCGGCGTAGAACTCCGCGCGCACGCCCTTGAGCAGGCCCGCCAGCATCTGTCGCACACCGATCGGACTCAGACAGTCCGTCGGCGGGCTGCGGAGCTTCGCCTGCTGGAGTGCCTTGTAGATCCGCTCGGCGCTCTTGGGATCGATCCGGCTCAGGTAGGTCTGCCCCGTGATCGTCTGCTCCTTCGTGCTCGCGGCGGATGCGACCTCCTTGATGACGCTCGGCGTGACGCGGCAGAACTCGCTGCGAAGGAACCCGGAGAGCTGCTTCTCCTTCGTCTGCTTGAGCATTGTCAGAAAGGTGCCGAGCTCCACGCCGTACGGGTGCGGCCTGATCTCCTGCGTCTCGGCGGGCAGTTCCTCGACCGTGCGCGGATAGATGATCCGCCCGCCCTCCTGCTTCGTCCGGACCGGCTCGTCCGTGTGGTCCTTCTGACCCGCCCCGGCGCCATCGCCCTGCTCCGGGGTGCCGTTGGCGTCGGGCTCCGGCGGATCGCCCGCCCTGCCCGGCGGCTCGAAGATGATCTGCGCATGCGGGTTGGCGATCGCGGTCTGCTCCAGATACGCCTCGACCGACGCCTTGCCGCGCACATAGCGGGCCTCCAGTTCGATCGTCACCTGCGTGCCCGTGCCGGAACTCGTCTGCGGGAACTCGTCGGTCTCGACATCGACGCTGACCTCGGGACGGTTCTTCGTGGTGTCCATTGCCAGCTCGATGTGATGGGCCGGACGGCGCTTCGAGGGCTTGGTCAGGATGACCATTGGGCGCCCGGTGGTCATCAGGGCGTACATGCCCGCCGCCGAGATCCCGATGCCCTGCTGGCCCCGGCTCATCTTCAGGCGATGGAACTTCGAGCCGTAGAGGAGTTTGCCGAAGATGTTCTCGACCTGCCTGCGGACGATTCCGGGTCCGTTGTCGAGGACGGTCAGGCGGTAGCGTCCGGACTTTGCCTGTGGGCGATTTGGCTCAAGATCCTCGATCCGCACGGTGATATCCGGGAGAATCCCCGCTTCCTCGCACGCGTCCAGCGCGTTGTCGACCGCCTCCTTGACGCTCGTCAGGAGTGCCTTGCGCGGGTTGTCGAAGCCCAGCAAATGTCGGTTCTTCGCGAAGAACTCGCTGACGGAGATCTCGCGCTGCCCCTTGGCCATGCTCTCGGCATTGGCCCTGCGCGGGGCCTTCGTGCGGGTCGTCGCCATGCCACCCTCCGTGGTGGAAAATGCCGCGACAGCATAGCCACATGCTGTGCGACGCGCCTCACGCATGTGTTGGGCATATCCTTGCGGCTCACTGCACATGCCACGATACCGGCCAGGAGGCGACCATGGAGACAACGCTCATCATCCTCAAGCCCGACGCCGTTCAGCGCGGTCTGATGGGACGCATCATCAGCCGCTTCGAGGACAAGGGACTCCAGATCATCGGCATGAAGATGATGCGGATCAGCGACGACCTCGCCGCCGAGCACTACGCCATGCACAAGGACAAGCCGTTCTATCACGGGCTGGTCAGTTTCATGACCAGTTCGCCGGTCGTCGTGATGGCGGTGCACGGCAAGGGCGCCATCGCCGTGTGTCGCAAGATGATGGGCGCGACCTTCGGGGCCGATGCCGAGCCCGGCTCGATCCGAGGCGACTTCGGCGTCTCCAACAGTTTCAATCTGATCCACGGCTCGGACAGCCCCAAGGCCGCCGAGGAAGAACTGCATCGCTTCTTCACGGAGGACGAACTGCATCCCTACGGGCGGGCGATCGATTCGTGGGTCTACGACATGTCGGGTGAGCAGCCGGAGTAGGTCCGCCCGCGGGCGTCTTCGATGTCGTCGCTAGCGTGCCCCGGCATTGCGCCCGGGCTCGATGCGTGCGACCACATCGCGCTTTTCCTTGACGATCTGGTCGGCGACCTCCCGACGATGGATCTCGACATCACGCGGGAAGTCGAAGGCGACGCGCACACGCTCGCCCCGCACCGATGCAATCCGCACGACACCGATCGGATTGCGCGGATCGCCGATGACGATCTCCTCCCCCTCGCGCCTGGTAATGACCAGCATGAACGCCTCCCGTCCTGAGTCCGGCTGTCCCACCCTGAAGCGCTGACTATACCAGACGGCGCGGGCGGCGCCAAAGCCCAGACGACAGATCCCGACATGGTGGAGATCCGATAACGCCCCGGCAGGCAAGAAGTTAGGGATCACTTGACCAAGGGCGCCCCCTGCGTCGGACCTATTCGATGGCGACGACTTCCCGCACGCCGTCCACATTGGCCTTGAGGTTCTGCTCGATGCCGACACGGAGGGTTACGGGGCTGGAGGGACACCCGATGCAGGCGCCGAGAAATCGCACCGTGACGGTCCCATCGTCGGAGACCTCGACCAGTTCGATGTCGCCGCCGTCGGCCTGGATCGCCGGTCGGATCAGTTCGATCACGCGCTCGACGCGTTCGCGCAGGCTGGCGGGCTCCCCGGCATCGGACATCGTCTCTATTTTAGAATGACTCTAATCGTGAGGCCAGCCCCACACCCTGAATCGCACGCCGAGGGCGTACACTGCCCGTCATGAGGGCACGGATGGCCGTCGGCGATCGGCATTCCCAAACCGCGATTCGACGGGCAGTCGTACGCCTTGTTCCCGTGCTGGCGATGGCGGGCGCGCTCGGGGCCTGTGCGGGCAATGGAACGGGCAGGAGCGAGCCGATCGAGGTCGCGTTCGACCGGGATCAGAAGATGGACGCCCGTGTGCGCGCGATCCGGGCGATCTGGTCGGATGTCG
>WGEO01000277.1 GCA_015492715.1 Phycisphaerales bacterium | reverse complement strand
GTCCTCGCCGTCCTTGTGCAGGCAGATCCGCAGGAGCAGGTCGTAGTTGTCCCGGGGCCTGCCCACGACCTCGCGCATCGCGACCTCGAGCGCCTGTGAGGGTGTCACATCGGCAAGGCTCGTGCCCGCGATGGTGGTGCCTCGGACCTGCTCCAGGGCCTCCATCGTGCGCTCATGGGCGTCCGTCAGATCCTGCCAGGCCGAGCGGAACGATGCCCATTGCTTCTCGTACTCGGCTGCGTCCTCGACATCGAAGGAGAGGTTCAGGATCGTGTCCTCGGCCTGCTTGTAGGCCCTGAGGGCCTCCTGCAGATCGCTGAGGGCCTTCCACGGGCCGGTGGTCCGGTGGGCGGCACTCTGGGCGAGTTGCGATGCGATGAACCACTCGACGCCCTCGTCGATCGCGGCGTCTGCGCCGGGCATGCGCAGCACGCGGGGCGAGGGCCAGGAACGAGCATCTGCGAAGCCCAGCGAGGCGTCGTAACTCTGGTTGACGACCTGCTGGAGCATGCCCAACTGCGTGTCGAATGCGTGGGCGGCCCCGTCCTCGGGCTGCATGCAGAAACGCACGAGGGATGCGAGATCGGGGATGCGTGCGGCGGTCTTCGAGCCGCGTGCGACCTCGATGCGGAGCAGATCCGCGATGGCCTGCGGCGCCCGTGCGAGTTGCTCCGGTGTCAGCTCCTCGCGCAGGGTGGGCGTCGTGAGCATGGACCTTGCTGCGCCGATGGCGGGACCGAGGATGCTGTTGTGCAGAGCCGCGAAGTGGGCGTCGACCTGGCTGCTGAAGACATCGCCGCTGATCTTGGCGGCGGGCCAGAAGAACGCGCTGGCGACGGGCTGGCCCTCGGGCACACGGTGGACCGTGGCGTAATCGAAGGTTCGCAGGGGGATCTGGTATCCCAGTGTCTTTCCCGGATTGTCCGGGAGCAGACGCGGGTCGTCGGGGGCGATCGTCTCGCGGGCGTCCTCGGGAATGAGCTGGAACCGTCCGCCGACGCCGGGGTCCTGGGGCAGGTCGTAGGCGATATCTCCGAAGTAGACGAGACTTCCGTCGGGGCTGGGTGCGACGAGCCGGAAGCGTGCGGCGTCGGCGGGGCTCTGGACGGTGGGCGAGTTCGGGATGACCGTCGCGGCGCTCTTCCAGAACTTGCTTCGGGCACCCATCTTCTTCTCGAGGGCGGTCGATGCCCACCAGCCCAGCACCGTGACGAGGAGGGCGCAGGCGGCGATGCCCCCGATGGTCCAGGCCCGGCGGCGTGCCTCGGCCCTGCCCACGCTGCGCTGGGCGGTCACGAGCCCCTTTTCCTCGAAGATCTTCTGCTCGAAGAGGTCCTTGAGGAAATAGGGCGTGCCGTAGTCCCGGCTCGGATCGTCGTCGATCGCGCCGTCCTCGCCCACGGGGCGTCGGAGTTCGCTGACGGGGATGTCGAGTTCCTCGGCGAGGAGAAGGTCGAGGACATCGCCCTTTTGTTCGGCGCTGGTGAAGTAGATGCCGCGCATGAAGAGGGGCGCACCGCTGACGCCCTGGCTCATCGCCTCTTCGAGGTAGAGTTGGAGGCGGTAGCCGATGCGGCGCAGCGCCTCGGGCAGTTGATAGAGTTCGTCGACCTCGTCGAGGCGCCGGGCGTCGGGATCCAGGGCGATATTGCGCGGGGTGGGGTTCTGCAGCAGGCTCCGGCGCAGGTGCTCGATCTTGCGTGCGACCTCGTCGATGTGCTCGCGTACCCGGCGGGCGTCGAAGGGCTGGTCGCTCTGTTCGCTCGAGATGTTGAGCGGGTTGGACCAGCCCAGGATCTGGTGCTGCTCCTCGGCGCTGGTCATCTCGGCGATCATCTCGCGGAACCCGGTGATCGTGTCGCTCTTGGAGACGATCACCCAGACGGGGAATCGCACGCCGAGGTCGCGGTTGATCTCGCGGAGGCGCATGTTCGCCATGCGTGCCTCCTCCTGGATCTGCTCGACGGTCTTCTTCTGGAGGCTCTCGGCGCTGACGAACAGGAGCACCCCGTTGATCGGGGCGATGGGGCGACACTTCTTGAGGCGTTTGAGCAGTTCCGGCCAGCTCGTGCTGACGCGGTCGCGGTTCTCGGGGAAGGCCATCTTGCCGGCCGTGTCGAGGATGACGGCGTCCTGGGCGAACCACCAGTCCATGTTCTGGGTGCCGCCGGAGCCCTGGAAGTGGTTGGTCAGGAGCGGATCGAAGCGGATGGAGCGTTTGATGGCCTTGGTCTTGCCGCTGGCCGGCTCGCCGATGACGAGGTACCACGGCTGCTCCCAGAACTTCTTGCCCGTCTGGGCATACTTGTTCAGGCCTTCTTCGAAGGCGCGTGCGAACGAGGCGTCCTGGGCCTTGTCGCCCGAGCCCGGCAGGCGGGTGACCTCCTCCTGGAACTCCCTTCCCCGGCGTGCAGCGCGCCGCTTCTGGATGAGGGTGTAGATCCCGATGGCCCCCAGCGCCAGCACGACCCCGATCGCCAGCAGGATGATCCACGAACCGGCGATGGACTGGCGGAAGAGCAGCAGCATCGTGAGGATGCCCAGCAGGCTCATGCTGCCCACGCTCAGCGCGAGCATGATGGGCAGCGGGAGCGCCACGAATGACCGAAGGAAACCGAGCCCACGCATCAGTGCGATCCTCCCCGCACGCTCATGGCGTCTCCTCGCTCGTGATCTGCGCGATCGCCCCGCGCATGTCGCTCGCGGCCAGGCGATACAGCAGCAGGTGCCCGATCAGCACGACGACGAGCAGCACGACGGCGACGATGAGCACGACGGCGCGGCTGACGGCGACGCGTCCGTCGATCGGCGCCCGCCGGTCGGTGTGCTCGTACGCCTCGCGGCACAGACGAGTGCCGGGGCTGCGCACGAGGTCTCCCAGGGCCGCCGCGATCTGATTGGCCAGATTCTCGAGTTGGACCAGTTGGCCCTCGTAGGCCCCCTGACAGCCCAGGCCGAGGAACATGTAGTAGAGGCTCAGGCGGGCGCGTGCGTCCTCGTCCGGGCGGGCGCGATAGGTGGCGAGCGCCTCCTGGGCGCGCTCGATGAAGGTCGACTCGAACGCGCGGTCCTCGTAGATCTCCTCGCTCAACGACCGCTGGGTCTCGCTGGGGCCGGTCTCCCAGCTGCGTCCGAGTTCGCCCGGCATGGTGCGCATCACGCAGTCGATGAAGCACACGACATCGCGCTTGACATCCGGCGCCAGGTGCTCGAGCCCCGCCTCGCGGATCTTCCGCTCGATCTCGGCGACCTGGGCCTTGAACTCGTCGCGCAGCACGAACTTGTCCAGCTCGCCCGCGGCCCGCTCGAGCCTGCGGTTGATGCTGCAGATGTTCTGGAACAGCGGCTCGACAATGGCGAGCAGCGTGCTGGTGCGGTCGTCGGACATCGCGATCCTCCGTGCGTGCCGGCCCTACTGCGTCGGCATCACCAGCGCGACCCCGTCGTCGCCGAAACGCCCGCTCTCCGAGCCCTTGAACCGTGTCGCCATGCGTCGCTCCGTGACGATCTTGTCCCACATCATCTTGCTCCACTCGTCCTCCTCGCGCACGAGGCGGAAGTAGGCGTACTTCGCATCGGGCGAGACGCCACGCGGCGGGTGCGGCTCGTACTTGAGCGCGACGCCCTTGAGATTGCGGTGGCGATCGCGGAAGGACATGAGTTTGAATCGCTCGCGGTCCTCCACCTCGTCGGCCAGGGCCTTGTGGTCCTCGCGTGTCGTCAGACGCAGGAGATAGAACGACCGCTGCGTGAGGTCCTCCTCGCTCAGTTCCTCGCTGAGCACGAGCACGCCGTCCTCGGGGCGGAACGGAATCGCCCGGACCGGCTCGCCGCCGCTGGGAATCAGCTCGCGGATGCGTTCTTCCATGAGCAGGAACGAGGCGAGGCAGTGCTCGTGGTCGTAGTCGGGCGTCTCGAAGAGGTCCTGTGCCGACTCGCTCCAGGGCTGGAGTGCCGCGAGTTCGCTCAGCGCGTCGCGGAGTTCCATGTGGACCTCCATCGGCGTCACGCCCCGTGCCGCCTGCTCCGTCAGCAGATTGCTCAGGCGTCCGAGCAGGCGATTGACGGCCTGGAGTTTGAGGATGTCCTGCAGGCGGACCCAGTCGCCCATCTCCATACGGAAGCCGGTGCGCCTGAGCCCGCTGACATACTCGCGACGGGCCGAACGCAGATGCGTCAGCAGATCCTGCAGCAGCGTGCGCAGACGCTCGGACCCCGAGAGCGTCAGGCAGGGCGGAACATAGTCCTCGTCCAGGATCGGCCTGCGATCGCCCGCCTTGGCTCGCGTGATGCGGCAGACGGGGATCGCCTCGACCTCACTCGTCACCTCCTGCTCGAGCATGAGGCGGGCGTTCAGGTGCAGCACCTCCAGCGACTGCGGGTTCTTGCCCGTGTTCTCGTCGGGAACCTCCTCGAGCTCGTGCACGCGATACAGACGGTCATCGCGTGCGTCCGTGCGATCGCCCAGCGCGATCGTGTTCGACCGCTTCTCCTGATAGTGCGGGATGGCGAGGAACACTCGCAACGGCTCGCTCGACGCGTTGAACGCCCGCTCGATGTCCAGAGGCTGCAGGTCCGCATGCTCCGGATACCGGACGACGCGTCCGCTCGTCGGCATCACCGCGTGCAGACGGCGGAATCGGACCTGGTATTCCTCCAGGTGATCCCGGCTGAGATCGGCGTCGATCACGCCCCACGGGTAACTGAAACGCTGGCGCCGCTCGCCCGCAAGACCCGCGACCATCGCACGCTGCATCGCCTGCAGATGGTGCGGCCGAAGAAACAGGCCCTCGTGCCAGTGGATCAGGTCGCTCATGCCGCTCCGAAGCCCCACTTCCTGCGGGTGCGAATCCTATCGCACCGTCCCGCTGCCCCCTGCTCCCATCACCTTGCGGAGTTCCTCACCCAGATCACGCCGGATCTCCTGCTGGAAGATCTCACGCTCCAGGAACCCCGCCCGCTTCTTGTAGGTCTGCCAGCACAACGCCTCGCGCGACGACATCAGCCCGCCCCTGGGCGCCGATCGCTCGATCTGCTCCGGCATGAGAAACTCGACCCTCCCGAAGGCGATCCGCCCGGCGTCCGCGAGCAGGCCGATCATCAGTTGAGCACGCTGGCGGAGATCCTTGATCTGCTGCTCGCCCTGCGCGGGCTCGATCTCACCCGTGAGGTACTTCGCCAGCGCCCGCTCGATCGGCGCGGGCTGACGCACCCGATCCTCTGGCAGCAGGTTCACCCATACCGCACGGATCACCTTGTCCAGACGCATCGCCATGTCGCTGAGCTGGGTGATCAGGTCGAGCGCCCGCCCGGCGTCGATGGACGCACGCTCACCCCCGAAGAGCGCCTCGCAGACCCGACGGACACTCTCCTCGGGCCATGCGCCGGCGTCGCCCTCGGGCACGAGCCCCGCTCGCACCAGACGATCCTGGAGCGCTCGGCGTTCGTGGGGATCCAGCGCCTCGGTGAGCTGGATCAGACGGTCCAGGTGCCAGGTCCAGTCACGATCGTCCTGCCGATCCTGCGTCGACGACGGGGCATCCGCGACCATGTGCGTCGAGGCGTCCCAGGTCGGAAAGCGGCGTTGCAACTCGGCGAGGAACTCGCCCCGTTGGGCAGGAACGACCTTCTCGATCGCCTCGCGGATGAGCAGATCGATCGCCTGGGCCCGCTCCTCGGGCGTCTCATCGTCGAAGCCCGCCTGCATCTCGCGCAGACGAGCCGCCAGGCGGTCCACTTCCGACAGGTCCGTCGCCACGCGTGTCTCCATGACCTCCAGCAATCGCCGTCCATCCGGGCGCCCGCATCATAACGCCCGAGAACTCCCCGCGGGAAGGCTCTGGGACCTTCGCCTGTGCGGATCAGGCAGCCGCTTCGGCTCACGCCGCCCGATCAGGCCCCGCAGGAGCCCATGCCCTTTGCCTGATGCATCCATCGCGCCGATCCCCATCCGTGCGGGGCGGCGTCTGCTCCGCGTGGAGAAGGAGCCAGCCATGAACCGAACCCGCATCTGCCTCGCCCTCATCGGTGCCTGTGCCCTGCTGGGCGCCTGCTCGAGCACGCCCACACTGAGCAGTGCCAAGAGCACCGCCCCCATGAACGACGCCACCGGCCCGCAGGAAGGCGTGGGCGACTCGCTGGGCTACGCCCTCTTCGGCGAATCCGTCTATGTCGCCAAGCACGGCAGCGACCAGAACTGGGAATATGCATCGCAGTCCGGCGGGAGTTACGCCAGCGTCGATCAGGACGATTGATTGTCGTCTCGTCAGCGCGACAGGCCCGGGCCCTCGCTCCGGGCCTGTCCGTGTGCGCTAATGGGTCCAGGCGGGCACACGCCCGATCGCGTCGATGATCTCCTGCTCGATCTGCCCGCCGTCGGAAGCGACCTGCGTCACGCCCTCGATCGCGACGCGGAAGCCGATGTCGAACCAGCCGCTCCCCGGAAACGCGCGCGGGCGTGCCGGCTCCGTGACGCCGATCTCGGGTGCGCTCAGGGCCGAGCCGCCGGCGGCCTCGAATCGCCCGCCGCCCGCCGTCACCCATTCCCCGACATTGCCGACGAGATGGACGAAGGGCGTGTTGCCACCGGCGGCAATGGGCGTATCGACCGGCGCAAAGAGCGTCACGCCGTCGTCGCCCCGCGCGGGCCAGAACCGGGCCTCGGAACGCAGTTCCGGGCGGATCTCGCTTCCCCCCACGATCCAGCGGTTGGCGATGAGGTCCGGATTATCGAGATAGAACGCGTCGAGCAGATCCGGATCGCTCTGGCGGGCACGATCCGAGAACTGCATCTGCTGCGCAAAGCCCCCGCCTGCCCCGTCGCGCAGATTGGCCGAGGCGAGGTCCGGCCCACCCCCGGGATGGGCCTGCGCCAACGCCATGCGAAACTCGTCGCTCGTCGGAAGACGACCGCCGAAAAGAGTCCCGGCAAGCACGGACGCGGCCTCCGGCGAGACATCGTTCAACGGCCAGTCGGCGCCGGGTGCCTCGAACAGTTCGCTGCGGATGGTATCGATGTATGCACGCGAGCTGTATCCCTGCATCACCAGCGCGTCGCGACTGGCGACAGCACGAATCGCCCCGCCCTCGACAACCCACGAACGCAGCGGCTGGCTCGCGATGCGTGCCGAATCTCCACTCATCTGCGCGTCAAGGTCGATCCAGTCGTCCCGCAGGCGATCGAGCAGCCCGGGATGGACGCCCAGCAGCGACGCCACCTGCCCGATCGAGACCTCCTGCCTCGACAGGAAGACCGGCGGCTCGCTGCCCGCCAGACGCACATAGGTCATCCGCACGCCGGTCGCATCGTGGATCGTGTCGATCTGCCCGCCCATCGGATCGCCGACGATGCGCCATCCGCCCTGTTCGAGGGTCGGCAGCAGGAGCGACTGTGAGGCGCGATCCGCACGGGCGACGACCTCCCGAAGGGTTCTCGCCTGCTCGCGCGCGGTCTGCCTCATTGTCGCATCGTCGATCGCCAGGTTCTCCAACGCATCGGCCAGGGCCAGGGCACGATCACGGGCGCCCTGCTCGCCCCTCCGCGCTGCAAGCAGTGCGTCGTTGTAAGCCAACCGCTGGGTCACGATGCCCGGCATCTGTCCGTCCGGATACAACCCGCCCAGTTCACGGGCACGCGCGACCCATGCTTCCAGCCCGTCATCGGCATGCTCGCGCAAGAATTGCGCCCATGCGCTGTCCCACAACCCCGTGGCTCGTCCCACCCATTGCGCCTCGAGCTCGTCCCGACGCGGAAGATCTTCGATCGACCGCAGACGCTCCAGCAACCCCCGGCTCCATGTGAGCCGTTCGACCGCATCCGGATACGCGCCGACAAACGCCGGCGAGAACCACGCCCACTGCAACTCCCGCGGATCGCGAGCGTCGTCGATCACCCGGCGCAAGACTTCTCGAGCCTCCTCTTCATCGGTCCCGTACATGGCGCCCAGTTCGTCGAGCGCCAGGAGCCGCCGGATCGCATCGTCGCCGCTGAGCCCATCCACCCATCCCCGCAACTCGGGGCTTTCCTCCAGCACACCGATCGCCTCGCGCAGCCTCGCCAGAAGGGTCGTCGGGCCGTCGGGTGTCTGGAAGGACTCGTTGGGCAGCCGCCACTGCTGCCATCCTTGCTGCACATCTTCGATCGCGCGCGCAAACCGCTCGATGCGTTCCGTCCACGCCGCAAGATTGTGCGCTTCGTCGATGGTCAGCGCCGGCTCTCCCTCGATATCCAGCCCGCCCGCTTCCAGCAGTGTGTGGAGCGCATCGCGTCGGCGTGCCAGTACCAGATCGCGCAGATCATGCCCGAGGGTCTCCGCCGGAGCCCGACCGGCACCGGCAAGATCGATCGCGTCGCGGATCTGCTGGAGCAGGTCGTCGCTCTCGCGTTCCAGTGCGTCACCATCCGCGTTCGCTTCGTACTTCGCCCGGATCTCCTCCAGACGGCGTTCCCATGCATCCCGGAGCGGCAGGTCGCCCAACCCCAGGGCGTCGAGTCCTGCCAACGCCGCCCGCATCGACTGGCGTGCCTGATCCCAGCGCTGGTCGAAGAGCCGCCGGCGCGCCGACTCGGCCTCCGCCGGGATCTCTGGCTCGGGTGCAGGTTCCGTCTCGTCCGGCTCCGCATCTCCTCGTGTTGCAATCTCGGTCCGCCCCTCAGCAGCGGCGTCATCGACGGGCGGTGGCTGCGTGTCGGGCTCGCCTTCGCCTGCGACTTCCGTCTCCTCGACCCGCTCCGATTCTGCCGGCTCTTCGAGGGCAGGAGGCGGCTCGTCGGTCTGCGCAGTTCCGATCTGCGGCTGCTCCTCGATGGCGCCGTCGCGATCTCCCGCTCCGCCGGCGGAACCACCCTGTGACAGCAGGTACCACGATCCCCCACCCACCAGCACCACGGCGCCAAGAGCCCCGATCACCACCCACCCTCTGCGCGACGGTCGGGGTTCCCCTTCGCCGGAACGGGCCGGGCGCTCCGTGTCGGTCGCCTCCGTCGCGTGCGATGCCTCGACGCCCTGCGTGTCCTGCGGCGCAACGACCACCTTGGGCGGACGGAGCCGCCTGGGACGCGCCGGCATCCGGTCTTCGATCGCCTCCAGCGACGCGTCTCCGGCCCATGCGACCAGTTCTTCGCACCGCCGACGACGCCAGAGGTCTTCGATCTCGGGGTTGCCCT
The DNA here is from genome assembly GCA_015492715.1 of Phycisphaerales bacterium. Taxonomy (GTDB): domain Bacteria; phylum Planctomycetota; class Phycisphaerae; order Phycisphaerales; family UBA1924; genus S146-42. The sequence continues at coordinate 658 of WGEO01000277.1, read as the reverse complement.
CGCTCAGGAACCGCCAGACGCGATGCCCGGCGGGAAACGGAATGCGCAGGACGCGATCGCTGCGGGGCACCTCCGGACGATTCGCCGCGACTTCGAAGACCAGCCGTCCGATCGCCGCCAGTTCATCCCGTGCCGTCGCCTCCCGCCAGGAGCCCGTCTCCTCGTCGCGTACCCACCCGAAGCACGGTTCGATCTGATACTCCCGGCGTGCCCGTGCGCCTCCCATCCGGATCCATCGCGGATCGATCCGCCCGACCGCCCCGAGTCCCATCCCGTGCGCATCACGCAGCGACCAGTAGACCGTCGCGAGGAGCGCGTCGAGTTTGTCCGGCGTCGGCTCGCTGTCCTCGGTCAGCAGACGCCCGGCTCCCTCGACCGTGAGCGAGTACGCATCGCGTGCGCACACGCGCATCCACGCGACCCCCCTGGCCTTGCGTCCCGCGATCGAGGCATAGACATCGCAGGATCGCTCGAAGACCTCCAGCGCCCGCTGCCCGTCCTCGCCCGCCTCCAGACGATCGCGATCGAAGCGCAGATGGACGCGTACCGCATCAGCGGCGAGCGCGGACTCCTCGCGCACGACCCCGCCGCCCAGATACTCACCGCCGTCGTCGACCATGCACGCTCGCCCACGCCCCTGTGGCGCGCTCTGCTAGTT
>WGEO01000276.1 GCA_015492715.1 Phycisphaerales bacterium | reverse complement strand
TCGGCACCGCCCGCATCGTCGGCATCCGCCCCCGCCCCGGAGCGCGCAGCCATCGAGGATGCCCTGGCCCGTCTGCGGGCCATGGGCGCCTACGCCGAGCACATCGCGGCGGGCGATCCCCGCGTCATCGTGAATCTCACGCCCATGGGACCGCGTGCCGACGGCAGCGCCATCGATGCCCTCGCGGGCCTGGAGCCCGTCCTGACAGTGCTGGACCTTCGAGCGACGGCCGTCTCGGACGAGGACATCACCCGCCTGCGTGCGTTCACCGCCCTGCGCAGCCTCGACCTCGCGCACACGCCCGCCGGCGATCGGGCGATCCGGGAGATCGGCACGCTGCCGCACCTGGAGAAACTCACCCTCGTCGGCACGCGCGTCTCCGATGACGCGATCGAGGCGCTCGAGTCCATGCCCGCACTCCGCGAACTCTATCTCTGGCAGACGGATGTCTCGCCCGAGGCCCTGGCCCGCCTGCGTGCCGCCCGCCCGCAGACCCGCATCATCGTCGACACGCTGGACGACGAAAAAGCCCCGCGGACCTGACGATCCGCGGGGCGCCATGAAACACACCTGCAGGCCGGATGTCTCACCCGCCGCTGGCAGTCGCCGACGGCTTCTTGAAACGCTCCGGATACTTCGCCATCCACGCCTTGTCCAGCTTCGACAGGTACTTCGCCGGGTCCTTCATGACCTTCTTGGCGCAGCTCTTGCAGCAGGTCTTGACCAGGTGATTGGCAACCACGATCTGCGGGCCGCCCTCTTCCAGCGGCTCACCGCTGACGATGCAGGTGTCCAGCGGATAGTGCTCGCCCTGCTTGGCGATCACCTTCTCGTCCAGCGACTTGAGGGCCTTCGCCGGGTCCGCCTTCACCTTCGCGGCACAACGCTCGCAGCAGGTCCGCACCAAGCGGTTGCCGATCACGAGGTTCTTCGCATCGGCGCCCAGCGGCTTGCCCGACATGAGGCAGGTGTCCAGCGGATAGAACGCCATCTGGCTGCTGATGATCTTGGCGTCGACCTTCGAGAGGTACTTCTCCGGGTTCTGCTCGAACTTCGGCACGCACATCTCGCAGCAGAACTTCACCTGACGCCCGTGGTAGACCTTCACGATCGGGTCGCCCATCTTGCCCAGCTCGCCGCCGGAGACCACGCAGGTGTTCAGCGGATACGCGTCGCCGACCATGGCATCACCGCTCGCGGCACTGGCCAGGCTCATCGCGCCACCCTTGCCAGCGCACGCGTCGCACGCCTCGCCCGCCGCACACTTGGCGCACTCGCCGCCCTTGGTCTTCATCGAGGCCATCGCCATCGAGAAGATCTTCTCCTTGCCCGCCTCGTCGGCCTTCTCGAAGTGCGCCTTGCACCCCGGACCGCAGAACGCGATCTCCTTGCCCTTGTACTGAGCGACATACTCGCCATTGATCGGCTTGCCGCTCATCGGGCAGACCTTGTTGACGGGTCCGTCGTGCGACGCGCCCATCACATTGGCCGTGATCGTCGCATTGCCCCCGCAGGCCTTGGCCTTGTCGGCGCACTGCTTGGCCTTGTCGGCGCACTGCTTGGCCTTGTCGGCGCACTGCTTGGCCTTGCCGGCGCACTGCTTGGCCTTCTCGGCACACGCTCCGTCCTTCTCGCAGCACGCGCCCTTGTCCGGGCAGGCCTGCTCGCTCGCCTGTCCCAGCGCCGTCCCACCGACCATCGTCAGGCAGGTCGCCGCCGTCATCATCCACAGTTTCATCCGTTGATCCTCCTTCAGTGATGGTCCCCCCGGCACCGTGATCCTACAACCGCTGCAACAGCCGGTTCCACACAGGTCAACGCGACCTGAGGGCGAATCCTTCCCACGAACACCCCGACACGACGCCTTTTCCGACAAAATCCGTGCTTTCCGCCCGCAGGAAGCCACACCCCCGAAACAATCCGTCATGCGAATCGTCCTCCAGCGGGTCACGGACGCCTCCCTCCGTATCGATGGGCAGACCCGGGCTTGCATCGAGACCGGACTGGTCGCATTGGTCGGATTCTGGAAGGGTGATACGGATGATCAGATCCGATTCCTCGCCGACAAAGTCGCCAATCTACGCATTTTTCCGGATCAACACGGCAGGATGAACCACTCCGTCCGTGACATCGATGGGGCCGTCCTCGCCGTCCCCAACTTCACCCTCGCCGCCGACGCCCGAAAGGGGCGCCGCCCATCCTTCGATCATGCCATGCCCCCGGACGAGGCGGCACCGGCGTTCGAACGATTCTGCGATCTGCTCGCGTCCCACGGCGTCGGGCTCCAGCGGGGTGTCTTCGGCGCCCACATGCTCATCCATCTGACCAACGACGGACCGGTCACCATCATCCTCGAGGCCTGAGAGAGCCATGCCCAGCATCCGAACCACCCCCGTCGCCGACTTCCTCGCCGCTCTTGCCGCACGCACACCGACCCCCGGGGGCGGGGCGGCGGCCTGCATCGCGGGCGCGCTGGCCATCGCCCAGGGCGAGATGGTCCTGCAATGGTCGATCGGACGCAAGGGCAGCGAATCCGCCGAGCCCGCCCTCCGGGCCGCCGCAGACGCCCTGGCCCGTGCCCGCGCCATGCTGCTGGAACTCGCCGATGAGGACGCGTCGGCCTACGCGGAATACCGGCGAGCCAGCGCGATTCCGAGGGACGATCCCCGACGCGAGGATCGCCTCCGCGAGTGTGCGCTCCTGTGCGCCCAGATCCCGCTCAATGCCCTGACGACGATCGCCAATGCCGCACGCACGATCGCGTCCATCGCCCGGGACACCAACCCGCACCTGCACAGCGACCTGGCAATCACGGCCGAACTGCTCCTCGCCGGCGCCCGCTCGTGCGCCCACACGGTGCGCGCCAACACCGCCCAGATGGACCCCGAGGACCGCGATCGGGCGCACACATCCTGCGATGCTCTGATCTCGCAGACGGCTGAGCATGCCCGGACCATCCTGCGCGAGGCGGGTGCTCCATGAGCGAGTGGTTCGACGAGCCAGACCCCGCACGCATTGGACACCCACACGAGCGCGGGCTGCGATTCTCCTGCACCATGTGCGGCAACTGCTGCACCGGCCCGCCGGGGTATGTCCTTGTCAGCGACGACGAGATCCGCGCCCTGGCGCAGCGTCTGGGCATGGGCGAGCAGGACTTCCGGGATCGCTACACGCACCGGACCTCCAGGGGCGTCTCGCTGACGGAGCGCGAGACGGAGTTCGGCTTCGACTGTGTCTTTCTGGACCGGACCAGCATGCCCGGGCGGGCCGTCTGCGGGGTCTACGAGGATCGCCCGATGCAGTGCCGGACATGGCCCTTCTGGCCCGAGAACCTGCGCTCGCGCGAGGCGTGGCGCCGAGCCGCACGAATCTGCCCGGGGATCAATCAGGGGGCGCTCGTGCCCGTCGAGGAGGTCCGCATCCGGCGGGCCCGGACGCCCGGGGGGCCGTGATGGACGACGGCGAACTGGTCGCGCACTGGCTCGACGGTGCGCACAATCCGGTCATCTGCGACCTCGTCGACGATCTGCACGCCCGTCTGGGCAGGAAGGTCGAAGCACTGCAGCCCGTATGCCGGGCGTCCGGACGGTGCTGCAGGTTCGAAGCGTATGGACATCGCCTGTTCGTGACCGGCCTCGAGGTGGCCATCACGCTCGTGCGTGCGGGCGTGTCCCTCGACAGCGAGGACCTCGCCCGTGCGCGCATGCAGGGGCGATGCCCGTTCCAGCGGGACCGTCTGTGCGGGATCCATCCGCACCGACCCCTGGCGTGCAGGGTGTATTTCTGCGACCCGTCGTGGGAGTCTGCGATGGAGGAGGTGTCCTCGAGCCTGCACGAACGCATCCGCAGGATCCACGAGATGTGGTCGATTCCGTATCGCTACGGCGAGTGGCGCGATCTGCTCAGCCTCTTCGTGCGCGAAGGCGCCGTTTGAGCGCGATGAGTCGGGCCAGAGCGCTCCCGTCGGGTCGGACGCTCGTGGGCAGGGGCGGGGGAGGATGCACAAGGCCCGCGAGGAAGCCGCGCAGCGCTCGCGCATGTCGCCGAAGGCTCAGGCGGGCCAGGCGATGGGCCCAGAGCCAGCCCAGCACGATGCCCATCCAGCGGACCCGGCCCTGCGCGTGTCTGCGGCACATCCAGACCCAGTTGCGCGTGCTCAGTTCGAACCATCGGGGCGTCTTGACGGTTACGACGGGGCTGTCGTGCATGGCCCGCAGGGACGGGTCGAACCGGACCTGCCAGCCGGCACCCAGGAGTTTCAGGGCCAGGTCGGTGTCGTTGCGATAGAGGAAGAATCCCGACTCGTAGCCTTCGACCTGCTCCCAGGCCTCACGCCGCACGAGGTTGGCGCAGCCCATGTCGGGCCAGGGCTCGACGGGCCGGCTCAGGCGTTCGAAGGGCCACTCGTACGCGTCCGTTCGCGGGTGCATCCGGTGGAGCATGATCCCGCCCAGCTCGGGGCGCGAGCGCATGGTCGACACGGCGTGCTCGAGCGCGTCCGCTTCGGGCCAGGCGTCGTCGTCGAGGATCAGGATGAACGCGCCCGAGGCCTCGCGGGCGCCGATGTTGAACCCCTCGATGGCGACATTCCGGTCCAGGGCGATCAGTTTGGCCCAGCAGAATCGCTCACGGACGAGATCGGGCGATCCGTCGCCCGAGGCGTTGTCGACAACGATGATCTCGGCCCCGCGCTGACCAAGGGGCGCAAGCTGTTCGAGCGTGTGAGCCAATGCGTCGCGCCGGTTGTAACTCAGCACGACGATCGACAGGTCGTCGAGGCTGGTCATCGGGCTGCCGGCTCGCCTGCGTGCGTGATGCGTTCGGCGTCGATCTGGTAGTCGTCGACGCTGGGAAGCGGTTCAAGGCGAGCGGGTCGCAGGGCGATGCGGATCGCCAGGAGCACGCCGCGTGCGCCGATGATCAGCGATCGTGCGAGGGCCCGTGGGCGGGAGAGTCGCGTGACGATCATGGCATCGGGGGTCAGCTGGATCTGGAGACGGGCACGGAACCAGGCGTTGGGCCTGCCGCGTACGGGAATGATCGCGACGCGTCGGCGCAGGGGGAGCAGCAGGCGGACCAGCGCGCCGGGGACCCCCTGGAAGAAGGTTTCCTTTTCGAGTGGGTAGGGTCCTTCGGGGATGGGCGGGCAGTCGGCATGGGCGTCCGTGAGCGCGCGCTCGAGGGCGGTGCGATGAGGCTCGCGCAGGGCGATCTTGGGGTGGAGCCAGACCCGCGAGCCGCGAAGGTCGCGGGCGTATGGCGCGAGGGCCGACGCGGCGTCGTCGATGGGGGTAAAGGGTTCGACGGGCAGGTCGAAGGCGCGTCCGGGGCCGGCGAGGTTTCCGCGAGCGGCGTCTTCGAGGCCCGCGATGTGCAGGCGGGCCAGATCCTCGCGTCCGATCATGACCTGTGCGACGGCGCGGGGGATCTCGCGCAGGGCGCGGAGAAAGCGCACAGGGGCGCCCATGCGCAGCGCGTCGATCGGCGCAAAGGCGTTGCGGGCGATCCAGTAGCGGGGGCGGGTGATTCCCGCCTTCATCTGGGGGTGGCGGACGACGGAGCGGGTCGTGGCGCCGATCCTGGCGTCGTTGGTCTGGGCCAGGCGGATGCACCACTCGACATCGTCGGCGTTGAGGAAGACCTCGCGGAAGAGGCCCGTTCTGCGGATGGCGTCGGCACGGACGAGGGCGCTACAGGCGGCGGCGTAGGTGACCTCCACGATGTCCGAGGGGGGCGGACGGTCCTCGCCGAAAGCGGGGGCGAACTGTCCGAGGACGGGGGTGAGGCGTCCGCCGATCTCGAAGACGATGTCGTCGTCGGGGCGTGCGATCGCCGAGCCCATGGCGACGAAGGCGGGGTCGGAGTCGATGGCCCGGATGAGTTCGACGAGGGTGTCGGGGTCCGGGCGGGCGTCGGAGTCCAGGAGCCAGAGGAACTCCGGGGAAAACGCTGGGTCTTGGAGGGCGTAGGCCATGCCCGCGTTGTAACCGCCGCTACCGCCGGTGTTTGAGCGCAGGCGCAGGAATGTTGTGGGGATGTCTGGGGGTGGGATGATC
>WGEO01000275.1 GCA_015492715.1 Phycisphaerales bacterium | reverse complement strand
GTGTTGTCCGGGGGGGAGCACCTGCTCCGGACGCGGCTGCGCGCACATCGCGTTCCATGACGCGTCCGCCGATGCCCGTGCCCTTGACCTGGTTGATGTCCACGCCGAGATCGCGTGCGAGTCTGCGGACGGCGGGGGTTGCGAGGACCTTGCCGGGCTGGCGTGTGACACCCGCGAGGCCCTCGGCCATCTGGCCGACGACGGTGCCCGCGTCCTCGCGATCGCTGGTGTTGTCGGGTGTAGATGTGGCCTCCGTGTCGTCGGTGGCAGATGTGGCGTCTTTGTCCGATGGGCCTTCGAAGGTTACGAAGGGCTCGTGGACCTTCATGACATCGCCGTCCTTGCCGTGCAGTTTGGCGATCACGCCCTCGCGGGGCGAGGGGATCTCGGTGAGGGCCTTGTCGGTCTGGACCTCGGCCAGGGGCTGGCCCTCTTCCACATGGTCGCCCGGCTTGATGAGCCACTTGATGACTTCGGCCTCCTGCAGGCCCTCGCCGATGTCGGGCAGGAGGAAGACATTGGGATCGGATGAGACTTTGCCGGCCATGGGTCGTGCTTCCAGGTGCTGTGCCCGCGGGCGTGTGCGGACGGGTGTTTCTCGTGTGATTCTCTCTCGTGCGTGTGCGGTCGCTAGTAGGCGACGGTCTCCATGATGCCCTTCTGGATGCGTGGGCTTTCCGGGAGGTATTCCAGTTCGAGTTTGTAGTAGGGCATGACGGTATCGAATCCGGTGACGCGTTGGACCGGGGCTTCGAGGTAGAGGAAGCAGTGTTCCTGGATGGTGGCGCTGATCTCGGCGCCGAAGCCGCAGGTCTTGGGTGCTTCGTGGACGACCACGCAGCGTCCGGTCTTCTGGACGCTCTGGACGATCGTGTCGATGTCGAAGGGATAGATGGAACGCAGGTCGATCAGTTCGACGGAGATGTCTTCGGGGAGTTTGTCCATGGCGTCCAGGCACTGGAAGACCGGGGCGCCCCAGGTAACAACGGTCACATCGTTGCCCTCGGAGACGATCTTGGCTTCTCCGATGGGGATGGTGTATTCGTCGTCGGGGACTTCCTCCTTGAAGGAGCGGTAGACGCGTTTGGGCTCGAAGAAGACGACGGGGTCCGGATCCCGGATGGCGCTGGTGAGCAGGCCCTTGGCGTCGTAGGGGGTGCTGGGCATGACGACCTTGAGTCCGGGATGGTGGGCATAGATGGCCTCGGGGCTGTCCGAGTGCAGTTCGGGCGCGTGGATGCCGCCGCCGACGGGGACGCGGACCGTCAGCGGGACGGTGACGGCGCCGCGTGTGCGTGTGCGGTATCGGGCCGCGTGGTTGACGAGCTGGTCGTAGGCCGGCCCGAGGAATCCCTCGAACTGGATCTCGGGGATCGGTCGCATGCCTGCGATGGCGAGGCCGATCGCCGAGCCCATGATGCCGGATTCGGCCAGCGGCGTGTCGACGACGCGATCGGCGCCGAACCGCTGCTGGAGTCCCTCGGTGACGCGGAAGACGCCGCCGTTGAGACCGACATCCTCGCCCAGCACGATGACGCGTTCATCGCGTTCCATCTCCTGGGCGAGTGCGAGATTGATGGCTTGGACAAGGTTGCGTTCTGGCATCTCGTGATCCGTTGACTGCAGTGGGTTGCTGGCGTGTCAGACGCTCTGGGGCTGGGTGCGAAGCCCGAGTTGGTCGGGGTTCTGGCCCAGTGAGCATGTGCGCATGGTTTCCCGCTGGCGGATGAGTTCCTGGGGCAGTTCTGCGAATGTGGAATCGAACATGTCCTCGGGGCGGGGCTTCTCGATGCTCTCGGCGGCCTTGACGACCTCCTGCACGATCTTCTTGGCCCGGGCCTCCGCCTCGGCCTGCTTCTCGTCGTCCCACATGCCCTTGGACTCGAGGTACTTGCGGTGGCGGATCAGCGGGTCCTTCTTCTGCCAGGCTTCGACCTCCTGCGGATCGCGATAGCGTTTGGCGTCGTCGGCGGTCGTGTGGTCGGCGAGGCGATAGGTGACGGCCTCGATGAAGCTCGGGCCGCCGCCCTTGCGTGCGCGCTCCAGTGCGTCGCGGGTTGCCTTGAAGACGGCGAACATGTCGTTGCCGTCGACCTGGATCGTGGGCATGCCGTAGGCGATGGCCTTCTGGGCGATGGTCTCGCTGGCGGTCTGGGTTTCGCGCGGGACGCTGATGGCCCACTGGTTGTTCTGGCAGAAGAAGACGCAGGGGACCTGGAGTGTGCCGGCGAAGTTCATCGCCTCGTGGAAGTCGCCCTCGCTGGTGGCGCCGTCGCCGAAGTAGGTGATCGTGCAGCGTTCTTCCCGGCGGATCTTGAATGCCCAGGCGATGCCGGTGGCGTGGAGCATCTGGGTGCCGATGGGGATGCTCAGGGGGGTCATGCAGCATGCATCGGGGATCTGATTGCCCCGTTCGTCGCCCATCCAGTGGAGCAGGATGTAGTGCATGGGCAGGCCGTGCAGGAAGAGGGCGGCGTTCTCGCGATAGCACGGCACGAGGAAGTCCTTGCCTTTCTTGGCGGCGTAGCCCGAGCCGAGTGCCGCCGCCTCCTGTCCCTTGTTCTGCGGGTAGGTCCCCATGCGCCCGGAGCGTTGGAGCTTGAATGCGACCTCGTCGAAGTGGCGATAGATCACCATCTTCTCGTAGAGGTCGCGGACCTCCTCGTCGCTCAGGGTGTCCTTGGCGAGTTTGGTATCGAGCCTGCCATCCTCATCGAGGATCTGCAGGTACTCCACCTTGGCTTCGTATACGACCTTCTGGGGCATGGTGCCTCCGGGGACAGGGGGACAGAGGTTATGCGTTCGTCTGGCTCTGGGCGTGTGCGTCGCCGGGGAAGAGTTTCACGCCGTCTCGCACGGGCGGGCGTCCCGTCCCGGCTGCGACGGGGGATTTCTCGGGGATGATAAAGAGGTTGTTGGGGAGGGTGTCGTTGTATCGCAGTGCGGCCTCGGCGGCCTTGCGCATGCTCGCGTCCGTGTTGCGATAGAGTTCGCCGAAGAGGCGTTCGATCTCCTGTTCGGCCATGTCCATGAAGTGGAGGGCTGCCTCGCGATCGCGTTCTCCCTCGGGGCCGTTCATGCCCGCGCGGACCTGCTTGTCGAGTTTGCTGAGCGTGCACGCGTAGGCATGGAGCCACATCGCAGCATCGCCGAGGCGTGCCTGGATGGCCTGCCGTTCGAGGATCTTTTCCTCGAAGCGTGCGGAGGCGAGTTTGAACTGATGGCTGAGTTCACGGGCCAGGCGCACCAGTGTGCGTGCTCGTCCGCGCAGGGAGCCGTCGACCTTGCGGATGTGCTGCATCCTCGGGCGGATGTGCAGGAAGATCTCCGTTCCGAGGGGCAGCGCCGCACGCCGGATGTCCTTCTTGCGGATGTTCTTCAGGATGCGGGTGATGTTGGCGCCGAGCGACTCGTCCTTGTCCCAGCCGACGGCCTCCTTGACGGGGAGCATGTACTCGGCGAGTTGCTTGCCGCCATAGCCGAAGATGAAGCGCTGCATGACCTCGTTGGCGCCCTCGACGATGAGGTTGATCCGCGAATCGCGGAAGACGCGTTCGACCTCGTTCTCGGTCATGTAGCCCTCGCCGCCCATGATCTGCAGGGCATCGTTGACCGCCCGCCAGCCCATCTCGGAGCAGAAGACCTTGCAGATGGCGGTCTCGAGCATGATGTCGTCGTCCTTGCGGTCGAGGAAGCCGGTCGTTGCATAGAGGACGGCGTCCATGGCGTAGACGAGCGCACTCATGCGGGCGATCTTGAGGCGGATGAGTTCGAAGTCGCTGAGGGGGCGTCCGAACTGGTAGCGGGTCTGGCTCCACTTGATGGCCTGATCCATGACGCGCCGGGCCCCGCCGAGCATGCCTGCGCTGAGGGTGCAGCGTCCGTAGTTCAGGCAGGTCAGGGCGACATTGAGGCCTTTGCCCTCCTTGTGCAGGAGGTTGAACTTCGGGACCTTGACATTCTTGAATCGGATGCGAGCCTGCCAGGTGCCGCGGATGCCGCACTTGGCGCGGTTCTTCTCGAAGATGTCGACGCCTTCCATGTCGGGCGTGCAGACGAGGGCGGTGACGCGTTCCTTGCCGTCGGGCATCTTCTGCCTGGCCATGACGGTGAAGAGCCTCGCGAGCGCGCCGCTGGTCGCCCACTTCTTTTCGCCATTGAGGATGTAGTACTCGCCGTCCTCGCTGAGTTCGCAGGTCGTCTCCTGTCCGCCCGCGTCGCAGCCGACATTCGGCTCGCTGAGGCAGAACGCGCTGAGCCATTCGGAGGCCAGATGGGGCAGCCAGGCCTTTTTCTGCTCCTCTGTGCCGAAGAGTTTGATGGCGCCGCATCCGATGGACAGGTGGGCGCTGACGACGACGGCGGTCGAGCCGCAGTACTTGCCCAGCATCTCGAGGACGCGGTTGTAGCTGGTGATGCCCATGCCCAGCCCGCCATATTCTGTGGGGATGGTCATGCCCAGCACGCCCATCTTGAAGAGGCGTTCGATGACCCACTGCGGGATCTCCTGCTCCTGGTCGATGCGGACGGCGGGATGCTCGTTCTTGAGGTAGTCCTCGAGTTCGGCCAGGAGTTGGTCGCAGCGGGCCGTCTCCTCGGGACTGACGACATCGGGGTAGGGGAGGATGAGGTCTTCGCGCACGCGTCCCCAGAAATAGTTCTTGACGAGGCCCATCGTCTCGGGCTCGGGCCCCAGCAGCGTCTCGGCCTGCTCGAGCTCGGCCCGATCCTTCTCCGAGATGCCCTTCATGTTCTTGAGGTCCGCCATCACATCCTCCTTCGCGTCTCGCCCTTGGGAGCGCCAGTGATGAGCGCCCGTCTTGGGGGGCATCTGCGTGAGCCGCTCAATCGCTCAGCGTTTGGCGCTGCGTGCGAAGAACGCCTCGATTGCTGCACGCCCCTCGTCGCTAGCGCGCAGCCGCACGAGGTGCGACTGCTCGACTTCGAGGGCGTGGTTCCATCCGTCCTGCAATCCCGCTTCGATCGCCTCCCGCACGGCTCGCCCTGGCTCGCTTCGTTCCAGTTCTTCTGCAAGGGTGGCCAGCGCTTCACGAACGGGTTCCGGCGAGCGCCCGATCCATCGCAGGGGGGCGCCGTCTCGCTGCGGATGAGGCTGCTCGCCGACCCAGGCCCGCGCCGTTTGCAGCAGCGATTCCTGTGACGGAGCCACGCGGTCGAAGAGGCCCGCCGTCACGGCCTCGTCAAACATCATCGTCGTGCCCGAGGCGGTTCGGCGGATGGCGTCCATGGGGGCCATCCGGGCCGGCAGGAGGTTGGTGCCGCCCCAGCCCGGGCAGATCTTGAGAGAAGCTTCCGGCAGACCCACGGGGTAGGGCTTGGGGCCCGGCGCGCCGATCAGACCGTCGCAGTGCATGGCCAGTTCCAGGCCGCCCCCCAAGGCCGCTCCGTTGATCGCGCAGGCCGTCGTCATCGGCAGGTTTGCAAGCTTTCCGAAGACGCTCGATGCGTATGCCAAGTACTCGTGGAGTTCCTGATCGGAGGCGTGCAGGATCGTCTTGAGGTCCGCCCCCGCAACGAAGACCCGACTGCTCCGCGATGCCACGACTAGTCCCTGCGCGTCTTGCGGGATGCGATCGAGGGCATCCTCGAGCCGCTCGATCAGCGGGCGATCGAGCACGATCACGGGCGCGTCGCCCTGATCAAGCCAGAGCGTGTAGACCCCGGCGGGGGCGGCATCGTCCTTCTCGATCTGGAGCGGCTCAACGGTCATGCAGATCCACAATGTCGGAAACGCGAGCAGTTGGGTCGTCGCAGCGGGAAGACTCCCGTCGCCGAAGTATATGCGCGATGCCACGATCGGGGCATGTTTGGGGTCGCAGTTCCTCAGGGCCGTTCGTAGCGTGCTCGCAGGGCCTGCTGTGCTTCTGGCTGAGCGAGCACATGGGCTGACAACGCCGCGCCTTCGAGCAGGATTTCCTCGCTGATATGCTCATCGAAGCGATTCAGCAGGCTCTTGGTTGCACGGATCGCCTCGCGCCCGCCCTGCGCCAGGCGGTCGGCCGTCTCGACCGTCGCGGCTTCGAGGTCCTCCCGCGTCGGGACCGACTCCCCGACCAGATTGATCCGAGCGGCGTCGCTTCCGCTCATCAGGCCACCCTGCAACAGCACGCTGCGAGCGCGTGCGGGTCCGATGCGCTGGACGACCCATGGGGCGACGACGGCCGGGCACAGCCCCAGGTCGACCTCGGGAAAGCCGAGTCGGGCTTCGTCGTGGGTCAGGGCGATATCACAGACGCATACGAGGCCGCAGCCGCCGCCGATCGCTGCCCCGTTGACGCTCGCTACGACGATCATCGGCAGCGATCGGATCTCCAGCGTCAGGCGTGCGAGACTCTCCAGCAGCCGCAGGGGCGTGTCCTTGGCGGCCAGGACCTGCTTGAGGTCCATCCCGGCACAGAAGGCCCGTCCCTGTCCGCTGATCACGACCACGCTCAGATCGTCGCGACCGCTGACCTCCCGGACCTTGGCGCGCATGCATTCGATCAACTCGAGCGAGAGCGCATTGCGTTGCTCCGGCCTGTTGAGCGTCAGCGTCGCGATCGGTCCGTCGATGTCGAGCGAGCACAGGTCTGCCATGCGCGCATCGTATGGCCTGTAGGGCACGGACAGACGCGGCCGGCGACCATGAAAAAAGGCCCGGTATCTCAGCCGGGCCCTGGAGCGAGTCGTCCGATGCTCACACGCCGATGCTGGCGCCCAGCGGTGTGCCGAGTGTGCCGAAACCACCCGGGAAGAACGCGTCGAAGTGGCCCATGTAGGCGACGATCGGCTGGGCGCCCTTGACGGTGATGCCATAGAAGGTGGGCTGATCGCGACGGTCGCCCGTGACGAAGTCGTGGATGTTGAACTCCTGCACGCGGCGTCCGGGAAGGGTCTCGCGGAAGGTTTCAGACCCGAGCCCGCCGTCGAAGTGGATGGTGATCTCGACGAGGACATCATCATCGCTCGGGTTGTAGAGGCGGAGGAACTCGGTGACCTTGCCCTCGCGACGGGGACGGAAGCCCTCACCGAAGCCCCAGAGCGGGTAGGCCTGGTCGGAGAACGACGACGCGAACTCGTCCCCAAAGACCTTGGTGGGCAGTGTCAGGCTGACCGGCAGGTCTCCATTCGTCACCTCATAGAAGACCGAGTAGGGCTGGCCCGCGGGGAAGTTCGGCAGACTGCCGACATCGAGCGTCGTCTGGCTCTGGCTGTTGACGGTCACATTCGTGCGATAGGTCGTTCCGTCCTGGAAGACGAAGGAGAAGAGCACGCGTGCATCGGCGTCGTTGGGATTGACGATGCCGACGATCTCTTCCGTGCTGTTGATTCCGATCTGTCCCTCGGGGATGACTCCTCGGACATCGCCGCCGCCCGGAGTTCCCGTGAGTCCGTATGCCGTGCCTGCCCCGCGGTCGTAGTGAGTCAGCGAGGCGATGATCGGCTCGTCCGCCTCGATGCTCACGCCGTAGGTGCCCGCGGGCAGTTGCGGCAACTGAGAGAGGTTCAGGCCGCCGCGACGGAATGGGGCGAAGGTCTGCGTGATGGTGATCGCCTCCGAGCCATCGGCAGGCAGGAAGGTCGTCGTGACCTTGTTGTTCGTGTCGGATGTGTTCATGAAGAGGATGAAGTCGGAAACGGATCCACCCTTGACGGCCTCGCCGAAGGTCCAGCGCGTATCCAGCCTGTTGGTGAACGCCTCGCCCACCGCGGCTGGACCGTCCGTCAGCAGGAAGAGGTCGTAGTGGCTGAGGTTTGCTGCCACAGGCAGTTGTGAGCGGATCTCGACGGCATAGGGCGTGCGGTCACGGACGAGTTGGTCGCCGCTCGCGAAGAGCTCGGGCGTCGTGATCGTCACACCGCCGCGCTGGCCGGCCTCGATCGTCTGCTCGGCGATGATCTGGTCTCGTGCGCCGGTCTCGTAGCGGGCGATGATGACCACACGGTTCTCGACCGGATGGGGGTTCAGGATGGGTACGAAGGTGCTGGTCTTGCCGTTGGCGAAGCCCTCGGGGTAGTAGACGCGGTAGGGGAGCGTCGGCACCTCGTCATTGGGATCACCATCGGCCACATCGAGTGTCTCGGTCGCCGGGCTCGATGGGTCGGCCGTCAGGTGCCCCTGGCCGGTCCCGTCGTTGATGGCGTCGTAGAGCGCCATGGCAGCGGCCTCGGACTCGCCCATCAGGATGAAGTAGCGAACGGAGGTTGTCTCGCCGGCGGCGAGGTCGCCGAGGTCGTAGGTCAGACCCATGGCAAGGTCGTCGATGGTGCCGTTCGGGTCGTTGACACCCAGGGCGCGGAGCACGCCGGGATCGCGGATGGCGGTTCCGGGATCGAAGAAGGTGGCGACCGCCCGCGAGTCGCTTGCCGGCGCCGCGAGCATCATGCTCAGACCGCCCGGGAACAGATTGTTGGTGAACGATGCGATGGCGGCGGGCAGTGTGCCACCGTCCTCGAGGATGTCGTTGGCGGTGTTCGCCGTGCGCCCCTGGATCAGGTTCAGGCCCTGATCGGGATTGAGCGCCTCCATCCACATGACATCGCTGATGGTGCTGCCCGTGGTGTTCGTGAAGAGGACATCGATCGCGAGGAACGAGTCATCCATGCCGAACGAGATGGCGCGATCGATCTGGAGGCCGTTGAGTTCGGTGCTCGCGACGATGCGTCGATTCTCGATGTCGGACTGATCGGTGAGCGAGATCGGCAGGGCCGATGCTCCGCCGAGCCCGTTGCGGAAGTTCGAGCCGCTCGCGGTCGCGCCGAAGAAGTGCAGAGCATTGCCCTGATTTGCCTCGTCGAAGAGGAACTCGATGCCGCTGAACTCGATGCCGGTGCGATCGAGCCCGCTGCCCGCGACGAATGTTCCGTCCGTAGCGGTTCCCACGGCGACGGCGTCCGCGTCGAGCACGCGGGCCGAGTCTGAGACACCCGCTGCGACGGAGATGTCCAGCGTGTAGTCGCCCGTGGTCAGCGAGGGCGTGCCGCTTGTGACATCGAAGGGGTCGTAGGTGACATTCGTGCCCTCACTGACGGCGAGGTAGAAGGTGCCGCCCGTCGGGAAGACGAAGTTCTCGATGGTCGCGTTGAGCGTGCCGGCGGGGCTGACGAGGCGGAGTTGATTGCCGTCGGCATCGAACAGGCGAAGCGCCGTATCGAGTGTCGGGTCCTCGCCATCGGGCGCGGTGCTCGTGACCGTGGTGTTGAGCGTTGTACCCGCGTCCACATTGAGCGTGTAGAGGTCGCGATCGAGCGATCCGAACCCGCCATCGCCGATGCTCGCCTGGATCTGTGCCGTGCCGGTGCCGCTGATGTTTGCGACGCCGGCCGCGGTCGCGGGCGTGTCGTTGGACTCGAACGAACCGAAGATGTTGTTCAGCAGCGTGAAGTCGAGCGACCATCCCAGGAGGAAGCCGGTGTCCAGAGCCTTGGTGTCGTTGATGACGAGGGTCCAGGTTCCGCCGGCCGATTCACCGTCGAAGGCGCTGAGCGCATTGTCCGGGCTGTAGCCGCCCTGCTGGTCGAACGGAGCCACGCCGGCACTGATCGGCGTGGCCGCCTCGTCGTCCAGCAGCGTCGAATCGAAGTCGTCGCCCGCGCCCCCGCGACGGTCCACGAGGAGGACCTCGGTGCCCTGCGGGCTGATCAGGCTGATCTGCAGGTCGCCCGTGAACTCGTGCAGGATGTCCAGCCGGAGATTGACATCCTTGATCTCACGCGTGTCCGAGACGACCAGTGTGTCGGAGAGCACACCTTGGGAGCCCTGCGGCGGCAGACGCAGAGGGTCGCCCGCGTGGCTCTGGGAGACCGTGATCCGGTCCTGCTGGATCAGTTCGACATCGATATTCAGGTCATACACACCCGTGGACTGGGTCACGCCCGAGCCCGCGACATTGGGGTCGTAGCTCGTGTTCGGAAAGCCGCTCACACCGATGTAGTACGACCCGCCGGTCGAGACGAAGAAGTCGATGAGCGAGTCCGTGCCGTCGAACTGGTCGTTGTTGGCGATCTCGTTGCCCTGCCCGTCGAACAGACGCAGGTAGGAATCCAGCGTGGATCCTCCAGCCCGGCTCTGGGCGTCGATGTCCGCCCGGATCAGGCCGCCGCGAGGAATATCGATCCGGAAGAGATCCACATCCAGGCCCGCGCGCGAGCCGTCGCCCAGCGTCAGGCCGGAGAAACTCGCGCTGCCGCTGGCGGCAAAGGTCAGCACCTCCGCATTCGCCAGCGTGTCGTTGGGTTCCAGACTCCCCGTGCTGGGCACGACCTCGAACTCGTAGACCTCGTCCGTGCCGCCGCTTCCATTCCCGTTCAGGAAGTTGCCGTCGAGGTCCTTGAAACCGGCGGCGTTGAGCGTCAGGCGGTACAGGTCCAGGGGCAGGCGCTGCTGCAGGAGTGCCGTCAGATCCAGGTCGATCCGTACCTCCCGAGCGTTGACGAGCGTAATGTCCTCGATCGTGATGTTGCGGTCATCTCCTGTGCCGAAGGTGTTGTCCGTGCCGTCACCCACCAGCGAGACGAAGCCGGCGTCGATGCTCGCCGGGTCCAGGTCCTTGTTGAAGTCGATCGTGATCGTGTTGACGGGGTTCCCGTCGTCTCCGATCTGACCCGTGATCGGTCCCGGATCCACGCGTGTGATGACGGGGCCATCGAGATTCAGAATGCGAAGGGCCTCGCCGATATCCAGCACGCCGCCGGACTGCACCTTGTTCTGAAGGCTGACCACCGGGCGCGACGAGTCGATCAGGACCTGGCGAATCTCCGGCCCCGAGGCGTCCGGACGGACCGTCCGGAGCAGGCCCACGGCGCCCGCGACCATGGGGCTCGAGAACGAGGTGCCCGAGATGAAGGTATAGCCGCCGCCCACCTGGGTCGTCCGGACCAGCACGCCGGGCGCGGCAAGGTCCACCGTCTCGGCGCCGAACGAGCTGAAGGCCGCGAGGTTGTCCTGATTGTCCGTCGCGGCGACGGCGATGATGCCGGGGAGGTCGTATGCGGCGGGGAAGGATGTGAACTCCTCGTCGTTGTTGTTGGCTTCGTTG
Source organism: Phycisphaerales bacterium (assembly GCA_015492715.1). Lineage (GTDB taxonomy): Bacteria > Planctomycetota > Phycisphaerae > Phycisphaerales > UBA1924 > S146-42. The sequence continues at coordinate 3,517 of WGEO01000275.1, read as the reverse complement.
CCCGCGGCGGCGACGAACACACCGCCGGAATCGATGAACCGCTGGATCGCCTCGCGTTCGGCGACGAACCCGCCCGTATCCTCGAAGAACTCGGGCACGAAGGCGCCGTAACTGTTGTTGCTCGCGACGATGTTCACGCCGCGATTGCGCATCATCGTCAGATAGTCGTGCGCCCCGACGATCGCCGCCAGCGTGAGTTGCCCGAACTCATCGGCGATCTTCATCGGGAGAATCGAGCCGGTCCACATCACCCCGGCGACACCGATCGAGTTGTTCCCGACGGCGGCGATCGTCCCTGCGACCGCCGTGCCATGCCCGGCGATATCGTCGGGGTTGTTGTCGTTGTCGCCGAAGTCCCAGCCGTTGACATCGTCGACGAAGCCGTTGCCGTCGTCGTCCACACCGTTGCCCGGAATCTCGCCCGGATTCACATAGATGTTCGCTTCCAGGTCCGGATGATCGAGGTCCACGCCCGTATCGATGACGGCGACGACCGTGTCGATCGACCCTGTCGTGATGTCCCAGGCCTCCAGCAGGTTCGAGTCCGCTCCGATGACGCCCGCCTGCCCGCCGATGATCTGGCCCGTGTTCTCCAACTGCCACTGCTCGCCGAACAGCGGATCGTTCGGGACCAGCGCCGTCTCGTACACCGTGTTGGGGTCGAATCCACGCAGCCAGCTGAAACGACGGATCGCCCGGTCCACGAGATCCTCGCGGACCTCGCCCGAGACCTCGATGCTCGCCGAGTATCCCAGGCCGAGCAGATCGAACGATTCGAGTTGCACACCCAGACGGTTGGCGAGGAAGTCCGCCGCCGCCTCCGCCCGCGTTTCGTCCATCGCATCGTTGAAGGTCAGCACGAACGAGTCGCGGATGACTTCCAGTTCGGCTCCTCGCCATTCGAAGGTGCCGACCTGCGGCAGATCGCCGCTCAGCAGCACGCGCGGCTCCAGGGGCTCCAGCCCGCTCTGGTCCGCACCCCGTGTGTCAGGTCGCTGGGGGCCACGATCGTGCGCATCGCTCATGCCACATACTCCCGGTAATGCTGCTCGTGCCTCTCTCAGGGGCGCTCCCGCCGGCTGAGCCTGCTGGCGCGCTGACACTGTTGCTGGTTCTCGTCGGGGCCTGCTCACGCCCTGGCGGGTCGTGAACCTACCAGACCCCGGGTGCCCGTGCATCGGCTGGGGCTCCGTGCGGGCCATCATAGTATCCGATTCCGCCCCCGCGCGGGTTCCCAGACCCTCAACTTCCGAGACGCAGGACCATCACGACACCCCGGATGTTGGGTCATGACGAGCGATTCCCCCATGCTTTCCCCAGTCGCTCGCGTTCTTCGTCGCTTCCGACCAGCCCCAGCGAAACCGACAGCCCTTCATTCCGCAGGTCTTCCGATACCCCCGTGAGCAAGCGGAGCCAGCGCTTCGTCGCTCTTACGCCAGAGATGGGCTTGCGGGCAATCGACAGCGCGATCCGCTCGGCCTCGACCCGCACGCATTCAGGGTTTTCCACCAGGTGGTGCACGAGCCCGGACTCGAAGGCGCGGGCACCCGAGATCAGGCGTGTGTCCAGCATGCGCTCGCGGGCAATCCCCGGCGCGATGTCCCGCTGAAGGAACGGAGCCGAGACGGCAGGAGAAATGCCTAGTAACAGAACGGGGTATCCCAGTTTCGCCTCGGCGTTGCTGACGACGATATCCGCCCCGGCGAGCAGGGCACAGGCCCCGGCGATCGCGGCCCCCTGCGCCGCAATCACGACCGGGAGCTCCAGATTGCGAAGGGCCTGGATGGTCTCGCTCAACTCGCGCAGGAGGGCGCGCATCGTGTCGCCCGTCGGGTCCGCCGCCGCTAGACGAAGATCGAAGCCCGCGCTGAAGACGCGTCCGGCCCCCTCGATGAGCACGCAGCGCATCGACATGTCTTGGGTGCGCAGGGCGTGCGATCGGATCTCGCGCAGCATCTCGGGCGTCAGGGCGTTGCGCTGCTCGGGTCGGCACAGGCGGATCGTGCACACGCCGTCGGCAGACTCGGTCTCGATCATGCGATGGCTCCCGAGGCGCCAGTCTCGAGAATCGAGCGGGCGAAGGCCGCCGCCCGTTCGAGCCGTTCCACGCTGACGCGGGTCTCGTATCCCAAGCGTGTGAGCGTCTCGATCAGGACCCGCGTGTCGATGTTCCCCGGCGCGCGCTCGCCGGGTGTCGATGCGAAGGGGCAGCCGCCCAGGCCCGCGACCGATGCATCGAACGACCGGATGCCCATGCTCAGGGCGGCTTCGACGCAGGCCGGCGCGGTGCCCCTGGTGTCGTGCAGGTGGAGCACCCAGGACTCGGGCGGGAGATCCTGCGCCCACGCACAGGCATTGCGTGCGGCATCGATGGCAGGTCCCAGCGTCTGCGGCGTCGCCGCCCCGATCGTGTCGCCCAGGTCGATCTCGTCGGGTGCCAGGGGCTCGAGGAGACGCACGACGCGGGCTACCTGCTCGGGGGCGATCGGGCCTTCAAAGGGGCAGGCGACGACGCAGGAGATGTACGCGCGGACCTGCATCCCGTGCTCGCGTGCCAGCGCCACCACGGGGCGGAACCGCTCGATCGTCTCGGCGATGCTCGCGTTGGTGTTCTTGGTGCTGAAGGTCTCGCTGGCGGCGGTGAAGACGCTGACCTTGTCGATCACCTGCATCCCGACGCGCTCGCAGGCGTGCAGCAGGCGGGCCATGCCCCGCTCGTTGGGCACCAGGGCGCTGAAGGCGACATCCGGACGCTTGATCGCGACCAGTTCCTCGAGCAGTTCCTCGGCGTCGGCGAGCTGGGGCACCCACTTGGCATGGACGAAACTCGCCACCTCGACCTCGTCGAGAAGCGCATCGACCAGCAGCTCGATCAGGCGTGCCTTGTCCGGGGTCGGGACGAGGGCCTCCTCGTTCTGCAGCCCGTCGCGCGGTGCGACATCCGTGATGCGGACCATCTCGGGCATCCGCCCTTTGTACCGCGCCGGGCGTGCGGTTTCCAGTCGAGACAGCCTCGCCCGCTCCTGCCATCAGCGGATCATCCGGCGACCCCAGGCGACGGTGAACAGCGCCAGCAGCGTCACGCCCAGGAGCGCCTCGCTGGCGGCGACGATCTTGAACCAGCCGATCGGGGCGAAGTCGCCATAGCCCAGCGTGACGAAGGTCATCAGGGAAAAGTACAGGGGCGAGAGGTCCAGGCCCCACAGGTCCGGGGCATGCCAGTAGGAGATGGCGTCGGCGTAGGCCTCGGGCAGTTCGCCCATGTATCCGATCGTCGCGTTGCTCGCAAAGATGCCGAAGATGAGGGCGCAGCACAGCATGATCGCCGCGCCTGATGCGACAATGCGTCGCGGATCGAGCATGTAGGCGACAGTGTTTCGTTCGATCAGCCAGCGCCAGAGGATTTCACGCCCGAGAAAGCCCAGGAGCCTGCCGGACACACTGCCCATGACGGCGGCGACATCGGCGAACTCACGCGCGATCATGCGAGCGAGCGTCGGGGCGGGGCGTGTCGCCG
>WGEO01000274.1 GCA_015492715.1 Phycisphaerales bacterium | reverse complement strand
GACGCTGGTGGCCGGTGGGATGTTGATGGCGCCCGAGCAGTCGCTGCGGACGCAGGGGATCGCGGGGATGCTGTGGCTTGCGATCCTTGCGGCGACGCTGACGAAGTGGAGCGTGCTGGTGCGTCGGGAGCAGGACGGGGCGCTGGTGTAGGGGCTCAGGTCGGCGGGTTGTCGAGGTCTTCGATGGTCTTGTCCGATGGCGGGCGGGTCTGTCTGAGGCGTGCGGCGGTGGCCTCTGCCTGGCGCATGACGCGGAGGAGGTTCTCGCCCAGGAGTTTGCGGATCTGGTCGTCGGTCCAGCCGCGGCGGATGAGTTCGGCGATGAGGTCTGGGTATTTGGAAACATCTTCGAGGCCGACGGGGGTCTCGCCGATGCCGTCGTAGTCGCCGCCGATGCCGACATGGTCGTGCCCGGCGACGCGTGCGATGTGGTCGATGTGGTCGGCGACATCGGTGAGGGTGGCCTTCGGTCGTGGGTTGTCGCTGATCCATGCGTTGACGGCGGCATCGACGGCCTGCGGGTCGTCCGGGTGTTCGACGGCGGCCTGCTCGCGGACGCGATCGCGCTGGAGGTACCATGAACGCAGGGGCTGGGAGACATAGGAGGGAACGAAGGTGACCATGACGACGCCTCCGTTTGCGGGCATGCGCTTCAGGACATCGTCGGGGACATTGCGGGGGTGGTCGGTGACGGCGCGGGCGGAGGAGTGGCTGAAGATGACGGGTGCTTCGGCGACATCGAGGGCGTCGTGCATGGTCTCGGCGGAGACATGGGAGAGGTCCACGAGCATGCCCAGGCGGTTCATCTCGCGGATGACCTCCTCGCCGAAGGGTGTGAGGCCGTCGTGGCGTGGCTCGTCGGTGGCGGAGTCGGCCCAGGCGGTGGAGAGGCTGTGGGTGATGGTCATGTAGCGGGCGCCGAGGTCATAGGTCTTGCGGAGGACGGCCAGAGAGTTGTCGATGGAGTGTCCGCCCTCCATGCCGATGAGGGAGGCGATCTTGCCCTTGCGGAAGATGCGTTCAACATCGTCTGCGGTGAGGGCGAGTTCGAGGTCGTCCGGGTATTGCTCGCAGAGGCGATGGACGACATCGATCTGCTCGATCACGGCTTTGACATCCTCGGCGTTGCCGGGGTATTCCTCGATGGGGATGTAGACGGACCAGAACTGGGCGCCGAGGTGTCCTGCCCGCAGGCGTGGCAGGTCGGTGTGGGTCGGTCGATCGAGGGTTGTCAGGTCGGCGTGGAGGTCCATCTCGCAGAGGTGGTTGTGGACGCGTGATCGGTACTGCCAGGGGATGTCGTTGTGCCCGTCGACGAGCGGGGTCTGCTTCATCAGGGCGATCGCGTGATCGCGGGCGTTGCCGGCGGGCCGGGTAGCGCAGGCGGTCAGGACGAGCAGGAGAGGGATGATTCTGAGCATGGGCAGAGGATAGCGGATCTCGCCTGCGGGCGGTGGCGTTCGGGGAGCCGCGGGGGATCAGACGAGGCCCAGGGCGTAGAAGATGGCGGTGAAGACGAGGTCTGCGATGATGATGCTGACGACGGACTGGACGACGGTGCGTGTGGTGGCGATGCCGACGCCCGCGGCTCCGCCGACGACGCGCAGGCCGTTGATGCACGCGATGGTGCCGATGAGCAGGCCGAAGACGGCGCCCTTGGTGACGCCGGTGAGGAAGTCGACGAGTTTGACCTGTTCGAGCATGTTGTCCATGAAGGTGGCATAGGGGATGTCGAGGACGGTGACGGAGATGGCGATGGCGGCGCCGACGGCGACGACATCGGCGATGACGGCCAGGGCGGTCATGGAGAGGATGGATGCGAACAGGCGGGGGACGACGAGGAAGCGGACGGGGTTGAGGGCGTGGGCCTCGAGTGCCTCGATCTCCTCGGCGACGACCATGGTGCCGATCTCGGCGGTGATGGAGGCACCGGCGAAGCCGGTGAGGACGATGGCGCCGATGAGGGGTCCGAGTTCGCGGAAGACGGCGACGCCGATGATGTTGGCGACAAGGTCCTTGCGTCCGAACTCGTCCAGGGGCGGGGCCAGTTGAAGAGCAAGGATGAGTCCGACGGCTGCGGAGACGAGGGAGACGATGAAGATGCTGCGGACGCCGACGCGGATGATCTGGTTGACGATGGCGCTCCTGCCCAGACGGATGCGTCTTCGCGTGCAGGCCCGGCAGATCCATCGGATGGCGTCGAGGAAGAGGAAGATGGCGTCGCCGATGTGATCGAGGAGGGCGATGAGGCGTCTGCCGGTCTCCGTGACGGCGCGGAGGGGGGCGTTGGCTATTCTGGCGGCGATGCGGGGCATGGATCAGGTGCCGGGGAGGGCCTCCTCGATGGACTCGCAGATCGTGAAGTACTGGTCGAGGCGTGCGATCTCGAAGATGGCCCGCACGCGGGGGTTCATGTTGCACAGGGCGAGCGAGCCGGCGACCTGTCGCAGGGACTTCATGGCCTCGACGAGGGTGGCGACGCCCGAGGAGTCCATGTACGGGACATGGGACAGGTCGACGACGATCCTCGTGGTGCCGGCGGCGATGAGTTTCTTGAGCTCGGTGCGGAGTCGGGGCGAGGTGGCCATGTCGACATCGCCTCTGGGCGTCACGATGGCGACGCCGTCCCGGCGCTCGATGTCGATCTGCAGGTCGCTCATGCGGGATCGTCCTTTGCGGATGCGGGCCGGCGGTTGCCGACGCGGATGAGGGTCAGGCGCATGCCGGCGGGTTCTCTGGGCTCGTATTGCACGGTGTCCATAATCTCGTGGATGATGTGGACGCCGAGCCCGCCCGGGCGGACATCGTCGAGGTCGCGGCTGCGGATGCAGTCGGCATCGACGGTCCTGGCTTCGTCCTCGATGACGATGCGGATGGCGTGCTCGGGCTGGTCCTTGAGTTCGTCGATGCTGATCCAGATGGGCTTGTGGCAGCAGCGTTCGTAGCCGTGGCAGATGACATTGGCGAGGGCCTCGTCGACGGCGAGGGCGATCTGGGAGCTGGTGAGTTGATCGAAGCCGAGGCGATGGGCGACGGCGGCGACGAGTTCCCGCACGCCTGCGAGCAGGCGTGGATCGGATCGCATCTGGATGCGGACCTGGTTGACGGGCTCGCTGCTCATGGCGATGGCTCGGCGGCGGCAAGGTCCCTGGCGTACTGCTCCCATCGGGCGATGGCCTCCTCCCGGCGGGTGAGCGGCGCCGCATAGTCGTAGCCCAGGGTGGTGCCCGTGAGGTATTCGAGGGCGCGGATGGCAAAGAGGCGGACGGCGGGATCGTCGCTGTCGAGTTGTTCGACGAGGTCGGGGATGCGGGATGTGTCCCGCCGGCGGGCGGCCTCGATGATGGCGTGGATGCGTCCGTCGGGCGCCTCCTGATCGAATCCGACGGGCAGTGCCTTGCCGCAGGAAGGCAGGGCGAGCAGGATGGCCAGGAGCGTCGCACGCATGGATGGATGGTATCGGCGAGGCGGGCGTCGCGCCGCGAGCGTCGGCGGGCGCTAGCCTAGTGGTCCTCTTGGGAGACAGCAGATGTCGCCAGCACGCGAGGTCGTCCCCATTCTGGACTTCGGCTCCCAGACGGCGCAGTTGATCGCGCGTCGGGTGCGGGATGCCGGGGTGTATGCGGTGCTGGTCCGTCCCGACATTCCGGCGGCGGAGCTGCGGGCGATGTCGGCGAAGGGGCTGATCCTTTCCGGTGGGCCGGCGAGCGTGCGTGAGGAGGGGTCGCCTCGCTGCGATCCGGAGATCTTCGACCTGGGCGTCCCCGTCCTGGGGATCTGCTACGGGATGCAGCTTGCGTGCATGCTGCTGGGGGCGCGGGTCGAGGCGAGCCAGCGCCGCGAGTTCGGGCGTGCGAGCCTGGAGATCGTGGCGCCGTGCCCGCTGCTGGCATCGGTGCCGCAGCACACGACGGTGTGGATGAGCCACGGCGATCAGATCAGCGATCTCGGGCGTGCGCACCTGCAGACGGCGGGCCGGACGGAGTCGTGCCCCCACGCGGTGGTGTGGGATCCGCAGCGCAGGTTCTTCGGCGTGCAGTTTCATCCGGAGGTCACGCACACGCCGCACGGCGCGGACATGCTGCACAACTTCCTGTACGAGGTCTGCGGGTGCGCCGGCACCTGGCGGATGAGCAGTTATGCGCAGGAGCAGGCCGAGGCGATTCGGGCGCGGGTCGGGCGCGATCGGGTGATCTGCGGGCTGAGCGGGGGCGTGGACTCTGCGGTCACGGCGGCGCTGCTGCATGAGGCGATCGGTGATCAGCTGACCTGTGTGTTCGTGGATACGGGGCTGCTGCGTCGCAACGAGCGTGGGCTCGTCGAGCGGACCTTCCGGGACCACTTTGCGATCGATCTGCGTGTGATCGACGCCGCGGATGCGTTTCTCGACGACCTGCGGGGTGTGGTCGATCCGCAGGAGAAGCGCCGGCGGATCGGGCATCGGTTCATCGAGGTGTTCCGCGAGGCGGCGGGCTCGATCGCAGGTGCGCGTTATCTGGCGCAGGGGACGCTGTACCCGGATGTGATCGAGTCCGGGCATGGGCACGCGGGCACGAGCGCGGGGATCAAGTTGCACCACAATGTGGGCGGGCTGCCGGCGGACATGCCCTTTGCGTTGATCGAGCCGCTCCGGGAGCTGTTCAAGGACGAGGTTCGGCGGCTTGGGGAGGTGCTGGGCGTGCCCGAGGCGATCGTGCATCGCCATCCGTTCCCGGGCCCCGGGCTGGCGGTGCGCGTGCTGGGCGAGGTGACCCGCGAGCGCCTGGAGGTGGTGCGGGCGTGCGACGAGATCGTGCTCGAGGAGATCGTCGCGGCGGAGTTGTATCGGCGGACGAGCCAGGTGTTCGCGGTGCTGCTGCCCGTGCAGAGCGTGGGCGTCATGGGCGATGGCAGGACCTACGAGCATGTCGCGGCGGTGCGGGCGGTGGAGACGCAGGACTTCATGACCGCGGACTGGGCGCGGATTCCCTTTGAAGTGCTGGCGCGGATCTCGACGCGGATCATCAACGAGGTGCGGGGCGTCAATCGCGTCGTCTACGACATCTCGAGCAAGCCGCCGGCGACGATCGAGTGGGAATAGGCCGCGTGCTCCACCGTCGCCAGTGATATCCCCGGGCACGCCGGCGTGGTCGTGTCGCTGTCATCGCTGGCATATCCCATGGATGTCAAGCAGTCGGGACATGCGGACGATCTCGCTGGCCTGCCTTCGTCTGCTGGGGATGGGAAAGGGATTCTGACGCGAGGTATGGGGCCTGTCTGACATTGCGAATCCGGGGTGTGTCGGCGGTGAGACGGCGAATCCGGCGTCGATGGGCATGATCTGCCACCAGACGAGGATCGGCATCGTGCTTTCCTCCCGGTTCATTCGAGCGTGATCGGCACCAATCTCAGCACATTGCGAGAAGATGGGCAGACCACGAACGATGGGCGATCTGGAGGAAACGCTGGGAATCGCTGCGGGCCGGTAGTGGGAACCCCCAAATCGGTCGTGAGGGGTAAGCGCGACGGGAACGGCTGGGCGATGATGGGAACAATCTGACACGCTGGTGTGTCAGTCTGCAAGCGCGCTCGTGGGGGGCGGGCACCAGTTTCCTGTGTTTCCGGACGCTTTGGACTCCATGACCGACACGACGATTCCGACGATTCCCGTTGATGCCCGCACGCTCTGGCATGCGCTGGAGACGACGCCCGGTGTCGAGATTGCCCTTCTTCAGGCCAATGGTCGCGTGGTCGCGGGTGATGCGTCGTCGTACTTTGGACCGGTGCTGGATCGGTCGTCCGGGGTTCGGCATGTGCGGGATCTTCGCGATGAGCGGATCGAGTTCGTCCAGCGGGCGATCTCGGATCGGCGTCCGCTGCTGGTCCGCTATCTGTCCCGGGGCGTGCGGATGGAGACGGTGATCCACCCGATCGAGGGGCTGGTCGAGGGTTGGCCCGCCGTGCTCCTGATCAGTCGGGAGGGCATCAGTGATCCGGGGGATCTGGAGGTCGTCGAGTCGGCTTTCGTGGATCTCGGGCGTCTGGATGTGCTGACGAACCGGGAACTCGAGGTGCTGGCGCTGCTGGGCAAGGGGATGCAGATCGGTGAGATCGGGCAGGCCCTGTTCCGGTCGCCGAAGACGGTAGAGAAGCACCGGGCGGCGATCAGCCGCAAGCTCGGTGTGGCCTCGCGGGCGGAACTTGCCCGTCTGGTGCAACGGGCGGCCCTGGAAACCGAGGACGCCCGACGGGTGCGAATCCGGGCATCGGCCGTTGCGAGTGATAACTGAGGGACCGGCGGCTTTTCGCGTGATTAGGGCAGAAACCCGAATTTTTTGCGCGATTGCCCGGAACGGTTGACGAACAGGCGTCCCTCATCAATCGTACCGAATAGAGCATTTGCCTCCCATTCGTATCGTCCAGCGGAGGACCTTCCCCGAGCCTTGTCGGTGGACGGCAGGGTGACTTCTTACATGGAGCCTGATACCAGGGATGATTCAACAGGAGATCGAATCGAGACAGGCGCTCTGGGACGCGATCGTGGCCGTCCCCGGCGTCGGCGTGGCAATCGTGGATCAGGACGGCCGCACGCTGTATGCGAACGACCAGATCAACGAGATGCTGAGAGGCGAGGGCGCCGACAACCCGATCGGACGCACCCTGCACGAGATGTTCCCCAAGGCATACGCGGACGAGCGCGTGGGGATCATCCGCAAGGTGCTCGCGACGGGTCGCCCGGTGCTGCTGCGCCATATCCGGCGAGGGGTGCAGTTGGAGTCGGCGCTGCGTCCGCTGGAGCGGGAGCGTGACGGGAGCGGCACCGTGCTCTCGATCACGCGCAAGGGGGTGAGTCGATCGCCCAGTTCAGAGTACGAGATCGTCGAATCGCAGTATGTCGATCTCGGCGATCTCGATGTGCTGAGCCGACGCGAGCTCGAGGTGCTTGCGCTGCTGGGGCAGGGACTCTCCATTGCGGACATCGCAAGGGTGTTGTTCCGATCGCCCAAGACCATTGAGAAGCACCGGGCATCGATCAGCCGCAAACTGGGCGTCATGAGCCGGGCGGAACTGGCACGGCTGGTGCATGAGGCTGGTCTCGAACTTCGGGATGCGAATCTGAAGCGGTATCGCATGACCGGCTGAGACCAATACCGGAAACGAAGGCATGAAACAGGCCCGGATCGCACGATCCGGGCCTGTGGCCCTGTGCGGGAGAGGGTGTTGGAGACTCAGCAGCCTGCGGCGAAGAGGTCGAGGTAGGCGAAGAAGTCGTTGACATCGATCGTGCCGTTGCCCGTCAGATCGGCCGCGGGATCGCCGCTGGAGAACAGGTCGAGGAAGGCGAAGAAGTCGTCGGCATCGAGGGTTCCGCTGCCGTCGATGTCCGCCGGGCAGCCCGTGTCCGCCTGAGCGAGGTCGGGGCGATAGAACTCGAGGCTGCATCGCATGCGCCGGGCCTGCTCCGGGGTGAAGTTGTCCATGCAGATGTCATCGGAGTAGTCCATGTAGTTGTGGAATGGGGCGGGCTCGCCGCACTGGTTGCGGCTTCCCGGGCAGCCGAAGGTCGGGCTGGACATGGGATTGGTGTCGCAGATGCGGTCGCCGGTGCTGTAGCAGTTGTTGTTGCCGCAGCCGTTGTCGAAGACATGCCACAGGCCGAGGTAGTGCCCCATCTCGTGGGTCGTTGTTCTTCCCAGGTGGTACGGGGGGAGGGGGCTGTTGCGTCCGAAGGCGTCGTGGAAGATGACGATCCGGTCGGCGGGATTGCCCGCGATGCCGCCCTGGGGCAGGTCGGGGACATAGCCCAGCGCCCCGCTGGCGCTGTTGGTGTAGATGTTGCAGTAGCGATTGGTGTCCCATGCGAGGCTGTTGTAGTACCCCCCACTGTCGTTGTACCAGGTGTTGTTGGTCGAGTAGGTGATGCCGTTGGTGGGATTGCCGTCGGGGTCTTCCGTGGCGAGGTAGAACTCGATCTGGATGTCGGTGCCGTTCTCGCCGAGCGATCCGAGGATGGCCAGGAAGTCCTCGTTGAGGACATCGATCTGGCTGCGGATGCGGTCCTCGGGGATGAAGCCGGTGCCGTTGGTCCGCTGGATGACATGGACGACGACGGGGATGCGGAACTTGCCGGTGCTCGGGTCGTACTCGGCGGCGGGGTTGGTGAAGTTGTAGGTGCAGTCGGCGGGCGAGCCGGCAGGTCCGATATTGCCGGCGGCCATCTGGGCGATGAGCGGATCGATCCGCGTGCCGCAGCGGGCGTTCATCTGCTTGAAGTAGTCGCTGGTGAAGTACTCCTCGAAGGATTCGTAGAGGACGCCGCCTGCGACGATGTGGTGCTCGTCGATGACGGTGAAGTCGTGATCGAGTTGGGCATGCGCGCCGGTGGCGATCGAGGCGACCAGTGCGATCTGGGCAGTTCTCCGCATTCGTGTATCTCCTTTGTTGCTTTTCGCGGCCACTCTTCGGTCGCGCACGGCTTCTCCCATGCGCTCCCGCTGGAGCGTACCGTGGTCGTGGTCTGGGTCGTCGAATCAGGAAAAAAGGCACATCCGAGGCTGGATATCGGTCCGGCTCCGCCCCGGCGCCAGCCGGATACAGGATCAGGCTTTTGCTCGGTCGGGGTGCCGAGCGGTTCGGCCCGCGATCGTGATACCGTCGTGGCGACTGTCCCAGGCGGGGGTATAGAACCGTGCTCGACAACTTCCCCGATACCGCCGCCGCCGTACCTCATCCGAGGGACTCGGATGGTGCGGGAAACGGCCTGAACGGGCTACATTGAGCCGGGATAGTGTCCCATCTTCGCTGCCGGCTCCGTGCCGTTGCAGGCAGCGAACAGCCCGCTACATTTCTCACGGGGTATTTTCGCTTTCGTTCTGTGACTTTCCGGCAACGGTGGCACGATTGGGCCTACGAACAAGAGCCCGTAGACTCACGGACGGATGATCACTACGATGACGCTCTTCACGGTTTCGCATGACTCCGTGCCCGATCATTCACCTACCTCCTTGGAGGTCATTTATCATGACACAGTTCAACCGAACCGAAGTCCGTATCGCACCTGTCTTTGCCGGTCTCTTGACCCTTCAGGTCGGCTGCGCCACTAACCAGAGTGCGACACCCCACGATGTTGCCTTTACGCAGCAGCAGGCCTCGATGACTCCTGATGCGGCGCTTGCGGACCTCAAGGCGGGCAATAGGCGCTTTGTCGCCGGACAGACCCGGGACTACGACCTCCTTGCCCAAGCCAGGGCGACTGCCTCGGGGCAGTATCCCAAAGCGATTATCCTGGGATGTCTGGACTCCCGGGTTCCGCCCGAGATGGTCTTTGACCAAGGGATTGGGGACATCTTTGTGGGGCGGGTTGCGGGCAACTTTGAGAATCAGGACTTGCTCGGGAGCATGGAGTTCGGAACGAAGCTGGCGGGGGCCAAACTCATTGTTGTGCTCGGGCATGAGGCCTGTGGTGCCGTCAAGGGAGCGATCGATCAGGTCAAGCTTGGAAATCTGACGGCAACGCTTGAGAACATCAATGTGGATACTTCGGGCATTGCGGGCGAGCGCAGCTCGAAGAACAAGACACTGGTCGCTTCGGTGATCGAATCCAATGTTCGTCAGACAGTACGGGACATCCAATCGCGCAGTCCGGTGATAGCTGATCTGGTCAGGCAGGGAGAGCTCAAGGTTGTTGGTGCGATTTATGATCTTGATACCGGACGAGTAAGCTGGCTGGACCAGTAGAGTTCGTCACAAAGTCGGGGCGAGAGGATTCGAACCTCCGACCTTCTGACCCCCAGTCAGACGCGCTAACCAAGCTGCGCTACGCCCCGTTGCCCGGGAGCATACGCGCCGTCGGTGTCCGCGTCCACGGGTCGAGGTCGGGGGACAGGTCCAGCAGGACGGGCTGTGGCGCATGGGCCTAGGCTTGGGATGATGGCACGGGTGCTGATCGTCGGCGGGCGGGTGATCGACCCGGCGTCCGGGCTGGATGCCGTGGTTGACATCGCGATCGACGGGGGCCGTCTGGCTGCGATCGGGGAGCGTCTGGATCGTCCGCGGGATGCATGGGTCATCGACGCGGAGGGGCTGGTCGTGGCGCCCGGGCTGATCGATCCGCATGTGCATCTGCGCGAGCCCGGGGGCGAGCACAAGGAGACGATCGCCAGCGGGTCGCGTGCGGCGGTCAGCGGCGGGTTCACGAGCGTCTGCTGCATGCCCAACACGACCCCCCCACTGGACTCGGCGGATGTGCTGGCGCTGGTGCGCGAGCGTGCCCGGACGGCGCAGTGCCGGGTCTTTCCGGTCGCGTGCGCCACGCGGGGCAGGCTCGGGCACGAGCCCGTGGACTTCGGCTCGCTGGTGCACGAGGGGGCGGTGGCGTTCAGCGACGACGGCGACGGGATCCAGGACGCGGGCGTCATGGCCCGGGTGCTGCGGCTGGTGGGCCAGACGGGGCGGGCGTTCATGCAGCACTGCCAGATCGCATCGCTGACACGGGGCGCATCGATGCATGCGGGCGAGGTGGCGTTGCGGCTGGGGCTGGTCGGGTGGGCACGCGAGGGCGAGGAACTGATGATCGAGCGCGATGTGCGTCTGAATCGCGCCGTCGGCTGTCGGTACCATGTGCAGCATGTCAGCAGCGCCGGGTCCGTGGAGATCGTTCGGCGTGCGCGGGACGAGGGGCAACCCGTGACCTGTGAGGCGAGCCCGCACCACCTGACGCTGACGCATGAGGCATGTGAGGGGTTTGACGCCAACGCGAAGATGAACCCGCCGCTGCGCGAGCGGTCGGATGTCGAGGCGCTGCGTCAGGGGGTGCACGACGGGACGATCACGGTGCTGGCGACGGATCATGCGCCGCACGCGGTGCAGGACAAGGAAGGCGATTTCGAGGGGGCGGCCTTCGGGATCGTCGGGCTGGAGAGTGCGCTGGCGCTGTACCGAGAGGCGTTGATCGACTCGGGCGCGATCGACTGGCCCCGTCTGATCGCGATGATGACGATCGAGCCTGCCCGCCTGTGCGGGCTCGAGGGCCTGGGTCGCCTGCGTCCGGGCGGGGCGGCGGATATCACGCTGATCGACCCGGATCTGGAGTGGACGCTCACCCGCGATGAACTGGCGGGGCGGAGCGCCAACACGCCGTTCCTGGGGCGGCGCCTGCGTGGGCGCGCGCTGGCGACGATCGTGGGCGGGCAGGTGCGGATGGCCCGTGGCGAGCGGCTGGCGTCCCTCGGGCGGGCCTGAGCCTCGCGGGCGTGAGAAATGGGGTCGGTCCATCCCGAAGAAACCCGGGAATAGAGGTGCCGTCGTGGTCGTTCTGCGGGTATGATTAGTGTATACTAACTGCGAGGAGGCGGTCATGTGGATGTCGAGCGAGAGGCTGGGACTGATGCTTTCGGCTCTGGGGCTGGCGGTGCTCAGTGGGTGTGCCACGCCCCCGCCGAGGGGGAGTGGATCCGGTCGGGTGCCGGTCGGCTGGTCGACGCCAGCGGAGGCGGGCGACGCGCGGGTGCTGCCGGACGATCTGCTGGCGTTTGCGGACGAGTGGTCGCAGTCGCTGATGGAGGATCTCGGCTCGCTGGAGGAGTTTGCGGGACGGGGACCTGTCGCGACGATCGTGTATGGGGACATCCGCAACAGGACGGACATCATCTCGAGCGAGGAGTTCGAGCTGGTTCGGGAGCGGATCAAGGACAACCTGCTCAAGAGCCGGACCTTCCGGGAGCGGTTCCGGTTCTTGATCAGCCGGGCGCAGCTGGAGGAACTTCGTGCGCAGGAGGTGAGCGATCCGGGTGTCGGGGTGCGTTTCGATGAGGAGCACACCTATCTGCTGAACGGCTCGATGTTCCGGATCGGGCGGGGCGACACGCACACCTACTACTTCAACTTCGAGCTGGTGCGGTTCAGCGACGGGGCGATCATCTGGTCGGAGCGGTACGAGGGCAAGCGGTACGGGAGATAGGTCGTGGCGAGTCGCGTGGCGATGTGGGCGCTGGCGGCCTGCGCGATGGCTCTCGGGACGGCGGGCGGGTGCGCCGGTGGACCGTCGACGACGCGCCTCGAGGGCGAGGACCTGGTCGCTTTCAGCGAGCGGGCGGCGCAGAGCCTGGCGTCCAGCGATGCGATCTCGGGGCGCGGCCCGGACGATGCGCCGTGGGTGATCGCGATGCGCCTGCCGCGGAACCTTTCGCACGATGTGATCCCCGAGGGCGAGCGCTGGTTCGTGATGGAGCGTCTGAAGGACTCGCTGGCGATGAGCCGGCTGGCGCGCGAGCGGGGCCTGGTGTTCGTGATCGATCGCGAGCGTGCGGTGTCGGCGGGGGATGTCGAGGACGGAGATCCTGCGGGGTTCCGGGGCCGGCGCCCGACGCATGTGCTCGAGGGCGAGTTCCGCTCGATCGAGCGAAGGAGCGGTGAGCACCGGACGGACGCGTACGCGTTCGTGCTCTCGCTGCGCGATCTTGCGAACGGGGCCGTGGTGTGGAGCGACAGTTTCGTGATCAAGCGCGGAGCGCATGGGAGGGCGTGGGACTGATGCGCGGCGTGCTGCTCATGCTGGTGCTCGTGCTGGTGCTCGTATTGGGCGCGTGCGCGTCGCAGCGCCCGGATGCGCACCTGATCGAGGATGTTCGGAGCGGGCAGTTCGGCTATGCGCGCTCGTATCTTCGGCACAGCCCGTCGCGCGGGGCGTTCACGGACCTGGCGCATCTTGCGCTTGTCAATCTCGCCGATGGGATGGGGGAAGAGAGTGAGCGTGTGTTCAATGACCTGTACGACCTGCTGCGTCTTCGGGGCGTGAACGCGGGCTCGCGTCTGGCGGCGGTCGTGCTGCACGAGGGTGTCAAGGTCTATCGGGGCGAGCCGTTCGAGCAGGCGATGCTGTATGCCGCTATCGCGATCCAGAAGGCGGTGATGGGCGACTTCGACAACACGCGGGCGGCGGCCATCGGGGCCCTGGAACTGCTCGACGAGTTCGATGACCTTCGGTATGCGCGGCCCGCGGATGCGGCGGGCGGCGGACACCCCTACGCCGTGCAGGACACGGGCTTTGCGCTGGGCTACATGCTGGCGGGATTGGGCGCGCTGGGCATGGGGCGCGAGGAGGAGGCACGGGATTACTTCCTGCGGGGTGCGGAGTTGCGGGAGGGTCTTGGCGAGGTCGGGCGCGTGCTGCTGGAGGGCGGTGCGGACGGGCTTCTGATCATCGACTATGGGTTGGGTCCGCGCAAGGTCGCCGCGGGCAGGTCCGGCGAGGTCGAGGCCTTCGTCGCACGCACGCCCAGCGACGCTCGCCGTGTGAGGGTCGGCTCCGACTTCTGGGCAGCGGCTGAGGATGTGAACGAACTCGCCGCGCTGTATGCGTGGGACGACCTGCGCGGTGTGCGGGGGGCCAAGGCCGCGATCGGCGATGTGCTCGTGACGGGTGGCGCCGTCGTGACCGCAACGGGCGACAACGACACGGAGACGCTGATCGGGCTGGGGCTGATCGGACTGGGGCTGCTGAGTCGGGCGTCGGCGGCCGCCGATACGCGCCAGATCGAGATCCTGCCGCAACGCGTGTATCTCGTGCCGATCCGTCTGGCGGACCTTCGCGGGCCGCTGACGATCGAGGTCGAGGGTGATCCCGGCTCTCGCCTGGTGCTGCCGATGGTGCGGTCGCGGCGCGAGGGTGAGCACCTGCGAGTCATGTATGTGCGTCTGCTCAGCGGGGCGGGGGCGCCGGAATGGGCCACGAGCGGGCAGATCCGGTATGTCGGCGACGCGAGCGAGCCCGCGTTGCCCGATCTGCCGTACATCCTGGGAGGTCGCGATGTGCGCACCCCCACGGCGCGCGTGATGCGCGACTATCACGCGGCGGGGCTCGACAGCACGCTGACCAGCAACGATATGCGGGAGCTGTACCGGAGCGAGGGCATCCGGATCGGCGTCGACGGCACGGGTGGAAACTTCGGACGCCATGTGCTCGAGGGCGGGAACTGGCTGTTCACGCCGGCGGTCGAGTCGACGGGATTCGTGCGTCTGTTCGCCGGTGCGCACCCGCCGCATGAGCCGCGCAGCAAGGCGGTGCGCGACCTGATACGCACGCTGCGCGAACGCATCGACACACACGAAGGAGGTGGATCATGAGGATTGGATGGCTGGCATCGTTGGGTCTGGGCGTCATCGGCGGATGTCGGACAAGCACGCTCCCTCCCGCAGCGCAGGGCGACGAGGTGGCCCTGGCGAACTATCCGCGGGTGGTGGTGCTGGACGGGCTGCAGCCGTTCATCGCCATCAGCGAGCCGAGCGTGACCAGGGGCTCCGACCAGCCGCTGCGGGTGAGTGTTCCCGTGCGGGCCGTGACGCAGCACGAGGAACTGAATGTGCAGTACCGGTTTCTCTTCTTCGATGAGCATGGGCGTGTGCTGGAGCCGGAGATGGTCTGGCGGTATGAACGCCTGCCCAGCAAGGCCCAGCGGTTCTTCGATGCCGGCGCGATGGACCAGCGTGCGGTCGACTGGCGTCTGGAGATCCGCCCGGCGAGGTAGGGGCAGGGAAAGAGCCCGGCGGCACGGGGCATGGCCCGGGGTGGCCGCTGGAACCGGGAGTGGCGGGCGAGCCGTCTGCAGGAATCTTCCCCCAGCGCCGGAGGGCAGGAGGAGCACGGACTCGACGGGGCGATGCGACCGTCGTATCATGGGGCAGTCGGGCGTATAGCTCAGTTGGCTAGAGCGCTGTGTTCACACCGCAGAGGTCACAGGTTCGAGTCCTGTTACGCCCACTTGCCGCGTTCTCACAGCATCACACGCCGTGCTACGAAGCCCCAAAGACGCCTTGTTTTCGGGGCTTTTCTGTGCGCTTTGAGATTCTGTGCCATCCGGTAGCGGCGCCTGTGCTGCCGGATTTGCTGCCGCCTTTGCTGCCGCTTTTGTTGCGCCTCTGGACGCCCGCTCCCAGTGCTCGTCGGTGACCTGCAGGTAGTGCTCGCGGGCGACGGGCACGCTGT
>WGEO01000273.1 GCA_015492715.1 Phycisphaerales bacterium | reverse complement strand
GGTTGGAGGTGTTCGCTGTCCGGAGATGTGTCGGGCAGAGCGGGCGGCTCGTGAGTTTCGGGTTGGGGTCGATCCCCCGGCGCCAGGCGCGAGGGAGAGTGTCGGTATGTCTATGGAGCATTCAGCACGGCGTGGAGCGGGCGAGCGGGGGCTTGCGGGTGTTGCTCTGGCGATGCTCGCGGGCGGCGCGGTCGCGGCTCCCGTGCATTACGAGCATGTGGAATCGCCCGCGGGCGACGGGAACACGGTGATTCTCGGGCCGGTGGAGCGTCCGTCCGTGGATGAGAACGAGACGGCCTCGATGTCGCTGCGTGCGGCGAACCAGAATGTCGGGGATCTCGGGATCTACAACTCGGGCGGGGATGTGAGCATCGTCGTCAACGGCGGGGCGGTGAGCATCGGGACGAACCCGGCGGGCGTGGAGTTGTTCGCCGAGTGGACGGAGTCGGCGTTGAGCGAGACGCGTCGTCGTGTTCGGGCGGTGTGGCAGACGGCCGACGGCTCGGCGCTGCTGCCGTTCGGGACGGAGATCAACGGGCAGCCGGTGCAGTTCCTGCGCTGGAACCTGGGCGTGAGCGATCTGATCCACTGGGCGGACGATGTGATCGGGATCGAGTTGATCAGCGCCCGCTTCTTCGGGAGTTTCGACGGCGGGGCGACCTTCAGCGATGTCGAGTCGATCCAGGCGTTGTTCGACAACGGCGTGAGCCAGTGGACGATCGACGGCGCGTTCGATGTGGGTGACAACCTGATCACGGACACCTCGGGGCCCGCCGGGTACAACTATGTGATGACCGAGTACGAGTACGAGGTCGAGTTCGATCCGATCCCGTCGCCGGCGACCGTGACGGTGCTGGCGGGTGCGGGGCTGTGCCTGGGTCGTCGTCGAAGGAAGTAGCTCTCTCACTCCTGCGCGGGAATCACACGCGCACCTCACCATTCGATCCGGACAGGGCCCGCTCGACGGCGGGCCTTGTCCGTTTTGGGCCTGGTGCAACGCGCGGCGTACGCGGGCGGTAGGCTGATGGGACGCGGGCGGGGGCATGGAGATCATCGTCATGGGCTGGATGGTGCGGATGGCGGCGGTGCTGGCGGTGCTCGTGCAGGGGGTGCGGGCGTCGGGCGACGGCGGGACGCTGGTGGTGCTGAACAAGGGCGAGGCCAGCGCGTCGCTGATCGATGCGGCGAGCGGGCGCGAGATTCGGCGGATCGAGACGGGCGATGGGCCGCACGAGGTGGCGGTGCACCCGGCGGGCCGGGTCGCGGTCGTGGCGGACTACGGGCGTAGCGAGGGCGGGCACACGCTGAGCGTGCTGGATCTGGTGGCGGGCGAGCGCACGAGCGTCGTGCATCTGGGCTCGAACACGCGTCCGCACGGGATCGTGTTCAGCGCGGACGGTCGGCGGGTCGTCGTGACGACGGAGGGCTCGGGGCGTCTGCTCGTGCTCGACAGCGAGAGTTGGGAGATCGTCGGGTCGTTTCCGACGCGCGGGCGGGTGAGCCACATGGTGGCGTTGTCGGGGGACGGTCGGCGGGCGTTCGTGGCGAATATCGGGTCCGGCTCGGTCTCGGTGATCGATCTGGTGCTGGAGGCGTTCGAGAAGGAGATCCCGACGGGGGCGGGTGCCGAGGGCATCGCGGTCTCGCCCGACGGGGGCGAGGTGTGGGTGAGCAATCGGGAGGCGGACACGATCAGCGTGATCGATGCGCGGACGCTGCGCGTGGTGGACACGCTTCAGTGTGCGTCGTTTCCGATCCGGGTGGCGTTCACGCCCGATGGAGTGCATGTGCTGGTCTCGTGCGCCCGCTCGGGGGAGGTCGCGGTGTTCGATGCGAGGACGCGGCGAGAGGTCCGGCGCATCCGGATGGATCTGGGGGCGCTGGACAGCGACGGTCGCCTGTTCGGCGATCGGTTCGGGGACAGTTCCGTGCCGATCGGGATCCTGGTCGAGCCCGGGGGCGCGCGTGCGTATGTGGCCCATACGCAGGCGGATGTGGTGGCGGTGATCGATCTTTCGTCGTGGAAGGTGTCGGGGCTGATCCGCGCGGGGCGCGAGCCCGACGGGATGGCGTGGTCGGCGCTCGACCTTGCGGGTGAGGACGACGGCTGAGCAGATCGGCAGCGCAGTGGAGACACGAAAACCGCCCCGGGTGTCTCGGGGCGGTGGTCATGGTTGCGTGCTGCGGGCGATCAGAAGGGGATGTCGTCTTCTTCGATGGATGTCGCGGGCTCGGAGCGGTTTGATCGTGTCTGGGGGATCGGGG
>WGEO01000272.1 GCA_015492715.1 Phycisphaerales bacterium | reverse complement strand
GTGCGGGATCGCCAGCCCCTGCCCGATCCCCGTCGTTCGCGTCTGCTCACGAGACCAGACGGCCTGTTTCAGGACATCAGGGTCCGAAACCTTGCCCTGCTCGGCGAGCAGGTCCACCAGTTCGTCGATGACGCCCCGCTTGTCCTTGGCGTCCAGCGGCGCCTTGATACTCTCGGGAGTGAGAATGTCCAGCAGGTTCATCCAGCCGCCCCCTGTCCTTCCGGGCCGACACCTCACGAATCGTCCCGCTCCCGGGACGGTCGGGGAGTGTAGCCCGCCACCTCCGGCACGATCACGCAGAACAGTCCGGAGCCCTCAGCAGGCATGCATACGCCCCATCGTGATATCGCTCCGGCGGGTCTCCCGGGATCCCGCCGGGCAGCGTGCGTCGTGATTTCACGAGGGCCAGTCCCAGCGCATCAGCCGCCCATTGGGCCTGCCGCTCGTTCTCCTCGGGTTCGAGCGAACAGGTGGCGTACAGGAGATCCCCTCCCGGGCGAAGCAGGGATGCCCCTGTCTGGAGGATCTGTCGCTGTTGGTCGACGAGGCGGGCGATCTGGCGGTCGCCGACGCGATAGCGGGCCTCCCGCCGACGCGTGAGGACGCCCGTGTTCGAGCAGGGCACATCGCAGACGACGGCGTCGGCCCGTGCTTCCCATCGCGAGACAACCTCGTCCATGGGCGCACACAGTATGGTGTCGTACATGGCGCTGACCCGCTGAAGATCCTCCATCCGGGGCGCGTCGACATCCGTGGCGATGACCTGCGCCTGGGGGAACATGCACGCGAGCTGGCGTGCCTTGGTGCCGCGACCGGCACAGAGGTCCACGATGACCTGCGGAGCCGCACCAGCCAGCAGACGGACACTCGCACTCGACGATGGGTCCTGCACCCAGATGTCCCGCCTGTCTGCGAGCAGCGAGGCGAGGCGACTGCCCTCGCCCGCGTAGATCGCGTGCCCCGGGGTATCGTGCGGACGGATCATGTCATCGTCCAGCGGCGTGTCGGCGTGCTCGACATGGAGCACGATCGGCGGACGCATGAGCCCGTGGAGAATACAGGCGCGCACATCATGGTCGTCCATGTGCGCACGCCAGCGGCGGATCAGTGAGGGCGGCAGGCTGCACTGGACGCCCAGATACTTCCATTGATCCTCTGGAAAGCATGGCGCCGAGAGCACGAGGGCGCTCCCGTCATCACGCCAGAGGACATCCAGGCGCAGGTCGTCGGGATCCAGCGAGACGGTCTCATCCGTGCGCAGACGGGCGACGCGGCGCAGGACGGCGTTGACCAGGCCCGCGGCTCCCTTCCCTCGTCGTACTTTGACCCACTGGACCGTTTCGTCGATGACCGAGTATGCCGGCAGGCGGTCCATGAGCAGGAGTTGGGCAGAACCGCCCAGGAGTGCCCCACGCACACAGGGCTCCAGTCGCTCGAATCGCTGGCGGATGAGGGGACGCAACAGATGGGTCAGCGTGAGCCACCTGCGGATCGCCGCATCACAGATCGCGTGCGCCAGAGCGGCATCGCGAGGGGACAGCCCGTCGGTCTTGCAGTCCTCGATGGCAAGGCTCGGAAACCGCGCGGCCTGGCTCTCGAGCAGAGTCATTGCACGCATCCTGGGACCGTCGGGCATCGTCGTATGGAATCGTCGTCCCATCGAGGGGAGTCTAGAGTCGTTGCCGTGGACCGCCCCGAGGCCGACGCTCCCGCAGACCGCTCGTCAGCCCGCTCGCCCGGGCTGCTCGCGGGCATGCGCATCCGCAAGAAGCTGATCTTTCTCCATACGGCATTCAGTCTGTCGCTCGCGATCATCCTGCTGGCGGGCCTGCGTCTTCCCGTCCGCGAGATCGTTCGACTGGCGGAGTTCGACCTGTGCCGGCAGGTGCTGGAGATCGCCCCACAGGTCCGGTCGCTTCGGGAAGCGGGGCAGGAACTGCGTCTGAGTCACGCGCTGCTTCGGGCCATCGATCCGGCGAGTCTCGACGAGTCGATCGTCGAGCGATTGCGGAGCGAGCCCGGCGAGGCGGTTCTGCTCCGCCATGGGCGTGAGGGGACGCTCGCGGGAATGTGGCTGGAAGATCGCGGCATCGTTGCGGGCGTCCTGGTGCGCAGCGACGAGGCCAGGCGTGCCGTGAGGCGTCTGTATACGGTGCTCGTCATCGCCCTGCTGGGCGTCTACGCGCTGGTCGCGCTGGCACTGGAGATCCTGGTGCTGCCGACCCATGTCTATGCACCGATCCGTCGGCTTTTGCGGGCCGATCGGGCGGCCCGGGAGGGGACACAGGGCGAACTGATCCCCGAGCACGAGATGCCCGCCGACGAGCTGGGCGAGATCATGCGTTCGCGCAACGCGACGATTCGGAAGATGCGTGAGCACGAGCGCGACCTCGCCGAGGCACTCGAGCGTCTGGAGGCGGTCGCGGCGGACCTGACGCGGAAGAACGACCTGATCGAGAAGGCCCGCGAGAACCTCGCCGATGCCGATCGTCTCAAGAGCCTTGCGGTGATGTCTGCCGGTCTTGCCCACGAGATGAACACGCCGCTGACGGTCATCAAGGGGCTGGCAGAGCGTCTGGAGCGGGATCCGGCCCGGGGGCTGTCGCGTGAGGAGGCGTTGCTGCTCCAGCGAGTGGTAACGCGTCTGGAGGGGCTCAGCGAGAGTCTGCTGGACTTCGCACGCGTGCGGGAGCCGAGCATTCGGCGGGTCCGTGTGCGCGACCTCGTGGACGAGGCGGTCACGCTGGTCCGACTGGATCGCGATGCGGCGGGCATCGAGATGGTCAGCGAGGTCGATGAGAGTCTTACCTGCGACTGCGATCCCGATCGTGTCCTGCAGGTACTGGTGAACCTCATCCGCAACGCCGTGGACGCGATCTGCTCCGGTGCCACGGGTGGAGGGGAGGTCCGGATCTCGGCCAGCGAGGTCGAGCGTGAGGGAGCGCCCTGGGTCTCGATCATGGTGATGGACACGGGGCCGGGAATACACCCCAGCGTCCTGCCGCAACTGTTCGAGCCATTCGTCAGTACGCGTCTGGATGCACGGGGCACGGGGCTGGGGCTTGCCGTGAGTCAGGGGATCATCCGCGAGCATGGAGGTGTTATGCTGGCGCGGAATCACCCCGATCGTCGGGGTGCGGTCTTCGAGATCCTGCTGCCCAGGTATGCGGGACGGGAGCATGCAGACGGTGAGCACGACAGAGCCTCAGACGAGTGATCGCCCGCCGGCACTGCGCATCGCGGTGCTCGATGACGATGCGGACTTTCGCGAGTTCATCTCCAATGCACTCCAGAGCGAGGGGCATGAGGTCGAGGTCTTCGAGGACCCCGAGACGATGGAGGCACGCTTTGCAGAGCAACTCCCGGACATCCTGCTTCTGGACATGAAGATGGGTCGGGTCGCGGGCGAGGAGGTCCTCGCTCGCATCCGGGAGCGATGGGAGCGTCTGTGTGTCATCGTCATCACGGGATATCCGTCGATGGAGACGATGCGCACGACCTTCAAGCAGGCATCCTTCGACTATCTCGCCAAGCCCTTCTCGATCCATGAACTGCGGGCGAGCCTGGCCCAGGCAGCCACGCGGTACGGGCTGGGGCGTCGCCCGCAGGACCTGCTGCGATCCGAGCTCGGACGCCAGATCCGGATCGCCCGCACGGAGAAGGGCTGGACGCTGAAGGACCTGTCCGAGGCGTCGGGGGTCAGCGTGAGCCAGCTCAGCTCGATCGAGCGAGCCGCGCACCTGCCCAGCCTGGAGTCCATGCTGGCCATCGCCCAGGCACTGGACCGCAAGCCCTCGCAGTGGCTCGCATCCGCGGGCTTTTAGATCCCCCGGGCCATTGACATCGTGCCATGCCGGGGCTTGACTGGCGCGTGTCCGCACCATCGACCCCATCCGGCGAGTCGTCCTCCGAGCGGGGCGTGCTGTTTACGGCCTTCGAGCCCAGCGGCGATCAGCACGCCGCCGTCGTCATCCGCGAGCTGCGTGCCCGTCGCCCGGATCTGCCCGTCTACGCCTGGGGCGGGCCACAGATGGAACGGGCCGGGGCGACGATCATCGAGCAGACGGGAGGCGATGCGATCATCGGCATGCCGGGTCTGCGGAAGATTCTGGATCATCACGCGATGCACAAGCGGATCGTGCGCTGGGCGCGAGCAAACCGCCCCCTGCTGCATATCCCCGTCGATTCGCCTGCGGCCAACTTCCCGATCTGCAAGGCCCTGCGCCGCCAGGGGACGACCGTCGTCCACCTCGTGGCGCCTCAGTTGTGGGCGTGGGGGAGCTGGCGGATCTCGAAACTCCGGCGCGACACGAGCCATGTTCTCTGTCTGCTCCCCTTCGAGGAAGAATGGTTCCGGTCGCGTGATGTCCCGGCGTCGTTCATTGGGCATCCCCTGTTCGACCATGATCTGGACGCGCAGGCGCTCGACGACCTCGCGAGGAAGATGCCCGAGGGAGGTCCGCGCATCTGCCTGCTGCCCGGCTCGCGTCCGGGCGAACTGCGGGGGAACTTTCCGCTCCTGCTCGAGGCCTTCGAACGCCTGCGGGCAAAGTATCCGGATCTCGTCGGCGTTGTCCCGGCGACCAACGAGGCCGCCGCGCAATGGCTGCGGGAGCACGCCGAGCGGGGACGGGGCTGGCCCGAGGGACTGGACATCGTCGCGGATCAGACCGATGCGGCGATCCGCTGGAGCGATGTCTGTCTGGTCGCCAGCGGCACGGTCACGCTGCAGATCGCACGCCATGCGCGCCCGATGGTCGTCTTCTATCGCGCCAATCCGCTGATGTACTCGCTGCTGGGGCGCTGGCTCATCGAGGCCGAGTTCCTCACGCTGCCCAATCTCATCGCCGGACGAGAGATCGTGCCCGAGTTCGTGCCGCACTTCGGCGACGCGACGCGACTCGTCGAGGCGACCGAACGCCTCCTGCGCGACGACGACCTGCGGGCACGCCAGCAGGCCGCCCTTGCGGCCGTATGCGCCCGCTTCGACGGGATCCGTGCTGGTCCTGCGGCGGTCGATCGGATCGAACGATTCCTCAGTCCAGACGGTGGGGGATCGGGGTGAGGCTCAGCGAGCACCACGCGTTCCCGATACGATCGCTGATGGGGAATCCGCATCGCTCACCCGCTCGGAGTGGGAACCCGCGGTCGAGCCAGCGGTGCAGGGCCATGTCGAGATCGTGCGCTGCGATCGTCGCGTCCTGCGCGAAGAGCACCACGAGCAGCCCACCAAACCGGATACGACGGTCCTGCGCCAGTTTCTGCAGGTCCGACCCGGCGGCAACGAGAGACGACGCGTAGGCCGGGTTCGCGCGGGCGGCTCCCTCGACGACCTCGAACTGCCCGACGCACTTGACCT
>WGEO01000271.1 GCA_015492715.1 Phycisphaerales bacterium | reverse complement strand
CGCACACCATCGCGATCGCTCCCCCGATCGCACGCCGATCCCCCGCATCCTCATCCCGATCCGCCTGATACCATCACCCCGGGCCGAGCCCACCTCCACACCCGCAGGCCACGGACGGCGACATGATCGGGATGTTCCACAAACGACTCCTCCTCATCGCCTGCGCCATCCTCGTCCTCTGCATCCCCGTCACCGCCCAGCTCGCACGCCTCACCATCGCCCAGCACGAGCAGCGATCGCGCCTCGCCGAACGCGCCCTCGTCCGAACCCGGTACACGCCCACCACCCGGGGAAGCATCCTCGACCGCAAGGGCCGAAACCTCGCCCTCGACCGCGCATCGTCTGCCGTCGCCGTTCGATTCGATGTCCTCGACGGATCATGGGCCGCGACCACCGCCCGCACCATCGCTCGAAAAAGACACGCAGACCGCTGGCCCGAACTCGACGACGACACCAGGGACAAACTCACCCGTGTCTACCGACGCGTCCTCGACAACCGGGTCCGGGACGCCCTCCGCGAGATCGCCGATATCACCCACACACCGCTGCAGGACATCCTCGAAACACGCGACCGCATCATCGCCCGCGTCCGTCGCGCCCACGAGTCCATCGCCCAAAGACGCCTCAAGCGAAGCCTCTTCGAGGCCATGATCGCGGGCTCGACCCTCACCGAGGAAGTCAGGCAACGCCTCCGCCAGGGCGCCTACGAGCCTATCCGCGAGCAGCACGCGCCCCACATCATCCTCCCCCAGATCCCCGACGCCCAGGCCTTCATCCTCCGTAAACGCATCGCCCAGAGCATCACCATCGACCTGCCCACCGGCCCGCTCACCATCGACCGCCTCCCCGGCGTGACCGTCACCGAGACCTCCGACCGCGCATATCCCTTCGAATCCATGCGCGTCACGCTCGACCGCACCACTCTCCCCCCTCCGCGCCGACGAGCCCGCAACCATCACCGTCGAGGGCGTCGACACCCACATCGTCGGATTCCTCCGCGACCGCGCCATCGACATCGACCACGCTCGACGCGAGCAGGCACTCGAAGAAGACCCCGAACTCGCTCGACGCGCCATCGGACCCGACGGACGAGACCGCGGCAGATACTTCCCCGACGACCCCGCAGGACTGCTCGGCATCGAACGCGCCGCAGAACTCACCCTCCGCGGACTCCGCGGCGTCCAGTCCACACGACTCGACACACACACCACATCCTCCATCGACCCCGCCCCGGGACAGAATGTCACACTCACCATCGACATCAACCTCCAGGCACGCATCGCCGCCATCCTCCACCCCGACCTCGGCCTCGCCGTCGCCCAGCCCTGGCATGGCGAAGACAACCCCACCATGCCCCCGGGCACACCCATCCCCGGCTGTGCCGTCGTCCTCGACATCGACACGGGCGACATCCTCGCCATGGTCTCGAGCCCCGCCTACACACGCACCCAGTACGACCGCCACGCCGAAGACCTCATCGACGACACCGTCGGCGCCCCCCTGCGCAACCGCGCTCTCGAGAGCGCCTACCCACCCGGCTCGGTCGCCAAGGCCGTCGTCCTCGTCGAGGCCATCGCCCACGACCGCTTCCGACCCGATGAACGCATCGACTGCCTCGGATACCTCGACCCCAACCACAACGACCGCCTCCGATGCTGGATCTACAAACGATTCATGCTCACCCACTCGGGCCTGCTGGGACACCCCCTCGACGCCGTCGAGGGGCTCATGACCTCGTGCAATGTCTTCTTCTTCACCCTCGGAAAACGCCTCGGCCCGTCCCTCATCCAGCAGGCCTACCGCGACTTCGGCGTCCTCCGGCGATACCACCTCGACATCGCCCCGGAATCGCCGGGACTCCTCGCATCCACGACACCCGGCGCAAGCGCAGGACTCACCGTCGGCGACGCCATCCAGATGGGCATCGGCCAGGGACCCGTCGCATGGACACCCCTCCACGCCGCGGACGCCCTGGCAACCATCGCCCGACAGGGCAGACACATCCCGCCCCACCTCATCGCCGGTCGCACCCCCACGCCGCCAAGACCCACCGTCCCCATCACACCCACCACACGCGACCTCGTCCTCAAGGGCCTGCGCCGCGTCATCGCGGATCCCCGCATGGGCACCGCCAACCACATCCGCTTCCCCGACGGCACCGAGGAACCCATCTTCAACACGCCCCCCAACATCACCCTCTGGGGCAAGACCGGCACCGCACAGGCCCCCACACTCTTCGAGGACACAAACGAGAACCACCGCCTCGACGAGGGCGAGACCGTCCTCCGACAGGGAGACCACTCCTGGTTCGTCCTCCTCGCCGGCACAGACCGACCACGCTACGCCATCGCCGTCCTCATGGAATACGCCGGCAGCGGCGCCAAGGTCTCCGGACCCATCGCCAACCAGATCGTCCACGCGCTCATCGACGAGGGATACCTCCCCCGTGCCGATTAGACGCCTCGCATTCCTGATCAAGGGCACCACCAGCGAACGCTTCGCCGTCCGCGACGCCCTCCGAATCCTCACACCCGCATGGGGATGCCTCCTCGCCGCCCTCGCCCTCTCCCTCCTGGGCGTCTACGCCATCGACCTCGCAGAACGCGCAGACCCCGCAGACCCCATCAGCCACGCCGCCACCAAACAACTCTTCTTCATCGCCCTCGGCGCCGGCGCATGCCTGAGCCTCGCCGTCATCCACTACCGATTCGCCGCCTACATCGCCACACCCGCCATGCTCCTGACCATCGCCCTGCTCGTCTTCCTCCTCCTCCCGTTCGTCCCCACCAGCATCGTCAGCCGGCGCAACGGTGCACGCGCATGGATCGACCTGGGCGTCTTCCTCGTCCAGCCCGCCGAACTCGCCAAGATCGCCGTCGTCCTCGCCGTCGCGCGATTCCTCCGCTACCGATCCCAGCACCGAAGGCTCCTGGGCCTCGTCCCCCCGGCCCTCATCACCGCCGTCCCCGTCGCGCTCATCATCCTCCAGCCCGACCTCGGCTCGGCCTCCCTCTTCATCCCCGCCCTCTTCGCCATGCTCCTGGCCGCCGGCGCACGCATCCGCCACCTCGCCCTCATCGTCGCCGTCGCCCTCATCATCGGGCCCGCCACCTACCCCGTGCTCAGACCCCACCAGCAGGAACGAATCGTCGCCCTCATCCGACAGATC
The DNA here is from genome assembly GCA_015492715.1 of Phycisphaerales bacterium. Lineage (GTDB taxonomy): Bacteria > Planctomycetota > Phycisphaerae > Phycisphaerales > UBA1924 > S146-42. The sequence goes on along the minus strand of WGEO01000271.1, from coordinate 3,083 downwards.
GAGGGAGACCGCACCACCGCACGAGACATCAACTTCCAGTCCTTCACCGCCCAGGACATCGCAGCCGCCGGCGGCGTCACCGGAAGCCCGGACCCACGAACACGATCCCTCGTCCACTACAACAGACTCCCCGAAGCACACAACGACATGATCTTCGCCGTCATCACCAACCGCTTCGGCCTCGCCGGCGCCCTCGCCACACTCGCCCTCATCCTCACATGGGTCCTCTGCGCACTGGCGACCAGCGCCATGACACGCGATCCCTTCGCACGACTCATCTGCGTCGGACTCGCCGCATTCATCGCCACACAGGCGCTCGTCAACATCGCCATGAACATCGGCCTGATGCCCATCATCGGCATCACCCTCCCCTTCGTCTCCTACGGCGGGTCCAGCATCATCGCCTCCTGGCTCATGACCAGCCTCGTCCTCGCCGTCGGCACCCACCGCGCCCTGCCCCCATACCGAAACTCCTTCGAGTTCGACCCATGAGCACACCCTTCGACGACCTCCCGAATCCCGATCCCCTCGACCCCCCGCGTGCCTTTCTGGACGCCTGCGAGGCCCAGCACATCGCCTTCGACGGTCCCGACCTCGAACGCCTGGGACGCTTCCTCGCCCTCCTCCTGGCCGCCACGCAGCGCGTCAACCTCACCGCCATCCGCGATCCCGCCGAAGCCTGGATCCGACACATCTTCGACGCCCTCACCCTCCTGCCCGTCCTCGACGACCTCCCCGAGCACGCATCCATCATCGATGTCGGCGCGGGCGCGGGCCTGCCCAGCCTTCCCCTGGCCATCGTCTGCCCGGCCCGCCGATTCACATGCCTGGAATCCACCGCCCGCAAGTGCGCATTCCTCCACCTCGCGATCGAACGGCTCGCCATCGACAACGCGTCCGTCATCCGCGACCGCGCAGAGAACCTCGCCCGCGATCGCGCCCACCGCGAGGCCTACGACGCCGCCCTCGCCCGCGCCCTGGCACCCATCCGCACCGCCGCCGAGCTCACCGTCCCCCTCGTCCGACGCCACGGGCTGGTCGCGCTCGTCAAGGGGCAGAAAGCCGATCGGGAACTCGAAGAGGCCCGACACGCCCTCGCCGAACTCCGCGCCGTCCACGCGGGCACGCTCGAGACGCCCACCGGACGCATCGTCGTCCTCACCAGGCACAGCGCCACCCCGCGCCGCTACCCCCGAAGGCCGGGCGAGCCCAGGAAAAACCCGCTCTGAGCCGGCCGTGTCGTCAGGTGTGTGCGGGCGAGCGCTTGTCGCGTGTCAGCTGCGCATAGGCGTTGTGGCTGTGGATCGACTCGTAGTTCTCCGAGTTGATGCTGTACCAGGTGATCCGCTCGTCGCCCTCGAGCAGCTGCGCCAGGTCGCGCACGATGTCCTCGACGAACTTCGGATTCTCGTAGGCCCGCTCCGTCACATGACGCTCGTCGGGACGCTTGAGCACCGCGTACACGGGGTTCGATGCCGACGCCTCCAGCATCTCCACGAGGTCCTCGATCCAGACGGTCCCCGTGAAGCGGACGCTCGCCTCGATCCGGCATCGCTGGTTGTGCGCGCCGTACGCGCTGATCTCCTTCGAGCACGGACACAGGCTCGTTGCCGGTGCCGCGACCGTCAGCACCAGATCGTCCTCGCCGTTGCCCGTGCACGCCAGCGACGCCTCGTAGTCCATGAGCCCCTCGGCCCCCGTCACCGGCGCCCGCTTGGCCATGAAGTATGGAAAGTGCGCCTCGAAGTGTGCCTCACGCGCCCGCAGACGCTCACGGATCCGGTGCGTGACCTCCGGGATCCGCGCCGGCGTCAGGGGCTCGCAGTGGTGCTCGTTGAGCACCTCCAGGAACCGGCTCATGTGCGTGCCCTTCTGCGTCGCCGGGAGGGCCACATACATGTTGATCGTCGCCACCGTGTGCTGCTCGCCGCCCTCGCGGGTCCGCAGGCGCAGCGGATAGGTGATGTCCTTGACCCCGACGCGATCGATGGCGATGCGGCGTTCGTCGCTGCGGGCCTGCACATCGGGCATGGTCGATGCCTGGTTGTCGCTGGTTGAAGCCGCGATGATCCACCTCCTGATCGCCCGTGCCGGGACCCGGCAGGTTCCCACCCGGAGCCAATGGTAGGGCGGCAGAGGTCTCAGGCCCGGGTGGTCTCGCCCGTGCCGGCGGTCTGCGGCGTGCCCTCCTCGCTCATCGACTTGACCCAGGCCAGCCCGATCGGGATGCCCAGGAAGGCGCCCGCGACCCAGTCCAGCGGGAGGATGTGCCCCAGCGGGAACAACTGGCCGGCGTAGGCGGCCTCGCGCAGCGTCGCCGAGCCGTCCAGCATCGCCGCCAGCGAGATCGGCCCCAGCACTCCCAGCAGGGCCGGCGCCAGGAAGGGGACGAACGACATCTCGGGGCGTTCGTCGGCGCCCATGGCCATGGCGGCGAGGTGCCCGGCGGCCCCTGCGCCGATGCCGGCCATGAAGGCGCCGAAGATCGCCTGGCCCTTGAGCGGCTCGATGGCAAAGACCCACGCCAGCAGGGCGGCGCCGACGAGGCCGGCGGCGAGGGTGACGAGGCCGGCGGGGGAAGCGAGGGCGCGCAGGAGGGCGGCGGCGCTGCCCGGTCCGGCGCGCAGGTCGCGTCCGTCGGGGCCGAAGTCCTGGATCTTCGAGCATCGCAGGACGGCCAGCAGGAGGGCGAGGCCGAGGATGCCCACGAGGGCGCCCTCGACGGCGAGCGTGGCGACGGGGGATCGATCGTGAAGCGAGCGGACGATCTCGTCGATGGTGCCGGTGGTCCAGGAGGCCCAGGCGAGGCAGAAGGCGGCGATGCGGAGGCTGAAGCGCGGGCCGAAGAGGTGTCCTGCGGGGATGGCCAGCAGGGCGGTCAGGGTGAAGACGGCGAGGGTGACGGCGAGGCCCGTCGCGGGGGCGCTGGTGACGAGCAGGGATGTGTGGATGGAGCCGTCGGGTGCGTGGAGCGTGTTGGTGAGTCGGCTGGCGATGGGGCCGACGACGAAGAGGGCCCCGAGGGTGAAGGACCAGCGGCAGATCGAGCGGGCGGTGGACATGGGTGGGGGATCTTGTGGGGG
>WGEO01000270.1 GCA_015492715.1 Phycisphaerales bacterium | reverse complement strand
TTGAAGATGTAGGGAAGCCCGAGCCCCGAGCACGCGTCGCGCAATACCCGCCCGACCTCGAGCCCGAGGTCCAGCGACTCCAGCAGGCACGGGCCGGCGATGATGGCCAGCGGCCTGCCAGCCCCGATCTCGAACGCACCAACTCGGCACACACGCGGCATGAGGAGACGGTAGGCACTTGCAAGGTCGATTCGAAAAAAAGCTGCCGCTTGTGCGAAGGGCAAGGCACGACAATCAACTGCCGGGGGTGTATCTGGAACGCGTCATCCTCGCGTGCAGCAACGAGGGCGACCTCGTCCTCGATCCGTCCATCGGGAGCGGCACCACGCCGACGGTGCCCCTCGAACGGGGCACCACTTCGTCGGCACGGAATACGCAAGGCAGATGGCCGCCAGCGCCGCCGAACGCATCGATCGCGGCATGATGCGCAGGGGCATGAGCCAGGGCCAGAGCAGCGCAATCTTCGCACCGCGGCGCCAGGGCGAATGCGAACGCAGCCGTCACCGCACACGACGCCTGCGGACGAATGCCCAACCGACCGCCGCACCCAATCCGAGTGCCCCGGTCCATGCGGCAAGGCCCCATGCAGAGAAGCCGGTGGACGCCTTCCCACCCCCTCGCGCTTCTTTGCGGGCTTGCTCCAGCATCTGGCTCGCGTACGCATCGTAGTTATACAACGGCTTTCCACTGCTATCGAACAGGTTGCCAGTCTTTGGGTCGTAGCGAGGGAGCCCCGAGAGAATCGCTTCGTGCCGCATGTGCGCACGCAGATCCGTTGGGTTGACCTCTGCGCGAAGATAGGACATGCGTGTCACCAGCGTGGTCGCAGGCGCCTCTGGTCCCCGGCGAGGCATATCAGCAATGTGCTTGACGGAGCCGGGTATGGGAATGATTCGCCCGCTCCGAAAGTCGTCGAAGTCCCATCGTGTCGAGTCCGAGATTGCGATGCTCGTCAACGCGAGCGTCTCCGTATCGAAGCTGAGCGACAGATGTTGTGTCGCGCTCGACAGCGTCAGCTCATGACCTGAGAGGCGGACCTCCGAATCAGGCGATTCCCGCAGTGTCGAGACCCATCCAGAGACGAGAGGCCAGCATGCCACGATCTGGTTCGCCCACCAGATGCGCAACTTCGGAAAATCCTTGAGCGCATATCGCACGAACCCGCCGGGCGCCGGCTCATACAGATATGCACCATCGACGATGCTGAACCAGGTTCTCTTGCCTGTTACCACATCGTCATCAAACGCGACATATGCCCCCGACGCATCGACGCTGACCGATCGCCGACTATCCGGCGACTCTTCACTGACCAGCTCGACATACGCTCCATGGACCCTGCCATACGAAGACTCGATCTCGTCGAGGATCCTGTCGGCATCTATCGGCTGCGGTCGGGCCTGTGCCAATGCCATCACAAGACATGAAATGCCACAAACGCTCATACTTGCCACACGAGCTCCTAGAGCGGTTCGCTGCACGGCGCTCCATCGCAGCGTTGAATCGGAATCGGCGTAGGCGTCAGGAAATCGCCACCTATGACCTTCGTGCCTCCGACGCATACCCCGCCGGGCCCCAGCGTTCCGCCCACGAAGGTCATGCACACGCCGAACCGCATGGTGAACCCGCCGCTCGGAAACGGCTCTGTCCCGGCAAACGGAACACAGGCAATCGCCAGCGGACAGACTGTATAGCGCTGACAGTCCGTCTCGAGCTCTTCGACAGACTCTGCCAACGGCATCTCCTTATTGCAGTCGAAGGACCCCGGATTCGGCTGTGCCGCGACGAGGGAAGACATCAAGAGCACACAAGCGCAGGAATACAACGAGGTAAACCATACTCTCCGCAGACAGACCGCCATGCCCTGTCTCCTTCGTAACACGATTCGTCCAAATCTCCGCGAGCGTCCGCGGCTACGCCCCGTGACGGAGAGCGGAACTCTTGACAGCGTACCCCCCCCCCTCGTAAAGTGTCAAACGAAACCTCAATACGCAGTGGCAATATATGCGTGGAATGCACAGAACCAGGAGAGCCCTTGGGTTTACGGTGATCGAGGCTCTGGTCGTCGTCAGTACGGCTCTCGTCATCCTGGGTCTTGCGATCCCCACACTTTCCATGGCACGCCAAAGCGCTGTCATCCTGAAGTGTGAGAGCAATATCCGCCAGATGGGTCTGCTTGTGAGCGTCTACGCGAACCAGCACGACGGGTTCTACCCCTTCGCGGGATATGAGCCCCACATGGTGTCGCTGCCGGGCGACGGCGAGGGAGGGCCGGTCGGTGGTCGGATCGGTGTTGGGTCGGGCATGTGGTCGCTTCTCTTTCCCGATCACTGGTCCGATGTTGATCGGTGGGATCCCTCTCTCCGATGCCCGATGCAACCGGGCTTTGACCGCGAAGCGCGACAGCGGCTCCGCGCCGAGGGGGCTTCCTGGCCCATCGACTACAGCGTGAACCCCTACCCGGCATACTGGATCGGCCGCGCGTTCTGGACCCATCCCCAAGACATGAAGACAGACGCGGACCCTCAGTCGCTTCGTATCCGTCCGGCCCGAAATGGTGATGTCAAGTTCCCGTCGCGCAAGGTCCTCTCCACAGAGTTCTGGGTCTTCTGCACGAACGAGCCGGACAAGGAGTTCAAGTTATACACACACGGGGACACGGCGAGCCTCAAAGGCTCCACCCTCGCCTGCGACGGAAGCGTCCGCAGAATGGCCCGCTCGCAGGGCCTGCCGGGTATCTGGGGCGAGTACTCGTTCCTCGATACACCCAATGGCGTCTGGGGCATCGACCTGCCGGACTGATTCCACCCCTCGCACCAAGCCCGATCACAACCCGAACGCGTAGACCCTGCCGCTGCACGCACCTATCGTCGCGTTCTTGGCCCCTATCTGCCGAGACGCGTTCTGTCACACCGCAATCGAGAGAGCACCCGGAGACACCATGCCCAGCACCACGACCCGCGGCCTGATCGCCCCGCACGGCGGCACCCTCGTCGACCGCCTCGCCCCCAACGCCGACGAACTCCGAAAAGAAGCCGAGTCCCTCCCCACCATCACCCTCAGCCCCAAGCAGTCCTGCGATCTGGAGATGATCACGATCGGGGCCTTCAGCCCGCTGACGGGCTTCATGGGCGAGGCCGACTTCAAGAGCGTCTGCACGGACATGAAACTCGCCGATGGCAACATCTGGCCCATCCCCATCCTGCTCGCCGTCCAGGACGCCCCGAAGGTCGGCTCGCGCGTCGCGCTGAAAGCCCCCAACGGCGTGCTCCAGGCGATCATGACCGTCGAGGAGGTCTTCCCCCACGACAAGAAACTCGAGATTCCCCATGTCTTCCGCACCGAGGACGAGGCCCATCCCGGCGTCGCCCAAGTCATGAGCGAGGGTGACACCTGCATCGCCGGGCCCGTCGAGTCCCTGACCGTCTGCGTCGATCCCGACGGCCCCGAGGCCTTCCTCGACTTCCGCCTGACCCCCGCTCAGACACGCGACGCCTTCAGCGAGCGGGGCTGGCGCACCGTCGGAGCCTTCCAGACGCGCAATCCCATCCATCGCGCGCACGAGTATCTCTGCAAGTGCACGCAGGAGATCTGCGACGGGCTGCTCATCCACCCCCTCGTGGGCGAGACCAAGGAGGGTGACATCCCCGCCAAGACACGCATGGAGTGCTACCAGATCCTCATCGAGAAGTACTTCCGCCCCGATCGCACGATGCTCAGCGTCATGCCCGCCGCCATGCGCTATGCCGGCCCGCGCGAGGCCGTCCTGCACGCCCTCGTCCGCAAGAACTACGGCGTCACGCACTTCATCGTCGGTCGAGACCACGCCGGCGTCGGTAACTACTACGGCACCTACGACGCCCAGAACATCTTCGACGAGCTCGACAGCGACAACCTCGCGATCACGCCGCTCAAGTTCGAGCACGCCGCATGGTGCAAGGCCTGCGAGGGCATGGCCAGCGGCAAGACCTGCCCGCACGGCCCCGAGGAAAAGATCTTCCTCTCCGGCACCAAGGTCCGCGAGATGCTCCGCGAGGGCAAGACCCCGCCCATGGAGTTCACGCGACCGGAAGTCGCCGAGGCCCTGACCGCCTGGGCCAGGGGCTGAGCTCTCCACCATCGAGAAAAGAAGCGCGCCCCGCGAGACGAGCGGAGCGCGCTCCGAGCAAGAGCTCTCGGTGGAGCCCGTTCCGGCGGCGGCGCGCACGGCCCACGCCGGGCGTGTGCCTGCGCCCGTGCTGCGACTTGCCTCGCATCACGCGCCGACCCGCGCGCCGCCACCCGCGGCATCGGCCCCCACTGCGTCTCCCTCTCTTCTGCACGCCAGTGTCAGGATTTGCGCGCTCGATGCAAGACCCAAGGCACGCATTGACCACCAAATGCGCCAGATCCTCGATGCGCCGGATCCGATAACCCGCGATCGCCCGCGATCAATGACATCGCTTGCGATCGACCGGCACGCCGTCGAGCGTCAGCGTCGCACGCCTGCCCCGACGCTTCGCCGGCCGTCCCAGCAATCGGCGCCAGGGAATCAGCCCGCGCACCAGCCACAGCAACGCGAGCAACGCCAGGACGCTCGCCACCCAGAACTGCCAGTCGTCGATCGGAAACCTCATGTGGCCCCCAGCGCCCGCGCCACATGCAGCACGATCACGCCCAGCACATACGCCAGCCCGCTCATCCACGCAAACTGCACGAACGCCCAGCGCACCCCCCCGGCCTCCTTCGCCGTCACCGCCATCGTCGGCAGGCACTGCATCGCCAGAATGTAGTACACGAACAGCGCCAGGCTCACGCTCGTCGTAAACACCGGCGTCCCGTCGTCGCGCGTCGCACTGCGCACACGCTCGATCACGCTCTGGTCCTCGATGTCCAGGTCCTCGTCGCCCAGCACGATCACGCTCATCGTGCTCACGAACACCTCGCGCGCCGCGAAACTCGCCAGGATGCCGACCGTCAGCTGACGGTCGAACCCGAGCGGCTCGAACACCGGCTGGATCGCACGACCGATCCTCGCCATGAAGGTCTGCTCCGCGTGATGCCTCGCGTCCAGGCGATCGGCCTGCGCCAGCAGCGTCTCACGCTCGCCCTCCGCCTGCGGCGCCCCCTCGCCCGACACCTGCGAAGCCCGCTCGCCCGACACCTGCGAAGCCCGCTGTCGAAGCGCCTCACCCTCGGGCGACGGCCCGCCCACCGGGTAACTGCTCAGCCACCACAGAACGATCGAGATCGCGAGGATCACCGTCCCCGCCTTCTTCAGGAAGATCCACCCCCGCTCCAGCGCCGTCATCAGCGCCGTCCGCAGGCTCGGCACGCGATAGTCCGGCAACTCCAGCACCATCGCCCGGCTGGGCCCGCGCACGATCGTCCGTCGCGCCACCAGCGCACTGATCAGCCCCGCCCCGGCCCCTACCACATACCCGCCGCTGAACGCCAGCGCCTGCATTCCGGGCCTGCCCGGAAACAGAATCGACACCAGCAGCACATACACCGGGATCCGCGCCGTGCAGGTCATGAACGGCGCCACCAGAATCGTCGCGAGTCGGTCGCGCGGGTCCGGAATCGCCCGCGCCGACATGATCCCGGGCAGCGCACATGCGTGGCTCGAAAGCAGCGGGACGAACGAATGACCGCTCAGCCCGAACGGCCGCAGCAGACGATCCGCCACGAACGCCGCCCGCGCAAGATATCCCGTGTCCTCCAGCAGCGCGATCAGGAAGAACAGCAGCACGATCTGCGGCAGGAAGATCACCGTCGCCCCGACGCCCGAGATCACCCCGTTGCTGATCAGATCCCCCAGGATCCCCTCGCCCAGCACTTCCCCCGCCCAGGCGCTGAGCGTCCCGAAGAACCAGTCGATCCAGTCCATGGGATACGCCGCCAGCCGGAAGATCGCCCAGAACAGCCCCGTCATCACCAGCGCAAATCCCACGATCCCCAGCAGCGGATGCGTGAAGGCCCGGTCGAGTCGATCCGTGAGCGTCTGATTCGCCAGGTCCTCTCCGCCCGCGAACACCTGCACGCTCACCTCGTCGACCCATCGCTGGAGGGCCTCCTGATCCCCGCCGGGCCCGCTCGTGGCCACCTGCGCCCGCTCCATCTGCGCCACGAGCTCGTCCAGACCCTCGCCCGTGCGGGCGCTGCACACGACCACGGGACACCCGAGGATCTCCTCCAGACGCTTCTCGTCCCCATGAATCCCCCGACGACGCGCCACATCGACCATATTGATCGCCACGACCGTCGGCAGGCGACGACGCAGGGCCTCACCCAGCAGCCCGAGACTGCGAGGCAGGTTCGTCGCGTCCAGCACCACGCACACGACATCCGGCGCGCTCGCCTCCTCGCCGCGCGGGGCGAGCTCACCCGCCAGCACGCGTCGGCACAGCAGGCCCTCGCCCTCGTCCACCTCCATCGAGTACACGCCGGGCAGGTCGATCAACTCGATCCGATCACCCGACGGGAACCCGATCCGGGCCTCCTGCGTCGTTCCGGGAAAGTTGCTCGTCTTCAGACGCACCCCGCAGATGCGGTTGAACAGCGTCGTCTTGCCCGTGTTCGGGTTCCCCACGAGGGCCACACGCAGCGTGCGCCGTTCCGTCGACTCCGAGACCGTCGCCTGAGCGCCCATCAGCCCGTCTGGGTCTCGATCCGCACCAGCACCCGCGAAGCCACTGCCCTGCTCAGCCCGATCCGTCGGCACATCCCCGGGGCACACCCCACCTCGACGATGCACGGCTCACCGCCCCGACAGACCCGCACGCTCGACCGCTCACGAAGCCCCATCGGCCCCAGCACCCGCAGATCGTCCTCGACCATCGCGCACACGACCCCGCTCTGTCCGGGTCGCACCCGCGTCAACGGAACGCTCCCTGCCGATGCCTCACGCCCACCCATGACGAGACTCCCTGATCGAGACCCCGCCATTATAGACGCCCCGGACTGAACTGAGAATCAGTCGCAACAAGCCCGCAGGTGCTCCCCGCGCTCCTGCTCAGCCACCGACCCGGCGGGCGTGCGGGAGCAGGCGGGCCTCGTGGAGCGGCGAGACCTCGTACATCGCCACCCCACCCAGATCGCGCCGATACACATGCAGCCCGTCCTGATCACCCAGACGACGGGCCGACGATCGCCGCTCCACCAGCACGATGACCTCCTCGCCGTCGACCTTCGCCAGCAGCACGCCCGTCCGAGGCGTCAGCACACGCTTGTAGTGCCAGCCGATCAGTTCCACCCCGGCAAGATCGTCCGGGATCACGATCGACTCATCGAACCTGCGCTCCATCCACGCACGAAACGCCTCGTTGTCCGTGCAGACCTGCATCGGCTCGTACCCCGAGGCGATCAGGCGACGGTACACCTCGCTCGGCTGGTCGAAGGGCGCCCGCTGGGGCACTGTCTCTTATACACATCTGAC
>WGEO01000269.1 GCA_015492715.1 Phycisphaerales bacterium | reverse complement strand
CTGCTCGATCACGCCCTTGATCGCCTGCACGCTCGGCTCGCTCAGGATGATGTCGCGCAGCTCGTCGTTGACATCCAGCAGTTCGAAGATCCCGCGCCTGCCGCGATAGCCCGTGCCCAGGCACCGCCGACACCCCACCGGCGCATAGGCCTTCGTCGCCCCCTGCAGGAACCGCCCCATCCGCGAGACCTGCCCCGGGGCCAGGGCGATCTCCCGCTTGCAGGTCTCGCACAGCACGCGCACCAGACGCTGGGCCAGGATCAGGTCCAGGCTGTTGGCCACCAGGTACGGCTCGACACCCAGATCCAGCAGACGGAAGATCGCCGTCACCGAGTCCTTCGAGTGCACCGTGCTGAGCACCACATGCCCCGTCATCGACGCCTGCATCGCCGTGCGCGCCGTCATCTCGTCGCGGATCTCGCCCACCAGGATCACATCCGGGTCCTGACGGAGCACGCTCCGCAGCAGGTCGGCAAAGCCCTTGCCCTTCTCCTCGTCGACCGGCAGCTGGGTTACGCCCTCCAGCGTGTACTCCACCGGATCCTCGATGGTGACGACATTGCGCGCGTCGCGATCGATCTCGCGCAGCATGTTGTACAGCGTCGTCGTCTTGCCGCTCCCCGTCGGGCCGCACGCCAGCAGCAGACCGTGGTCCTGACGCGTGATCCTGCGGATCCGCTCGTGCATGTACCCGAGCAGGCCCAGCTCCTCGAGCGAGCGCGGGATCCCGCGCGAGTCCAGCACACGCACCACGCCCTTGGGGCCGTGCACGCTGGGTGTGATGCTCACGCGGAACTCCGTCCGACGATCGTCGAATCGGGCCGAGAAGTGCCCGTCCTGCACCGCGTCGCGGGCGGCCTGCTTCATCTGGCACGCCGCACGGATCAGCCCCAGCGCCAGCTCGCCCGTCTTGAGCGGCAACTCCACGATCCACACCATCTGCCCGTCCACGCGCATCCGGACCTGATACGACTCGCCCTTGGGCTCGATGTGGATGTCCGTCGCCCGCGCCTTGGACGCCACGCGCAGGAGCGAACGCACCGCCCGCGGCCCCTCCCCGCTGGCGGCCAGCACATCCGTGACCGTCCCGTCCGCCGCGATGATCTCCACCTGCTCCAGCGGGGCATCCCTCGGCGGCAGGTCCTTGAGGATGCGTTTGAGTTCCGCGTGCCAGGCGGGATCGACGCCCGGGGCCTTCTCGTCCGACGGCGGGCCCGACGCCTCGACGATGAACTCCGAGCCGCCCACCTTGAGGACATCGCCGGCCCGCAGGCGTGCCGCCTTGGCCTTCTTCCGGTTCACGCGGATCCCGTTGCGCGAGCCCAGGTCGCGCACGATCAGCGCGTCCTCGCCGGCCTCGATCACACAGTGGAATCGGCTGACCTTCTCGTCCTTCAGGCTGATCGTGTTGTCCGGGTGCCGCCCGATCGTCACGGGCAGATCGTCCAGGGCCACCGGCCTGCCCCGACCGTGAGCCGGACGCAGCCTCAACACTCCCGCTGCCCTGCTCGGCGTCGTCGCCATCGATCACACACCTTCCTGCCCCTGCTCGGGGACACAAACACCCATGGATCCCCTCATCATACTGACCAGCACCCATCCCGCATCCGTCGGGCACCCGCAAACCGTCCGATAGGGATCTGCGATGGGTCCGGGGATGCCCGACGGGGACGGGACGGTGACGGGGGGTCCGCTACGATCGCCCATGATCGATCTCAAGGCACTGCGGGAGGACCCGGAGCGTTTCCGTCGGGGGGCGCGGGACAAGGGCATCGAAGTCGACTTCGACCGGCTGCTGGAGCTGGACCGGCGTCTGCGCGTACTGGAGACGCGGCGTCAGGAGCTGCGAGCCGAGCAGAACCGCCTGAGCAAGGAGATGGGCCCGCAGATCGGGCGTCTGAGCGGGCAGCTCAAGAAGGCGGAGGGCGAGGCGCGGGCACAGATCGAGGCGCAGATCGCGGAGCTCAAGGCGGGGCCGCAGCGGCTGAAGGAGCAGATCGACGCGCTGTCGGCGGAGATCGCGGAGATCGAGCCGGCGTTCCGTGCGCTTCTTCTCCAGGTGCCGATGCCGCCCGATCCGGATGTCCCGGTCGGTGCGTCGAGCGATGACAATGTGGAGATTCGGCGCTGGAGCCCGGAGGGGTACGACCTTGGGCGGTCGTTCGAGGAGAACCGGGGATTCGTGGCACGGACGCATCTGGAGCTGGTGCGCGACCTCGGGCTGGCGGACTTTGCGCGCGGGGTGAAGCTGGGCGGGACGCGGCACTATGTGCTGACGGGGCTGGGCGCCCGCCTGCACAACGCGGTGCTGCGGTATGCGCTGGATTTCATGGTGGAGCGGCATGGGTTCACCCCGATGACGGTGCCGGTGCTGGTGCGTGAGGAGATGATGATCGGGACGGGGTTCTTTCCGGGGGGACGGGACCAGGCGTACCACATCGAGGAGACGCGTCGCGGTGCCGGGGAGGATCTGTACCTGACGGGTACGGGTGAGGTGAGCCTGATGGGTCTGCACGCGGGTGAGATTCTGGACGCGTCGGACCTGCCGCTGCGGTACTGCACGCTGAGCACCTGTTTTCGTCGGGAGGCCGGTGCCGGTGGTCGGGACACGGCGGGGCTGTACCGGATTCACCAGTTCGACAAGGTGGAGCAGGTGGTGATCTGCGAGGCCGACGAGCAGACGAGCCGGCGGTGGCACCAGCGGATGATCGGGTTCGTCGAGGAGTTTCTGCAGAGTCTGGGGCTTGCGTACCGCCTGCTGCAGTGCTGCACGGGTGATCTCGGTGCGAAGAACGCGGACATGGTGGACATCGAGTGCTGGATGCCGGGGCGGGGTGAGGAGGGGCCCGACGGTCGTCCCGTGGGGGCGTTCGGGGAGACGCACTCTGCGAGCCGGCTGTATGACTTTCAGTGCCGACGCCTGAACATGCGGTATCGCGAGGGTGGTGAGCAGGGCACGGGGGCGACGACCTTCTGCCACAGTCTGAACAACACGGTGTGCGCGAGCCCGCGGATCCTGATCCCGCTGCTGGAGATGCATCAGCAGGCGGACGGGAGCGTGGCGGTTCCGGAGGTGCTTCGCCCGTACATGGGCGGGATCGAGCGGATCGGGTAGGCGGGCGGCACGAGGCGGGGGCTGCGCGACAGGTCCTGTGCGGGCGCGAGGGGGCGGTCGTGCTTGCGAGCAGTCGTGCGGCGGTCTTTCGGCGGGTCTCGGCGGTGCGGGCTTCGGAAGGATCGATGGGCCGCGTCAGGCTCGTCAGGGCGCTGACGGCCTGCGGCTCGGCAAGGGTGCGCAGCAGGCGGGCCTGCCTGCGGGCGGCGCGGGCGAGTCGGCGGAGGATCGTTCGGACGGGGGGTGATTCGAGCAGGTCGAGCAGAGCCGGGACGGCAAGGGCGTGGCGGTGGGCGAGGTCGGGCAGGGAGAGGTCGCCCAGCAGGTAATCGTCGAGGATGGCGTCGATGTCGGGCGGTGCTTCGGGGCCGGTCCGGGTTGGATCGGCGGCGGCGGACGGAATCGGCGGCTGGAGGTCGCGGAGCGGGCTGGGTGCGGGCATGGTTCTCCCCCTCTGTCAGGACGGCGATGGCGGCGTCCGTCGGGGGAGACGGGCAATTGTTCGTGG
>WGEO01000268.1 GCA_015492715.1 Phycisphaerales bacterium | reverse complement strand
GGGAGAGCTGTTTGCCATCATGGCGAGCGTCGGGCCGGACGCAAGCATCATCCATCGGGTGCACGCCCGGCGCCGGGGACGGATCACGCACGCGTCGTATCTCCTTCCCGTGCTGCGTGAGATCGCCCGCCCCTGCCTGCCACGCATCTGGCTGCGCGTCGATGGACAGGAGGAAGTCGACGGACGGCGGGGTACCGTGATCGTCGCCAACTGCCGCCGGTACGGCTTCCGGCTGGATCCCGCTCCCGATGCCCAGATGGACGACGGGCTTCTGGATGCGGTCTTCCTGCCCGTTTCGAGCGCGATGGATGGGCTGAGCATGGCGCTGGCGTGCCGGCACAGAAGGCACCTTGCACGCAGCGGTGTCGTGAGCCTTCGCGGGCGACGGGTCGAGATCGCGACGGACCTCGGTGCGCCCTGCTGGCAGGCGGATGGCGAGGCTCGCGGCACACCGACGAGGGCACGCGGGAATGGTCCGACGAGCACGATCTGCTGCGAGGTCCGTCCCCGGTGTGCCCGGGTGCTTCTCTCGCCCGACTGAGACAGGTGCTTCGGACCTCAGAGGTCCACGGGCACCGGTCGCGCGGTGATGAGCATCTCCGCCAGTTCATCGAAGACGAAGACCGGTTGGACATTGCGGGCCAGCAGCGCCTGGGCATCGGCGATCGCCTCCAGACGCGACGCATGGGCGGACCGACAACGCGCCTCGGCGCTGCTCTGTTCATCCACCAGTCCCGCCAGAACCCGGAGAAGCACGCTCGCAACCTCATCACTCGCCGACCGTTTGGAGGCATTGGGATCGGGCTTGACCATGGCCTCGGCGGCCTCGTCGATGATGGCCGCACAGACGGTGCCGAACTGCGGTGCACTGCGTCCCTGGACGAGGCGAGCCACCATCGGGGCCAGATCCGCGTGCCAGCGATCGGCACCCATGGCATGCAGGCGGAGGAGCTCGCCCGGCGAGCCGCCGGCGACCCGGAGCATCCACTCGGCGGGGGCGATCCCATGGCGCTGTGCGAAGCGATGCATCGACTCGGGGTCCAGGGGTCGGAATGCGACGCGTTGGCATCTGCTCAGAATCGTCGTAGCCAGACGAGCCTCGCTGTCGGCGACGAGGATGATGACCGTCCCCGCCGGCGGCTCCTCCAGCGTCTTGAGCATCGCGTTCTGGCCCTCGCGGGCGAGCAGATGGGCTTCGTCGACGATGAGAACCTTCCCAGCGGCCCCACTGCCCCCCATGGCGGGCGAGCGTGCGGCCGGTTCGAGCAGGAACTCGCGGACGACCTCGACGGGAATGTTCGTCTGCTTGCTCCTGCGAACGCGCTCGTCGCGGCTGAACGCGGCCAGCCGGCGTGTGATGACATGCAGGTCCGGGTGCCCGCAGGCATCGATCAGGTGCTGCACAGGGCTCTGCGGATCCACAGCGATGCGCCCGGACAGATCGGGTGCCGCGTCGGGATCGAGCAGGATGCGTGCCATCGCCAGCGCCGTCGAGCACTTGCCGACGCCGCGAGGCCCTTGGAAGAGCCAGGCGTGATGGAGGCGACCGCTGGCGAGGGCTCGCATGAACTGATCGATGGCCCGGTCCTGGGCGATGATGTCGTCAAGATACGGTGCCCGCTCGTAGGCGCGATAACGCTGCTGCTCAGGGGCGATATCGCGGGTCCGCGGGGCCTTCTTTCGTGTCGTCTTCTTCGCCACGCCGGGAGGATATCGGCGTGAGGCTGCGCCCGCTCAGATGCACATGAGCTTGTTGACCGCGTTGTACGCGGCGACCTTGTAGCACTCCGCGAGCGTCGGGTAGTTGAAGACCGTATCCACGAAGTAGTCGACGGTCGCCTTGAAGGCGATGGCGGCCTGCCCGATATGGATGAGTTCCGTGGCTCCCGTGCCGATGGCGTGCACGCCCAGCACATGGCGCGTCTCCTGGTGGACGAGCATCTTGAGCATGCCGATGTCGTCGCCCAGGAGTTGCCCGCGGGCGATCTCGCGATACTGGGCGATACCCGCCTCGTACGGGATGCCCTCCTCGGTCAGGCGCTGCTCCGTCCAGCCGACCATGGAGATCTCGGGCACAGCGTAGATGCCGTAGGGCAGGAGTTCGGGCACGGCGTGGCACGGCTCGCCGAACATGTGGCACGCGGCCAGGCGGCCCTGTTCCATGCTCGTGCTGGCCAGTGCCGGGAAGCCGATGACATCACCGGCGGCATAGATCGAGGGCACCTCGGTCTGGTAGTGCTCGTTGACCTTGATGCGTCCGCGATGATCGGCGGCGAGTTTGGCGTTCTCCAGCCCCAGGTCGTCGGTCGCCCCCTGCCTGCCGATAGCGTACAGCAGGCAGTCGGCGCGCAGCGTCTTGCCCGATTCGAGCGTCGCCTGAGCCATGGTGCTATCGGCGGTGCGGGCACGCTCGGGGGCTTCGATCTGCTCGATCTTGGTGACCTTCTCACCCAGGCGGAGCGTCATGCCGTTCTGGCGCAGGTGGTACTGGAGTGCCTCGGTGATCTCGCTGTCCACGAAGTCGAGCAGACGGGTGCGCCCCTCGATGAGCGTCACCTTGACACCCAGCGCGCTGAGCATGCTGGCGTACTCGGTGCCGATGACCCCTCCGCCCACGACGAGCATCGAATGGGGCAGATATTCCAGTTCCAGCAGTTCGTCGCTGGTCAGGATCGTCCTGCCATCGAAAGGGATATTGGGCGGGCGTGCCGGGCGCGTGCCGACAGCAATCAGAATGTTGTCCGCGTTGACGGTGACGCGGGTGTCCTCGCGTTCGATCTCGACGGTGTGTGCGTCGACGAGCCTGCCGATACCCTCGCGCAGATCGACGCCGTTGCGTGCGAGATGGTCGCGGATGAGATCGATCTCGCCGGCGATGATGCGGGCGCACCGCCCCATGAGCCCCTGGAAGACCTCGTTGCGGGCGCTGGTGAAGTCGGTTGCCCGAGGCATGAACACGGAGCGGTCGTTGAGTGTCAGAATCGCCTCGCGCAGGGCCTTGGAGGGAATCGTGCCGGTGTTGATGGCCGCCCCGCCGACGACCCGCTCACGCTCGACGACGCAGACGCGCTTCTTGAGTTTGGCCGCCTGAATCGCGGCCTTGTACCCCGCGGGTCCCGAGCCGATCACGCAGAGGTCGTAGTGAGCCATACCGTCGCATTATCGCACCCACGCCCCCCCGGCTTGACTCCGATCGCCCAAGACACGACGAAAAGCCCTCTACCATCCGACGAACCCATCAGGAGTCCCCATGAGCCACCCAGAGACCTCCAGCCCCGCCCTGACGAGTGCCCAGATCCGCCGGCGGTTCATCGACTTCTTCGTGGAGCGCCACGGGCACACTTTCTACCCGTCCAGCCCGGTCGTCCCCCACGACGACCCAACCCTGCTGTTCACGAACGCGGGGATGAATCAGTTCAAGCCCCTGTTCCTCGGCACGGTGGATCCACACAGCCCGCTGGCAGGGCTCCGGCGTGCCGTCAACAGCCAGAAGTGCATCCGGGCCGGGGGCAAGCACAACGACCTCGAGGATGTAGGGAAAGATACTTACCACCACACATTCTTCGAGATGCTGGGCAACTGGTCCTTCGGCGACTACTTCAAGGACGAGGCGATCCGCTGGGCGTGGGAACTGCTGACCGTGGAGTTTGGAATCCCGGGCGATCGCCTGTATGCCACCTACTTTCAGGGCGATGAGGCCTTGGGTCTCGAGCCGGACCTCGAGGCCCGCGAACTCTGGCTGCGGTTTCTCCCGCCCGAGCGGGTGCTCCCCGGGGGGCTCAAGGACAACTTCTGGGAGATGGGCGACACGGGACCGTGCGGCCCCTGCAGCGAGATTCATTACGACCGGATCGGGGGGCGGGACGCGGCTGGGCTGGTCAACGCCGACGATCCCGATGTCATCGAGGTCTGGAACCTCGTCTTCATCCAGTTCGACCGTCAGGCGCGGGACGACACGACCGTGCTCAAGCCGCTGCCTGCCCGCCATGTCGACACGGGCATGGGCCTGGAGCGTCTGTGCTCGATCCTGCAGGGCAAGCGATCGAACTACGACACGGACCTGTTCACGCCGATCTTCGAGGCGATCCGGGAGATCACGGGGATCCGTCCGTACGGCGGGCGCGTGGGAGACGAGGATACGGATCAGGTCGACACGGCCTATCGCGTGATCGCCGATCATGTGCGCTGCCTGACATTCGCGATCACGGATGGAGCCGTGCCCAGCAACGAGGGACGGGGGTATGTGCTGCGCCGGATCCTCCGGCGGGCGGTGCGCTACGGGCGTCAGATGATGGACGCACGGACCGGATTCCTCAGCGATCTCGTGCCGGTGGTCGTTGCGCTCATGGGCGACGCTTTCCCGGAACTGCGCGAGAAGGAGTCGTTCGTCCGCGAGGTCATCCTCGACGAGGAGGAGAGTTTCGGCAGGACACTCGATCGGGGTATCAAACGCTTCGAGGAGATCGCTTCCCGTGGCGAGGCGATCTCCGGCGAGGACGCCTTCATGCTCTATGACACCTACGGGTTCCCGCTGGACCTCACGCAACTCATGGCCGCAGAACGCGGCATGCGCGTCGATGTCGAGGGCTTCCATCGCTGCATGGAGGAGCAGCGCCGGCGCTCGCAGGCAGCGGCCAAGGGCGGCAAGGAGTCACTCACACTCTCCGCCGAGGCCATCAGCCGGCTGCAGGCCCTGGGCGTCGAGCCGACGGACGACGCACCCAAGTACGAGGACCACGAGATCAGCGCGACCGTGCGAGCGATCTTCAACGGCGAGGACTTCGACGAGGCGGCGTCGGCAGACACGAGCGGGCTGCGCCGGATCGGGGTGATCCTGGACCGGACGCCGTTCTATGCCGAGGCCGGCGGGCAGGTCTCCGACACGGGCTCGATCCGCGTGCTCCACGAGGCGGGCACAGGCAAGCCCGAGACGCCCGGTGTGTTCCGGGTCGAGCATGTGCAGGCGTTCGCGGGCTTCGTACTGCACATCGGGATCGTGGAACGCGGCGAGGTGCGCGTCGGCGACACCGTCGAGGCGGATGTCGATCAGGCCCGCAGACGATCGATCCGTGCGAACCACACGATGACGCATGCCATGAACTTCGCCCTGCGCGAGGTGCTGGGCGAGGGCGTCGATCAGAAAGGCTCGCTCGTGGCGCCGGATCGTCTGCGCTTCGACTTCTCCCACGGCAGGCCGGTCGAGGACCAAGAGGTCGCCACGATCGAGACGATCTGTCGAGACATCATCGCACGCGATCTTGAGGTCTTCGCCGCACCGGCGCCACTGGCGCAGGCCCGCAGGATCCACGGGCTGCGGGCGGTCTTCGGAGAGGTCTATCCCGACCCCGTGCGGGTGGTCAGCATCGGCGTGCCCGTAGGCGACCTGCTCGCCGATCCCGAGAACGAGCGCTGGCGTGCGTACAGCGTCGAGTTCTGCGGGGGCACGCACCTGGCGCGAACGGGACAGGCGGGGGATTTCGTCATCGTCAGCGAGACGGGTGTTGCCAAGGGCATCCGACGCGTCGAGGCGCTCACGGGCGTCCCTGCGCGGGCCGCACGCGAGGCAGCGAGCACCCTGCGATCGCGCCTCGAACAGGCCCGATCCCTGGAGATCGAGGCACTCCGGCATATCCTCGCCGGACTCTCCGCCCAGATCGACAGCCTGACCATCTCCGTGCCCGATCGCGCTGTGTTGCGTGCCCTGCACAGCGAACTCCTGGAGCGAGTCAAGCAGGCGGACAAGGAACTGGCCCGTCAGCGCAGCGCCCGGGCGGTCGAGCAGGCCCGCGACATCGCCCAGCGAGCCAGGGACGCGGGTGTGCGCACGATCGCGGAGATCCTCGATCTGGGCACGGATCGACACGCCATGCAGCAGGCGATCCAGACCATCCGCGATCTGTGCCCCGAGGCGGGCGTGCTGATCCTGAGCAGCGACGAGCAGAGCGTGGCGATCAGTGCCCAAGTGCCACCGTCGCTGGTGGACCGGGGCCTGCGGGCCGGCGACTGGGTGCGTGCAGCCGCCCAGGCCTGCGGGGGCAAGGGGGGCGGCAAGCCCGAGCAGGCCCAGGGCGGGGGCAAGGATCCGTCGAAGATCCGTGGGGCCCTCGAAGCCGCACGGGTCCATGCGGAGCAGGCGATCGCCACCTCGCCGGGCACCTGAGGAGCTGTCGCGCCCCCACTGGCGCACGGTGTTCCCACACGCAACGACAGCCAAGGACGGTGCATGACCTCCCGGGTGCCGGAGTTGACGCCCGGATCGTTGTTCGCATGCCGAGTTGGCAGCGATCTCGACGCGACATCGGCGTGGTGCAGGCGTCGTGTGATGGCACGGCGTTTGTAACCGGGCATGGCGCAGGCGGGGCGTCCCGCTTCATTCGCAGTTTCGAGTGCAAAGTCGAGATCAAGGAGGAACCAGATCATGAACAGGAACATCACGATGCGGAGGCCGTGGGTGCTTGGAATGGCCGGGGCTCTGGCGGGTCTTTGCGTGTCGGCATCGGCCCAGCAGGCCCAGAACACGCCCGAGCAGGAGCAGCCCCAGCAGCAGAACCCGCTGGTCGAGGAGGTGCAGGGGCAGGTCGAGCAGCAGACGCAGCAGCAGGCCAGCGAGCAGCGTCAGGAGACCCACGAGGAGGCGCTGGCGGCGCTGCGTGAGGCCGAGCGTGCGCTTCGGGCCCTGGACAATGGCGACGGAGAGACGGCGCTGGAGGCGATCGAGCGGGCCGTGGGCAAACTCCAGATCATTCTCGCCCGTTCGCCGGACCTGGCCCTTGCGCCCGTGGGAGCGACCGTGACACAGATCGATGTCTTCATGGACCCCGACTCGATCCGTGACGCGATCAAGCGGGCCCGGGAGTTCCTGAGCGATGGGCGTGTGCAAAAAGCCCGTCGTCTCCTGAGCACGCTGGCGAGCGAGGTCGTCATCAGCGAGTCGTATCTCCCGCTGGCGACCTTCCCATCGGATCTCGCCGAGGTCGCGCCGCTGATCGATCAGGGCAAGCTGGACCTTGCCGAGCAGCGCCTCGTCGCGACGCTGAGCACGGTGGTGGTCGTGGATCGAGTCATCCCGCTGCCGATCGTGCGTGCGGAACTGCTGCTGGACAACGCCGAACAGCTTGCCTCCAGCAGCGGGCGGAGCGAGGCCGATTCGACACGCCTGCGGGACCTGCTGCGTGCGGCGCGCGAGCAGATCAAGATGGCCGAGCTCTTGGGCTATGGCGACAAGGAGGACTTCAAGGTTCTGTATCGCGAGCTCGATGAGATCGAGAAGCAGACGCGCGGCGATCGCTCCGGCGAGGGCCTGTTCGAGGGCATCCGTGAGCGACTGAGCCAGATCCGGCGCAGGCTGTTCGGCTGATCGCCCGCGGCGAACGCCGGCAGCGAGGACGATTCTCTCACCCCCAATGAGCCCGCCCGACATGGATCTTTGCGATCTGTGGGGCGGGCTCTTTTCGTGTGCCGCACACCATGCCCCCTTATCGATACGGGGTGCGTGTACGATGGCGTTGGGAGGCCCCCATGGCTTTGGGTCAGGAACAGCGGCGGCAGGCGATGGCCGACCTCGGCAAGGCCTGGGGGATCGCGCTGGAGTTCATCGTCAGCATCCTGCTCTTCACGGGAGGGGGGTGGCTCCTGGATCGCTGGCTGGGCACCAGCCCGTGGTTCCTGATTGCGGGGATGGGCGTCGGCCTGTTCGGCGGGGTGTACCGCCTCCTGCGCGAGGCCCGGGCTCTGGATCACAAGGGCGGCGGGCAGGAGGAATCCTGAGGAGCCTACCTGCGGCCGAGTTTGCTGTGCGGCAGGAAAAAAGCACACCCGACCGGACTCGCCGACTCGGGGGGCACCCGCTATCCTTGTGGCCCTTCATCGGGAGCACTGGGCTTGCCGGGGGCGGAAACCACAGGCATTCGGAGCGGCTGCGATCGTGCAGGATCCACAGATCATGCCGACACCACGGATGGAACTGCTGGGCGCCCTGGGCGTCGGCGGGGTCCTCGCGGGTATCTGCGCGGCTCTGGTCAGCCTGTCGCTGGGGGGCGGCTCGAGCGCGGCCCTCGGGAGCGGTCTGGTGGTCGTGCTCAGCGTGCTGGGCACCCTCTGGCCTCTGATGCTGATTGCCCGGGCCCGCGTCCAGCGGCTGCTGGCGATGCTTCTGGGCGTTTCGGTCGGGCGCCTGCTCGTGCTCTTGGGGGCCGGGCTCGCCGTGGACCTGCTGATGCGGCCCGCTCGCGAGGCCTACTGGATGGGAGTCCTCGCCGGCGGGCTGACGGTTCTGGTTATCGAGACAACGACCTTGCTGGTCGTCGCCCGAGGGATCGGGCAGCGAGGTGTGACGCATGGGTAGCCTGCTGGAGCCAGGTCGGTGGATGATGCTCGGGGCGAGCGACCCGGTCAGCCATGTCGTGAACCACAAGTTCATCGACTACAACGGCTGGTGGATCTGGTCGGGCAACATGGGCAACCTGATCCTCAGCGCGATCATCCTGATCGTGGGGTTCAAGTGGATCGCCAATAAAATGGATGTCGGCTCGGGCGAGGGCAACGAGCGGTATGTGCCCAAGGGCGTGATCCCGCACATGGTGGAGGTGATCTGTATCTATCTCCGCGACGAGATGTGCCGCCCATTGCTCAAGGACCGCACGGACCGCATGATGCCGTTCCTGTGGACCCTCTTCTTCTTCATCCTGATCAACAACCTGCTCGGGCTGGTTCCCATCCTCGACATCCTCCATCTGCCCGAGCTGGCCGCGGGCAAGGAGCCGCACTGGGCGATCATCGGCGGCACGGCGACGCAGAATCTCTTCGTCACGGGGGCGCTGGCGCTGATCGCGGGCATCGTGATCAATGTCGCAGCGATCAAGCGGCTGGGCATCCTGGGGTATCTGGAGCACCAGACCGGCGGGGCGCCCTGGTATGTCTGGCCGATCGTGTTCCCGATCGAACTGGCCGGAAATCTGATCATCAAGCCGGTGGCGCTTGCCATCCGACTCTTTGCGAACATGACCGCGGGGCACATCCTGCTCGCGGTGTTGTTCAGCTTTGTCGCCGTAGCGTTCACGAAGGGTGTGCTCATCGGCGTGCCCGTGACGATCGTCTCCGTTGCCGGAGCGGTGGCGATCTTCTTCCTCGAGATCTTTGTCGCCTTCCTGCAGGCGTTTATCTTCATGTTCCTGACGGCGGTGTTCATCAGCCTGCTGGATCACCACGGAGACCACGAGCACGCCGAGGGGGAACTCGCCCACGCGCACTGAAGCGGAGACACCGCGAAGAAACGAAGGTTCACGCCGGTGCATGGGCATCGGCTCGCAAGAGGACGATCACTCGATCACCCCAGTAAGAAGAGGAAGTGACCAGAGATGAAGAGCACGATGATGACGGTTCTGTTTGCGTTCGGTGTGCTGGCCCTGCTGGGTGCCAATCCCGCATTGGCGGCAGATGCCGAGACCGCAGCCGCCGGCAAGGAGTTCATCGGCAAGGGCCTGGCAGCGATCGGCGCTGGGCTGGCGTTGCTCGGTGGCGGCATCGGCATCGGGCTGATCGGCAAGGGAGCGGTCGAGGCCGTCGCACGCCAGCCGGAGGCCTCGGGCAACATTCTCGTGTACATGGTGCTGACCGCCGCCCTCGTCGAGGGTGCGACGCTCTTTGCCGTCGTCGTGGGCTTCCTGGCCCAGGGCTCGGCCTGACGAGATCTCCGCGATGAACGCCCCGGGCGGAGTGCCGCCTTCGCCCGGGGTCGTGATCGCTCGCACACGAGCGATCACCCTGCCAGAACCACCTGCCTCGAGAGGCTTTGAACGATGAGAGCACCCATCCGAGCATGTTTCGTGCTGCTGGCATGCCTGCTGTCGCTGAGCATGTTGGCCCCGGCACACGCGCAGGATTCCCACGGCGATCCCCAGACCCACGCCCAGGACGACACGCATGCCCAGGGCGGCGATGACCACGGCGCCGATGCCCATGGCGGCGCAGATCACGAGAAGGTCGGAGCGATTCCGACGGTCAAGCAGGGCCTGATCACGGCGATCACCTCGATCGTGGTGTTCCTGCTGGTCCTGAGCATCCTCGGGACGACGGTCTGGCCCAAGATCGTCAAGGCGCTGGACGATCGGGCCGCCAAGATCCGCGAAGAGATCGAGGCGGCCGAGGCCGCCCGCAGGCAGGCCAAGGAGGCTCTCGAGGAGTACGAGCGGAGCCTCGCCGAGGCCCGGGCCGAGAGCCAGAAGATGCTGGAACAGGCCAAGGCTCAGCAGCAGAAGCTGGCGGCGGAACTCCGCGCGAAGACGGACCAGGAGATCGCCGAGTTGCGTTCCCGGGCCATGCGCGATATCGAGGCCGCCCGCAAGTCGGCGATCTCGGAGTTGTACGAGGAGAGCGCCCAACTGGCGAGCCACATCGCGAGCAAGATTCTGCAGCGGGAGATCTCGCCCGATGACCAGCGCCGCCTCGTCGAGGAGGCGATCGCGGAACTGCGGGGTGCCGGCAACGGCACGCTCCGGGTCTAGCCGCCCGGCAACGCATCAGGCACCAACGACCGATCCGACGGAGGGCGCATGCCACTGATCGACGCAGAACCCGATGCCCTGGCACGCACATACGCCCAGAGCCTCGTCGAACTCGCCGAGGGCGAGGGCGGGCAGGAGGCGATCGAACGGACGCTCGGCGAGCTCGAGGACATCCTCGAACTGGCCCGTGAGGATCCGCTCTTCGGCGAGTTTCTTTCCAGCCGGGTCCTTGCCAAGGACGCCCGCTCGGCGAGCCTCGACCGCATCTTCCAGGGAAGGATCAGCGACCTGACCCTGCGCTTCCTTCAGGTGCTCAACGCCAAGGATCGCCTGAGCCACCTGCCGGCGATCGTCGCGGCGTTCGACCAGATCGTCCAGGACCGTTTCGGACGCATCGAGGTGGATGTCTACACGGCAGAGCCGGTCGATGGCGAGGAACTGGCCTCCATGCGATCACAGTTGCAGGAGATTCTCGGGCGCGAGGTCATCCTCCATCCCTACACGGATTCGGAGATGATCGGCGGCCTGCGCCTGCGCATCGGGGACAACCTCATCGACGGTTCCGTTGCCTCCCAGCTCCGCAAACTGCGCGACCAGTTGATCCGCCACGGATCGGCGGAGGTGCGGGCACGGATCGATCGGATCCTCGACGCGGGCGACAACTAGGATTGCGTGTGGCGCCCCGGGCGCCGCCGGAGGGAGCCTCATGTCGATCAAGACGATCCCGAACCTCGAAGTCGCGGGCAAACGCGTGCTCATCCGTGTCGACTTCAATGTGCCTCTCGAAGACGGGAACATCCGCGATGACCGTCGCATCCGCGCCGCCATCCCCACCATTCGCAGCGTGATCGAGCGGGGCGGGCGGGCGATCCTCATGAGCCACCTCGGACGCCCCGCGGGAGACGGCTACGAGGAGAAACTCAGCCTGCGCCCTGTGGCCGAACGCCTCAGCGAACTCCTCGGCAAGCCGGTCGCATTCCCCGACACCGACTGCCTCAGCGACAAGACCCGCGATGCGATCGAGCAGATGCACGACGGCGATGTGCTCCTGCTCGAGAACCTCCGCTTCTACAAGGAGGAAAAGGAGGGCGACGCCGAGTTCGCCGGCAAACTCGCCGCATACGGCGATGTGTATGTCAACGACGCATTCGGGACGAGCCACCGCAACGACGCGAGCATGGTCGCCGTCCCGCGGGCCATGGCCGGCAAGCCCCGCGTCGCGGGCATGCTGCTGGATCGGGAACTCCGCTACCTCTCGCGGGCACTGGAGAATCCCGCACGCCCGTTCGTGGTCGTGCTCGGCGGCGCGAAGGTCAGCGACAAGATCGGCGTCATCGAGAACCTGATGCCCAGGAGCGATGCCACGCTCATCGGCGGTGCCATGGCCTACACCTTCGTCAAGGCCCTGGGACACAGCGTCGGCAGCAGCAAGGTCGAGCTCGACAAGGTCGAGGTCGCCAGGGAGTTGATCGAAGAAGCCGCCCGCCTCAAGCACGACATGCACATCGCCTCGGACCATGTCTGCTCGACCCAGATGTCCGAGACCAGCGGCGACATCGAGGTCTTCGAGGAACAGATCAAGGACGGCTATATGGGCCTGGACATCGGTCCCAAAACCCAGAGCGAGTTCGCCGAGGTCCTCCGCAAGGCACGCACCATCGTCTGGAACGGCCCCATGGGCGTCTTCGAGATGCGCCCCTTCCGCGTCGGGACCAAGGTCGTCGCCAAGGCCATCACAGATGCGACCGAGGCCGGAGCCACGAGCATCGTCGGCGGCGGAGACACCGCAGCCGCCGTCGATACCTTCGACCTCGCGGACAAAATGACCCATATCTCCACCGGCGGGGGCGCCAGCCTCGAACTCCTCGCCGGCAAGACCTTTCCCAGCATCGAACTGCTGGACGAGGCATGAGCAGGGAGGGCTATACTTCGTGCCGGCCGTGCCGGCACCACACATGGGCGATTAGCGCAGCTGGCTAGCGCGCCTCGTTGACATCGAGGAGGTCACAGGTTCGAGTCCTGTATCGCCCACTTGCCGCGTTCTCACAGCATCGCACGCCGTGCTACAGAGCCTCAAAGACGCCTTGTCTTTGGGGTTTTTGCGTGTGCTGTGAGATTCTGTGCCATCCGGTGATGGCGCCTGTGCTGCCGCCTTCCATCGCAGACATGACATGCGACCGTCTCAAGCCAATGATCGTCCGAAGCTCGCATGGATGCATCTGCCGCCCGGCTCGGACTGTGCGTAAACGCTTGTAACAGAGGAACCTGCGTATCTTCACGACGAACCGAAGCATACTCCCGCTCCGCATGGGCACAGGAACACACCCCTCCCGCGCCCTGCAGACGGGGAACACGCACGATCGTCCTGTAGGACATCGTGCAGGCTGGACGGCCCGAGTGCTTTGACGCCCGCACCCAAGGCCCACACACCGTTCCCCATCTCCCCCGCATGGGTCTATGAACCGTGGCGACGAAGCCCCGACGCAGCTCCCCGAAGACGACGCCAGCGTCGCTTGGGGCGGCGGACATGCTGGACCGAGATTACGGCGAGGTCGTTCGACACGATGATCGCCACATTGCGGGCGTGCTCGGTCTGCCCACGCAGACGGCGGGCATGACGGCGGGCCGCCCGACGCCCAAGGTAATAGGCTCGACAGTCATCCCCGGCCCGGTACACATCGCCGAAGGCAAGCACCGCCTCGAGCACCCGGACACACACCCCCCGCTGGCGAATCCTGGCGCGGGCGTGATTGGTCCAACGCAGATCAGAAAAACAGGGTCGATGATGGTCACCGTGCATGGGAGCACTCCTTTCCATCAACACCCATTGCAGCCCGCGTGCCAGATCACGCCCCCCTGTCCTGGTCCGAAAAATGCGGTCCGACACGAAGCAAGCGGCCGGGGGGGCGGGCGATTTCACCCGGGTACGGGTCATCTCTGCACCGCCGACCACCCTTCCCCCTCACATCACACGCCGCAACCACGGGATTCATTCTGGCATGAGCATTGCACTTGCGGCCAGAGCAACCTGATGACAGAATCCCGCCTGTGAAAGGACACCGGCAATG
>WGEO01000267.1 GCA_015492715.1 Phycisphaerales bacterium | reverse complement strand
GGGCGAGTGTCTGCGATTGATCGGGCTGCCCGTGGCGGGTGTGTGCGACGACGATGCGACGCCTGCTGCGGGCGAGCCGCCGCTGAGCCTGGCGCGTCTGGGCCCGCTGATGCTGCTGGCGGATGATCCGGGGTTTCTGAGCGGTCGTTCGTGGATTCTGGCGGTGGGGGACCTCGGGTTGCGTCGTCGCCTGCTGGATGGGATCGGTCAGACGGGCGAGGCGGAGGCGGTGGTGCATCCATCGGCGCGGGTCTCGCCAAGTTGTGCGATCGGGAGTGGGAGTTGGATCGGTCCCGGCGCGATCACGCACACGGCGTGTGCGATCGGCGAGCACGCGATCGTGAACTCGGGGGCGATCGTGGAGCACGACTGCCGGGTCGGCGAGAATGTGCATCTGGCGCCGGGGTCGGTGATCGGCGGAGGTGTGCGGATCGGTCGAGACACGCTGATCGGGCTGGGTGCCCGGGTCATGCCGGGCGTCTCGATCGGTGCGGGATGCGTGGTCGGCGCCGGGGCCGCGGTGACGAGCGATCTTCCCGATGGGGTCACGGCGGTGGGGGTGCCGGCGCAGGTGCTCGGCTCACGGTAGGGGGGGTCTGCTCTCGTCCTGCTCGTCGGCAGCGATGAGGGCCCGCGTTTCGTGGGCGTGCTGGAGGAGTGTGTCTTCGAACTGCTGTGGGTCCTGCGTGTCCTCGCGTGTGGGCTGGAGCGTGAAGTGCCAGTCGATGCGGCTCTTCCAGTCCAGCGGGACGAGACCCGTTGCGAGGTCCAGGCCCGGGTATTCGTAGAGCGGGGGCGATGCCTTTCGCGACTCGTGGATGGGCTCGTAGCCCTCTTTTTCCAGGCGGATGTCGTAGACGCCGTAGAAGCGGAAGGCGGTCTGGACGGGCGTCGTGCCGACTTCGGTGTCGTTGATCCAGACGCGCGCGCCGGGCGGGTCGCTGGTGATGGAGATTCGACGGTCGACGCATGCGCCCAGGAGGATCGGCAGCAGAAGGATCAGGCAGGTGCGCATGGGCACAGCATAGCGAGCGGGAGGAGCCAACAGGGGCCTTGTTGAGCAAGACCCAGGGATCGTTTCCGATGGAGTTGGATGTGAAGCGGCGCACGCGACGGGTCGAGGGGATCAGCCACATCGCTCCGGGGTGGTCGCGTCGCGTGCCGCGTCCGCGGCTGCGTCACCTCGTGCCGCGCCCTACCCGGTTCGGGGCGTTGTGGGTGCTCTGGCTCTATGCGCAGATCGTGCTGTTCGTCATCGAGGTCGTGCTGCTGATCGGGTGGGGGCTGCTGGTGCTGGTGCTCAGCGCCGTCGAGTTGGTGACGGGCTGACGGGCAGCGTGTTCAGTCTGTGATTTCGTCGAGGAGTGCGAGGATCTGTTCGGGTGTGAGTCGTTCGTGGAGTGTCTCGTCGATGAGGGCGACGGGCGCGGTGCCGCAGGAGCCGAGGCATTCGAGTTCGACGAGTGTGAATCTGCCGTCGTCGGTGGTCTCGCCGACCTCGATGCCGAGCCTGTCCTTGACGGCCTGCGTGATCTTTTCGTGCCCGCAGAACTCGCAGGCGACGGATCGGCAGACGGCGATGGTGTGGGTGCCCTTGGGGTGGAGCCAGTATTCCTCGTAGAAGCTGGCGGTATCGAGGACCTCTGCGGGGGGGATGTCGAGGAACTCGGCGATCTCGAGCATGGCCTGATGGGGGATCCAGCCGTACTCGTGCTGGATCATGTGGAGGGCGGGCAGGAGGGCGGCCTTCTTCGTCTCGTAGCGGGGCAGGACCTCGGATTCGAGGCGCGATCGCATGGTCTGGGTGAGGTAGGGCTCGGGACGGCGCTCGACGCGCATGGTCGCTGAGTTCTTGGTGATCCACGCCATGGATGGATCGTAGGCCCGGGTTCTCGGGCGGCGTCCTGCCTGCGTCTGGGGCGTCTGGTCGGGTTATGCCGGGGTCGATTGCGGAGTGAGGCGGAAGGAATCTCGGGAGGGGTTGCCCCGGGGGCGACTTAGGGATCTGCACACGCGGCGATCGGGCCGCCCACGAGGAGCATCAGCCATGCGACGCACGAAGAAGCAGCAGATTTCGTTCTCGGGCCTTGAGTCTCTCGAGCAGCGCCGGCTGCTGTCGGCGGAACTCGTGGGTGAGGAACTGCGGATCGACGGGACCGAGGGCGACGACGCCATCGTGATCGAGAGCGCGGATCCGGGGCAGGTGGTGCTGTTCGGCGTCGAGGGCGTGGAGGACGGGACGGTCTTCGAGGGCGTTTCGAGCATCATCGCCCGCCTGAAGGGCGGCGACGACAGTGCGACGGTGGTCGGCGCCCTGCTGACAGCCGCGGGCACGCCCATGAG
>WGEO01000266.1 GCA_015492715.1 Phycisphaerales bacterium | reverse complement strand
GGATGTCCTCATCCGTGCAGCACGGGTCGCCCAGGGCACGGAGATCGAGCCGGGAGACATGGACGCCGCGGTCCAGATGCTGCGCGACGCGATCGACCGGATCGGCCCCGACGCCCGCCTCTTCGGACAACTGACGACTTTTCTCCTGAACACGGGCGCCTTCGACGAGGCACGCGAGGCGGTCGCGCAGGGGCTCGCCGCCAATCCCGACAACGAGAACCTTCAGCGTCTCCGATCGGCGCTGAACTCCGGGCAGACCCCGACCGAGATCGCGTTTGGGATCATCGACTCTTCGCCGGACATGGCGCCGATCGACAAGCTGCTGGCCAAGTACCGCGTCGCGGTGCGCAACGGCGAGGACGACCTCTCGCGCCAGATCCTCGAGCAGGCCGTTGCACTCGATCCGGACAACAAGACAGTGCTCGAGCTGCAGATTCTTCGGGCGATCGCCGATCGCGACGAGGACGCCGCCGAGCCGCTGGTCGCTCGTGCCGAGCAGGCCGATCTGGACGGCGTGGGAGGTAGGACCTACCGCGCGCAACTCCTGAGCATGCAGGGGCGTCTGTCGGACGCGCTCGCCGTGCTTCAGGAGGCACGCGAACTGCGCCCCGAGCGGGTGGACATCCTGCGCCGCATCGGACAGATCCAGTTCGCACTCGGCGAGACGAACGCGGCGCTGGAGACCTATCGCGAGGCGATGCGTCTGCGTGGCGACGACACGGGACTCATCGCCGAGTATGTGCGCCAACTCCGGCGAGCCGGCCAGAGCGCCGAGGCCCTGCGCGTGCTCATGGATGTCGAGGAACTCGCACGGGGCAATGCCACGCTGCGCGAACTTCGCCTTGATCTGGAGGCCGAGGTCGGCAATCGCGCCGAGGCCATGCGTATCCGCAAGGAGATCCTCGCACGCGAGCCGGAGAACCGGGCAAACCGGATCAAGCTCGTCCGCCTGCTCATGGACGACGCGAGGTGGGACGAGGCCCGCCCGCTGCTGGATGCCCTGCGCGACGAGGGCGACACGCTCGAACTGGCACGCCTCGACGCCCGCTGGCACGCCGAGCAGGGAGACCTGGAGCAGGCCCGACGGGAGTTCACGGAATACATCGGCGCGCTCTTCAACCAGTTCGGCGACCTGCCGGGCCCCGAGCCGTACCTGGAACTCGGACGCTTCCTCATCGAGCACGGGCAGCGCGACGCGGGCATCGAGGCCATCCGCCAGGCCAAGCGATGGGAGGACGAGGACACCCTGATCGTCGAGAAGATCCTCGCCGACACCCTCGCCTCGATCGGACGCTTCGATGAGGCCATCGACTCCTACACGGCGATCGTCGAGAGTGGCAAGGACACCCCCCAGAAAGACTATGCGAAGCGGTTGGGGGAGATGCTGATGCGTGCGGGCTACCACGACGAGGCCGAGCAGTTGCTCGCGTCGCTGGAGGCCGAGGGATTCGCGGACGAGACGGTCCGCCTGCTGCGGACGGAGAACGCCATCCTGGCGGATGATCTGGACCGCG
Organism: Phycisphaerales bacterium; assembly: GCA_015492715.1. Taxonomy (GTDB): domain Bacteria; phylum Planctomycetota; class Phycisphaerae; order Phycisphaerales; family UBA1924; genus S146-42. Next base: position 1,975 of record WGEO01000266.1, on the reverse strand, counting down.
CCCAGACGCTGGTGCAACAACTGGTTCAGCAGTACCCGAACTCGGCGCGGGCATACTTCCAGCGAGCACGACTTGCGGCGAAGCGCTTCGAAAAGACGGGGAACCCCGCCCTGCTCGCCGACGCCCGCGAAGATCTGGGCACGGCCATCAGCAACGATCCGTCGTTCGCCGAGGCGTACCGCCTGCGCTCGCAGATCCTCGCGAGGCTGGGCGAGGACGACGAGGCGCTCGACGACCTGCGCCGGGCGGTCGAGGCACGCCCGCCGACCATGCAACTGCTTCAGGATGTGATCGAACGATTCGTGGAGGCCGGACGCGCTGCCGACGCGGCCACCATGGCCTCGACGATCGTGGAGAACAACCCGGGCGACCTGCGGCTCCTGCTGAACATCGGCAATGCGTTCGCCAACGCCGACGACTGGCAGCGGGCGCGAACCTACTACGAACTCGCCTGGGAGCGTTCACACGACGCCCAGACGGCGCTGCGATATGTCAGCAGCCTCATGCGCAGCGGAACCTCGGACTACCAGCGCGCCATCGACGCGCTCAACAGCATCGAGCAGGTCGTAGTCAACAATCCCGGCCTGCTGCTGGCACGGGCCGAGGCACTGCACGGACTGGGACGCGACGATCTGGCGATCGAGGACGCCGTGCGGGCCTTTGCGCTCGTGATCCAACTCAACGCCGGCCCCAGCGGCTGGTATGGCGAGGTCCGACGGATCTTTGGGAACACGCCCCTTCTTTATCGGACACTGCAGGAGGCCAAGCGTGGCGGACAGCGGCGCGAGCTGCTCGACCTCTTCGCGGCCCGTGCCCTGAGCGAGGAGGACGACACCTTCCTGCAGTCGATGCAGTTGTTCGACCAACTCATCGCGCAACCGAACGACATGGGCGTGCGCAAGAGTGCCTATGTGTTCAAGGGCACGGCCCTGCTGCGCCACGATCGCCCCGAGGATGCCGTGCTCACCTGGCAGGAGGGCCTCGCGCAGTTCGACGACGAGTGGCAGCTGCACAACAACCTCGCGTATGTGCTCGCCGAGGACCTGGATCGAGCAGCCGACGCCCTCCCGCACGCTCGCCGGGCCGTCGAACTTGCGTCTGATAACCCGAGCGTGCTGGACACCCTGGGCTGGGTGCTCTATCGCCTCGGGCAGTTGGAGGAGGCCGAGCAGGTCCTCGAGCGGGCCCTGCTCCTGACGGGGAGCATCGAGGCGAACCCGACGATCGCGCTGCATGTGGCGATCACGCGGGCCGCACGAGGCGACAAGGATCGAAGCGGAGCCATCGTGCAGGTGATCGATGCGATCACGAAGAATGGCGCGAACCTCCGCGATCAGGACAGGGAACTGCTAGAAGAGGCGAAGGCGAAGATCGCCTCACTTGGCTGACCATTTGGGCCGATTATGGGCCCATGACGATGCAGGAAGTGCCCGCCAGGGGCGCACAGCGAGGAATGACGATGCCCACAGCACCAGCCGCCCGAGTCGCCCCGCCCGGCGCGAGGCCCAGGACGACACCCGCACAGACGGGTGGCTCGACCACGGTGCAGATCGACCCGATCCGTCTGCTCAAGAAGTACCGCTGGGTCCTGGCGGCGACCGTCGTCGCCGGAGCGATCGTCGGCGTGGTGGCGCACTACGCGTTTCTGGCCATCTACCCGATCTATGAGGCCACCGTCGTCTTCGAGATCAAGGCGCCGAAGACGGAAGCCACGCAGGTCTATCAGGAACCGGATAGAGACGAGATCGAACGGTTCATGAAGACTCAGGCGCTCGCGATGACTTCCGACCGCGTCCTGATGAGCATCCTGAACAATACAGATCCCTCGATACTCGTCCAGGAGGCGCGGCAGTGGGCCTCGCAGTTCATGAAAGGCGGAAAGTTCGACAAGGTCGCCGCCTTCGAGGATCTTCAGGACATCACGCGTGCCTCGGTCATCCCTGAAACCCAATACATCCAGCTGCGCCTGTCTCTT
>WGEO01000265.1 GCA_015492715.1 Phycisphaerales bacterium | reverse complement strand
GTGCAGGCTGAACTGCCCAAGATCCAGCGCCTTGCGCAACTCGTCCTCGAGCGCATGACGGCGCACCGCGTCCACATGCATCTGCGTGTCGAACACGACCACACAGCCCTTCCCACGCACCTTCGCCTGGTACATCGCCGTATCCGCGTCGCGCAGCATCTCCCCGGCGTCCGTGTACCCGTGCTCGCTCGTCGCCATGCCGATGCTCGCCGTCGACACGATGCGATGCCCGTCGATCTCGTGCGGCTCGGCGCACACCTCCAGCAGACGCTGCGCAATCTCCAGCGCCTGGCTCGGTCGCTCCAGCATGTCCAGCAGCACCACGAACTCGTCGCCCCCGATCCGGGCCGCCACATCGAACTCCCGGATATTCTCCACGAGCCGGCCCGCGATGCTCTGCAGGAGTTTGTCGCCGACATCGTGCCCCAGCGAGTCGTTGATCACCTTGAACCGATCGAAGTCGAAGAAGAGCACGGCACAGATCGAGCCGCCCCGACGCGCACGCGCAAGGGCATGCTGGATGTGCCGGGTGATCACGGATCGATTCGCCAGCCCGGTCAACTCGTCGGTCTCCGCCGCCCGGCGAAGCCGCTGCCTCGCCTCGTGCATCTCGCTGATGTCCGCGATCGACCCCGCCACGCGCACCGCCCTGCCGTCCTCGTCACGCACCGCCGTCGCCCGCAGCAGGGCATGCACCCGCCCGCCCGCACGGGTCGCCATCGAGACCGTCGCCTCGAGGTAGTCCTCCCCTCCGCTCAGGAAACGCTCCAGACGGTCCTGCAATCCCTTCCGATCGTCCGGATCCAGCAGCGAAAGGAACCGCTCCAGCGCTAGGTCCCCCTGCAGCGACGGGTCCCCGAGCATCTCCGCAAGACGCGACGACGGGAAGCACACGACCCCGCCGCCCACATCCCAGTCGAAGATCGCATCGCGAGAACCCCGGAGCGCCAACTCGTACCGCTCCCGCTGGGCCGACAGATCCTCCGTCGCCCTGCGAAGGTCCGCCGTCCGCTTCCGGATCAGACGATCCAGCCCCGCCACATGATCGCGCAGCGCAAGACGCATCCGCTCGAACAACTGCTGCAGACGCGCCACCTCGTCCCGACGCGTTCCCGCGTCGATCGAATCGTCCAGATTCCCGTCGGCGATCCGACGCGCCGCCGCTCCCAACGCCAGCAGCGGACGCACGAAACGCCGACCCACCAGCCAGCCGCCCAGCGCCGCGAGAACGCTCAGCACGCCCACCAGCACGCCCAGCATCCGCATCCGCGCCCGCACCGGCGCGAGAATCGTCCCCGCATCCGCCTCCATACAGACCATCCACGGATACACGCCCGACGGCTCATACACCCCCAGGATCGTCTCCCCGGACGACGCCTCCGCCTCGCCGATCTGACGCTCCCGCAACCGCCACGCACGCGAAAGAAGGCCCGTCGAAGATGCAACCTCGCCCGTGCTCACCAGCCGCGGCTCCGACTCGTCCAGCGACACCAGATAACTCACCGTGTCCTTGAACTCCGTCGCCAGCATCCCCGCCAGCGCGTCCGTGCAGATCTCGATCACCACCACACCCATCGCACGCCCGTCTTCGTCCCGCACCGGGTGCGTCACGAGCGGGTGGTGGTGGTCCTTCTCCGGAAACCCGAAGACCGGCGTTACCAAAGGTCGTTCCAGCGCGTCGCCGAACCACACCCGATCGCCCAGCGCGTTCCCCAGATGTGCCCGTGGCTGGTCCGCGTGCAACGGGCTGAGGACCACCGTGCCGCTCGGATCGGTCACATAGAAATGATGCGTATCGCCCCACGCCTGCTCCTGGAACACACCCAGCAGGGCCGTCGCCGCTTCCCGCGTACCCTCCCCGACCTTCGTATCACCATCCGCTGCCGCCCGCAGCCCCCAGCGAATCAGCGGCGCATGAGCCAGCCCCTCCGCGATCGACTGGTACCCCTGGATCCAGGTATCCACCGCGTGCAGACGATCCTCCGCCTGCGCCACGAGACGATCCTCGATCGCACGCGTCTGACCGCGAACCATCATCCCGCCCACGATCACGACCACACACGCCGCTGGCAGGAACGAGGCGAGAAACACCACGCCCGCAAGGCGGGCGGCGATCGAATCCGAGAATCGCGCAAGCATCCGCATTCGCCAGATCCCCTCTCGACGACGGTGCATCGGAATACCCATGGACTACCTGCATCACTTCCCCATGGATTCGACCAGCAATCCGTGGACACGGCCCGGATAGGGGGATGTCCCGCATCAGCCGATCCCCCGACCCGGGGAGCCCGCATGACCTTCTCGGACCTCGCCCGCGGGATCCACACGCCGACCCGATGAGCATGTTCCGAACCTTTCACGCCGCAGGCTCGATGCAGACGGGCTTGCCACCGTGGATGGCCATCGCCAGGCTCCCTCCCTGGCCCCGCTCGCGCTGGCCGGGGTGCTCGCCGCCCGACGCAGACGCTGAGAATCCGCTGGACCCGCGCAGCACACGCAAACCCCGCCGCCACCCCCGGTTCAAGCCACGGGGGCAATGAAAAGCCCCACGACGCCGGCAGATGCGCGCCGCGGGGC
>WGEO01000264.1 GCA_015492715.1 Phycisphaerales bacterium | reverse complement strand
GTGCCGGTTAGCGAGCTGACTCACAAGGACCTCGTGCTCGTGCGCCCGGGCGAGAAGATCCCCACCGACGGCATCGTCGTCGATGGCACGACGAGCGTCAATGAGTCGATGCTGACGGGCGAGAGCAGACCCGTGCCCAAGTCCGTTGGCGACGAGGTCATCGCCGGCTCCATCAACGGCGAGGGCGCCATCACCGTCGAGGTTGCAAGAACGGGAGAAGAGACCTATCTCGCACAGGTCATCGATCTGGTTCGCAAGGCCCAGCAGTCACGATCCCGCACGCAGGACCTGGCCAATCGTGCGGCTTTTTTCCTCACCGTGGTCGCCATCAGCGTCGGCGGGCTGACGCTCGCCTCCTGGCTCGCGATCGGGCGCGACTTCGCGTTCGCCCTCGAACGCACGGTTACCGTCATGGTCATCGCCTGCCCGCATGCGCTGGGCCTTGCCGTCCCGCTCGTAGTCGCCGTTTCCACGGCGATCAGCGCCCGTAACGGGCTCCTGATCCGGGATCGCACCGCGTTCGAATCCGCACGAAGCCTCGATGCCGTCGTCTTCGACAAGACGGGCACGCTGACGGAGGGGCGGTTCGGCATCACCGATATCATTCCGCTTCTTGGCGACGATGAGCGAGAGGTCATCCGCGCTGCCGCCGCGGTCGAACGCCAGTCCGAGCACCCGATCGCCCAGGGGATCGTCGCAGGTGCAGAAGAACGCGGGATCGAAATCGACACCCCACAGGACTTCCGATCCATCCCCGGGCGGGGAGCACGGGCCCTCGTCGATGGGCAGGAGGTCATGGTGGTCAGCCCAGGTTATCTACAGGATCAGGCCATCACGATCGACGATCCCCGCGTCTCACAGGCACAGGCCCAGGGCAAGACTGTCGTCTTCGTGCTGATCGACCGGAGACCGTTCGGCGCGATCGCTCTGGCCGACATCATCCGTCCCGAATCTCGCGAGGCCGTCGCTCGTCTCAAGGCAATGGGACTCCAGGTCATGATGCTCACCGGCGATGCTCGTGCCGTGGCCGCGTGGGTCGCCGAAGAACTCGGGCTCAACGAGGTCTTCAGCGAGGTCCTTCCCGATCAGAAGGCCCAGAAGATCGAGGAGATCCAGCGTCGCGGCCTGCGCGTCGCCATGACCGGAGACGGCGTCAACGACGCCCCCGCACTCACCCAGGCCGATGTCGGGATCGCGGTCGGCGCCGGCACCGATGTCGCCATCGAATCCGCCGACATCGTGCTCGTCCGCTCCGATCCCCGCGATGTCTGCGCCGTGATCGACCTGGCCCGCGCTACATATCGCAAGATGGTCCAGAACCTCTGGTGGGGTGCGGGATACAACATCGTTGCGATCCCGCTGGCGGCAGGCGTGCTCAGCCCCGCAGGCATCATCCTCAGCCCGGCCGTCGGCGCCGTCCTCATGTCGCTGTCGACGGTCGTCGTGGCCATCAACGCCCGCCTGCTCCGCATCCGGCGCAGCGAGGGCACGGTGCACGGAGAGACGCATGGATAACGCCGTCCTCCTGGTTCAGGCATACCTTCGAATCAATGGATACTTCACCGTCACGGAGTTTCCCATCGTGGAAGCGATGCGTCACGGCGGGCATCGCACCGCCACGGATCTGGACATCCTCGCCGTTCGCTTTCCCAACGCCGCACGCCTTGTCACCCGCGGTGGCAACGACCCGCGCCACGATCGAGTCATCCCGGCCCCCGATTCGAAACTCGCCGCCGACCTCGATCAGGCCGACATGATCATCGCCGAAGTCAAGGAAGGACGGGCGGAACTCAATCGCGGAGCCCGCGACCCTGCCGTGCTCCGCGTGGCCCTGACCCGCTTTGGCTGCTGCGACGAAGATGAATCTCCCTCGCTCGCACAGGAACTCATCCGAACAGGGCGCACGCAGATGCGCCACGGCCACAGGGCCCGCCTGCTCGCCTTCGGATCGCACATCGAAGAACCAACGAAGGGGTTCCACGCGATCACCCTGTCGCATGTCCTCCGATTCACGACCGCCTACCTGCGAGAGAACTGGGATGTCTTCCGCGTCGCCGAGCTCAAGGATCCCGCGCTGGGGCTTCTGGCGACCATGATCAAGTCGGGCATCCGGTTCGAAGGCGGATAAACGCTCCCCACCGGGTGCTATCCTCATGGGAACATCCCGAGGGGGTACCCATGCCCAACCAGCACCAGTCTCCGTTCATCGCCCGCGTCGTCCTCGTCGTTGCCATCGGGGCCGCCGCCATTCTCGGCCTGCAGCAGTTCGTCGCCTCGTCGCAGGCATCGGCTACCACTTCAGACTCCCTCCATCCCATCCATGAGGCGGCTTTGCGCGGCGATGCTCAGGCGATCCGGGAGGAACTCGCGCGTGGAACGCCCGTGGACCTCCGAATCCACCAGATCGGGCGCAGAACCGGCATGACCCCGCTCATCTGCGCCGCGTTCAGCGGCACGCCCCAAGCGGTCCGCGTGCTGCTCGACGCACAGGCACGCATCGACGCCCGCGACATCGACCGACGCACGCCGCTCATCTACGCCGCCGGCTGGAACACGCCCGAGGTCGTCGACCTGCTCATCACCGAGGGGGCCCAGCTCGAGGCCAAGGGCAGGGGCGGCTACACCGCCCTCATGATCGCCGCAGCTCGCGGAAGGACGGACACCATGCGACTGCTCCTCGAAGCTGGCGCAGACCCGCGAAACACGAACGACTGGGACCAGTCCGCCATCATGATCGCCGCGATGAGCGGCAACACCGACGGGCTTCGGCTGCTGCTGGACAAGGCAGATCCCACCGCCCGCGATCGCGAGGGGCGTACGACACTGCTGCACGCCGTCGCCGCCGGGGCACCGACGGACCTCATCGCCGAACTGCTCGATCACGGGTTCGACATCGACGCTCAGGACGACGCCGGGCTCAGCGCCCTGATGCTCGCCGCCGACCGCGCCGACCACGAGACGGTCGCCCTGCTCCTCGCCCGCGGCGCAGACCCGGCACTCACCGATGCCAACGGGTGGACGGCATTGGACTGGGCGCAGAGCCGACGCGGGCAGGCCGGATCCGACGAGGTCATCCGCCTGCTCGAAGCCCCCGCCTGATCCCGATGCCTATCTCGTGATCAACGCCCTCGGCATGGTGAGCACCACGGGCTCTTCCCGCAACTGCATGATCGCCTCGAGCTGCGCGCTCACGGACGACCATGTTCGCGCCCCCAGCAGCGAGCGAAGCCCACTTGCGATCTCGCCCAGCACGCCCGCCCTCGCCCGCGTGCCGAGAGGGGCCGACGCAAACCCGCCCAGAGCCTCCTCGATCAGTTCGTCGAAACTCTTGGGCCCGGGAAAGTGCATGATGTCGTAACGCGACCAGCCCAGTTCCTTCGCCATGGCACCGATCGCATCCTCGAGCGATCCGATCTCGTCGGCCATTGCGAGCCCGACGGCCTTGTCACCCGTGAACAGACGCCCCTCGGCGGTCTTGGCAAGGTCTATGCCCTTCCGCCCCTGGCTCACACGCTGCGTGAACAGGTCGTAGGTCTCCTGCATCCGCGAGCGGATCAACGCCCGCTCTTCATCATTCCACGGGCGAAGCGTGGACATCAATTCCGCTCTTGGCCCGCGAGCGCGGGGCACGACATGCACCCGCACCTTCTCGAACAGCCCGCCCATCGCGAGTTTCCCCCCCACGACACCGATCGAGCCCACGATGCTCGACGGATTCACGAAGATCCGCTCGCCACCCACGGCGATGTAGTAGCCCCCGCTGGCCGCCATGGATCCCACCGAGACCCAGACCGGCTTGTGCTCGCGCAGCCGCTGGAGTCCCTGCCAGATGACCTCGCTCGCGATCGCCGAGCCGCCCGGCGACTCGATGCGCACGATCACGCCCCCGATCTTGTCCTGCCGGATGATGTCCTCGATCGCGTTGCGGATGGTTCGGCTGCCCGTGGTCGCCCCGCCGAACATGCTCCCACCGGACGAGTCCCCATCGACGATCGCGCCGTTGATGTGCAGAATCGCGATCGTGTTGCGCGTCGCCCTGTGCTCGGGCTTCTCGATCAGCATCCGCATCATGGCGAAGGGATTTGCCATCATGTCTGCCGCCGAAGGGCCGTCGCCCGCTCCCAGGTCGTTGATCCACTCGATCTCGCCTCCCAGATTGCCTTCCAGATAATCTCCCAGTGCCGCGAGGTCCACCGCCGCATCGACCACGCCAAGTTCGACCGCATCCTGCGCGTCCGCCCACCACAACTCCTCCATCGCACGATCCAGTTGCGATGTGCTGAGCCCCCGTCCCTCGGCGACCATCGCGCGCATGTTCTCGTACATGGAATCGAGCAACTGCGAGATGTTCTCATCCCATGCGGGGCTGGGCGCTGAGTTCATGAGCGATTCGCTGGCGCCCTTGTAATCCCCGATCTGCACAAAGTCCGGCTCGATCCCGATCCAGTGCAGCGTGTCGGCCAAGAACATCTCCTCCATGTACAGCCCGGGAAACGAAACCGCCCCGCCGGACTGGATCAGCGCCTCGTCCGCATACGACGCGAGCAGCACCTCGCTGGTGCCATAGTTCTCCGCAAACAGATGCACGGGCGTCCCCGCGGCACGCAGAGCCCGCATCTCCTGCCCCAACTCCTGAATCTGGGTCGTGCTGAGCTGGGCGTCCTTGAGGCGAACGACCACCGCATCGATCTCGTCGCTGTCGCCGGCCTCCTCGAGCATGTCGATGTAGTCGCCCAGCGTGTGTGCCCTGTCCGAAGCCAGCAGCCAGTCGAAGGGACCCGGCGCGTCGGCGACGATGCCCTTGATGGTGATCATCGCCACACCGCGCGTGTCCTGAGCCGGGGCGGCTCCCGCCGCGATCAGCCCCGCCAGACACCCGACCGCCAACCTGCTCCGCATCATGGGCTCATCCTCCGTGGCATACGCGCCGTGATTCCGTTGACAGGCGCACCCAACGCGCCCTCCATGCAATCGTCTTCGGAAAGCGTAGTACATCCTTTCAACACAGACCCCTCTCAGTCATATCCCAGAGCCTCCAGATCGTCCTCGTCCAGCCCCAACTCATGCCCGATCTCATGCAGGAGCGTGATCCGGATCTCCTCGTCCAGCGTGGCCAGAAACGCCTCGTCGACCCGCGAGGGCCAGCCCCCCGCCATGTGCAGCACACCCTCGCGAAACAGGTGAATCTGTCCCGGAAGCTCTCCGGAGTGCTCGACACTCCGCTCGGTCCGGGCAATGCCCGTATGCAGCCCCGCGATCCGCCCTCCCTCCCGGGGATCGACGACACCCATCTCGCGCAGCATCCCGCCGGTGGGACGATCCAGCACGATCAGCGGGATCTCATCGAGAAGACGCCGCAGATCGCCCGGCAGGGCCTCGACCGCCCGATCGATCCGCGCATCGATCAGCTCGCGCTGCGCGTCAGTCAGCACCATCCCGCGCATCCTCGAAGTGCGACCGCGATGGGTCGAAGGCCTCTCCCACGCCCGGGGCCGGGTGCAGGATCACGGGCGCCAGTCGCAGGGCATCCAGGAAGATCCCCCCCAGCCCGAGCGTCAGGAGCAGCGAGCCCATCCCGATGAGAATATCCGCAATCGGCAGCAGGGCATCGCGCATCCCGCCACCCAGCCGCCCCGCG
>WGEO01000263.1 GCA_015492715.1 Phycisphaerales bacterium | reverse complement strand
CGTCGGGGTGATCGAGAAGGTATGCGAACACCGTTGTCGGAAACTGGTCCACGAGGGCGAGGTCAAAGCCGGCATCTTCCATATCCGTGTCCAGCGGGCGGGGCGGCTCGGCGGGCGATCGAGCAACGAGCACGCTGCCGTCAGGGGTGCGGCAGATGACTCCCTGGGCATCGGCCCGTATGAACGCGCCCGAGGCGGGATGGCAGGCGACGGTGACCTGGGCGATGGCGTCGCCCTCCGCCCGGTAGGTGGCGATACACAGGATGTCGGCCCGGACCTTGTCCTGCACGAGTTCGACGAGCCGCGCGAACTCGTCGGGATCGGGCCGATCGTCCGGGGCGGGGATTGCATGCGCATGGCATGCAAGGAAGACCGCCGACACTCTCAGAAGGAAGGGGTACATCAGTCAATGTCCTCGTCACACTGGCCTGCGCAGTCGTAGACCTTGAAGCCCTGGAGCGTGATGACGGGTGTTTCCCAGCCGCCGACGCCACAGGCCCGGCAACATGTTTCGTCCGAGCGTGCTCCGACGATGGTCGCGAATGTGCACGGCGGGGCATCGCACGGGACTCTGGCAAAGTACTCGCCGAAGCCAAGATTATATGTATAGCATTGCGCCCAGCGAAGAAGGTGTGTCTTGCGTGAGAGTACATCTGTTATGCCTGCTCCTGTCGAGGAGCTCTCGCATGCGGTCGCGCTCGTGCCGCCGCAGTCCTCTTCTCCGTTGGGCCATGAGTAGTTGTATTTGCAGCATGCTGGTGCGCCGCCGCCGCCGGGCTGGGCGAATGTGTTGATGGCATATGTGCAGCATGCGGCGGCGATCAGCAGTGCGGCGAGTCCGTGTGATGTGCGCATGGCTTTGCTCCTTCATAATATCGGCGAGGTCTATTCATCGACGATCTCTGGCGCGATAGCCTCCCCATGTGGAGACGACGGGGGCGCCGATGCCGTGCTCGATGTAGACTTCCGTACCTTCCAGAAAATCCCACATGCTTCCTGTCATGGCGGAGCCATCTGCCATTGCGACGGGGACGACCAGGCGGGTTCCTGCGCAGCAGAAGGCCTCGGCGCCGTCTTCCAGCCAGAGCGGGCCGGTGTGGAACATGAGATGGATTCCCTTGTCCGAGGGGAAGGTGATCTGATCTGTCCGGACCGCGATCGGGTGTTGCAGTTCATATGGGGGAACCATGCCCGGAACCATCAGATCCGCATCGTAGAAAGTGGTGATGCTCTGCCAGAATCGGACCTTCCCCCATTTCGGCACGGCGACAGGGTCTGCCTGAACGACGGAATCGAAGTATCCCGCGTCGAGAAAGGGATGGAACCATGCCTGAGCGCAGGAATAGAGGGAGTCGAAGTTCGCAACGGGATAGATGCCATCCCAGTCACGGGTGTACAACTCGAAGGAAGCGGCGTGCTGGCGGATGATGCCCGAATCGCGTGTGAGGCGGGCGTGTCCGATCACGCCTCCGATCGCGGGAAGGAGCAGGCCCAGCAGCATCATCAGGACGGCGATCACCACGAGCAGTTCGACCATGGTGAAAGCCTTGGTGATCGAGGGCAATGGCCTGTGTGTCCGTGACTCGTGCATGGCGCCGCCTCGCTTGATCGGATATCCGCAATGTATCACGCGCGGGGGGGCAAGTCCCGGCAAGAAAAATATGGTCAAAGTTATTGGGCCATATCAAAGAACCCAGTGTCTTTCCTGGGATTCGGGTCGCGGGGATCTTGCGTTGCCGGGATTTGCGGTGAGCCATCCCGCGATGGCCATTCCAAGGGGCGGTCACCCCATTGCGTCTTGCCCGGGGGTTGGCTCGAGGTCGAGGGTTCGGCGGGTGACGAGCCAGTCGTGCTCGGAGGGGTTTTGAAGGACGGTCCTCTCGCCGCCCCGGAAGGCGTTGAGGAGCATGGAGACGACGGCGGCGCAGATGCCGATGCTTGCGTGGAGGGCTCGTTTCCAGATTGGCCAGTGGTGCTCGGGTCCTCGGCGGAGGATGCGGTATCCCAGGAGGTGGAAGACCTCGCGTTTGAAGACGGGCGTGTATCGCTCGTCGACGAGGAGGCGGGCGGGGCATGTGGGGTCCCTGCGGACGCCGGGCGCGAGGTGTGGGAGCAGGGCGTGGATCCATCGGCGGGAGCGGAGGAATGCGGAGACGGCCAGCCAGGCGGGGTTGATGCGCTGGACGAGGAAGTAGCCGTCGTCGCCGGGTCGTTTGACCGGCTGGCGGTTGGGCATGAAGAGGATGCCGGCGATGGGGGCGCGTCGGGGCTGGTTGTTCTCGCGGGCGATGATC
>WGEO01000262.1 GCA_015492715.1 Phycisphaerales bacterium | reverse complement strand
GTCCAGCCCGCCCCCCACGCACCGGAGGGCATGAACGACCTGCTCGATCGGCTCCTCGCAACGACATGGCTGACGCCCGACCTCGACGCCGCCCTCATGCTGTCGGCAGGCCCGCTCGCCTCGCAGCGGTTCGTCACCCGACGCGGCGAGATCCTCGAACCCGACGGACGCACCACCGCAGGCCCCATCGCCCCCGACCACGGCGCCGGCATCCTCCAGCGTCAGAACGAACTGCAAACCCTCCAGTCACACCTCGCCTCCCTCGCCGACGAGATCGGACGCAAACGCACCGCCCTGGGCCGCCTCGACGAGACCACCGCAAGCCTGACCGAGCAGCGCGCGGCCTCCGCCGCGACCTCGGCCACCCTCCAGCAGAACCTGCTCAAGGCCCGCGCCGAACTCGATCGCGTGACCGCCGAGCACGAACGCCTGCAGCGCGAACGCCAGACCCTCGCCCAGGAAGCCCAGGAACTCGACGATCGCATCGCGTCGATCCGCCGCGACCGAGACGAACTCTGCCGACGCGCCGAATCCCTCGAACGCCTCGCCGCCGAGCAGGCCCAACAGGCCAAGATCGTCGAGACGGACCTCGATGCCCAGCGCCGCGCCAGCGACGAGGCCCAGGAAAACCTCGCCCACGCACGCGTCGAGGCCGGACGCCTCGCCGAGCAGCTCACCTCGATCCGGCGCGAGCAGGCGGCACGCCGCCTCACACTCGACGACGCCGTCCGCCAGCAGCGCGACCTGCACGCCCAGATACAGCACCTGACAGACCGCCTGAGCGAGCACGAGCAGACCATCACGCAGGCCGACGCCGCCATCGAACACGCCCAGGAACGCAGCGACGCACTCGACGAACGCATCGCGACCCTCCAGGCCGAACTCGAATCCCTCGAGCCCCGCCTGCGCGACCTCGCCGAACGCCTCGGCGCAGGACGCACGCACGCCCAACGCCTCGAACGCGACTGGCAGAGCCTCGAAATCGCCAGACGCGAGGTCGAGGTCAAGCGCGAGAACCTCGAACAGCGCGCCATCGAAGACGACGCCATCGACCTCGCCCTCGAATATCCCGCCTACCGCGCCGTCATGAGCGACCCCGCCGTCAAGCCCATCGACAGAGGCGAGGCCAGAAGCCGGATCCGAGACCTGCGCGCCGAGATCAAACGCCTCGGCAATGTCAACCTCGACGCCATCGAGGAAGCACGCAGGCTCGAATCCCGGAACGAAGAACTCGTCGCCCAGGTCGCAGACATCGACAAGGCACGCGCCACCCTCGAATCCCTCGTCCAACGCCTCGACGAGGCATGCAAGGTCCAGTTCGAAGAAGCATTCACCAGAATCCAGCAGGAGTTCTGCGGCCCGCAGGGCATGTTCCGCAAACTCTTCGGCGGGGGCAAGGCCGAACTCCGACTCATGCCGCTCGTCAAGGAGGTCGACGGCGAGAAGGTCGTCACCGACATCATCGATCCCCTCGAATCCGGCATCGAGGTCTTCGCAAAGCCCCCGGGCAAGGAACCACGCGCCATCAGCCAGCTCTCCGGCGGCGAGAAGACCATGACCGCCGTCGCACTCCTCATGAGCATCTTCCGATCCCGCCCATCCTGCTTCTGCGTCCTCGACGAGGTCGACGCCGCACTCGACGACGCCAATGTCGAGCGATTCACACGCGTCGTGCGCCAGTTCACCGACCTCTCACACTTCATCGTCATCACACACAACAAGCGAACGATGAGCGCCGCAGACCGCCTCTACGGCGTCACCATGCAGGAACGCGGCGTCTCCAAACGCGTCAGCGTCCGCTTCGAGCACGAAGACCACAAGAACCACCAGTCCAAGCCCGAGACCGACGACCAGAACCGCCCCCCCGACCAGCACGAGAACGGGCACGCCCCGCAGGTCGTCGTCAGGCCCAGCCAGCTCCTGCGCAACACCACCCCGCGCTGACCCGCCACCACGCCCCCCTTCACAAAGCAGCGAACCGGACGCGGCCCCCACAGATCCTCGTCTCAGATCGCCCACGCTCCCGCGCCCGTGGTTCCCCCTTGCCACCTGCGCCCGACCGGTTCCGATAACCCCGTCCGCAACCAAACCCACCCCGCGCCCCTTCAAAAAGGGCACGCGCCCGCCGATGGTCCCCACTACGCTCGATGGGGCCCATCGCACCCGCCGGGTCGAACCGACCCGTGCGCCGCGGGCACAGAGGAGATCAGAGATGCGCAGAACCCTCGTCGCGACCTGCCTGCTCGCCGTCCCCACCCTCGCGCAGCAGCCCCCCGCCGACAACGAGTCGCAGCCGCAACCTCCAACCATCGACAAGCTCGACGCCTCGACCTTCTCCTCCATCCGCTTCCGCTCGATCGGACCGGCCACCATGTCGGGACGAATCAGCGACATCGCCGTCGATCCCTCCGACCACAGCCGATGGATCGTCGCGACCGCCTCGGGCGGCGTCTGGATCACCACCAACGCCGGCTCCACATTCGCACCCGTCTTCGACGCCCAGGGCTCGTACTCCATCGGAGCCTGCGCCATCGATCCGACCAACCCCAATGTCATCTGGATCGGCACCGGCGAGAACAACTCCCAACGCTCCGTCAGCTTCGGCGACGGCGTCTACAAGTCCACCGACGGCGGAAAGTCCTTCTCCCGCGTCGGACTCGAAGACTCCGAGCACATCGGACGCATCGTCATCCACCCACGCAACCCCGACATCGTCTATGTCGCCGCACAGGGACCCCTCTGGCGCGCAGGCGGACAGCGAGGACTCTACAAGACCACCGACGGCGGAAAGACCTGGAACCGCATCCTCCACATCTCCGACGACACCGGCATCAACGAGGTCCACATGGACCCCAGAGACCCCGACACCCTCTACGCCTCCAGCTACCAGCGCAGACGAACCCAGTGGACCCTCATCGACGGTGGGCCCGAATCCGCCATCTACAAATCCACCGACGCCGGAAAGACCTGGAAGAAGATCACCAAGGGACTCCCCGCCGGAGACCTCGGACGCATCGGCCTGAGCATCAGCCCCGCCGACCCCGACATCGTCTACGCCATCGTCACCGCCACGGAAGACAACTCCGGCTTCTATCGCTCCACCAACCGCGGCGAGACCTGGCAGCGCATGAGCGCATACAAGACCGACAGCCCGCAGTACTACAACGAGATCTGGGCAGACCCCCACGACCCCGACCGCTGCTACATCGGCAATACCTTCCTCATGGTCACCGACGACGGCGGTCGAACCATCCGACGCGCAGGCGAATCACGCAAGCATGTCGACAACCACGCACTCTGGATCGACCCGGACGACCCCGACCACCTCATCGCCGGATGCGACGGCGGAATCTACGAGACATTCGACCGCTGCAGAAACTGGAAATACTTCCCCAACCTCCCGCTCACCCAGTTCTACCGCGTCGCCGTCGATAACGCCGAGCCCTTCTACAACATCTACGGCGGCACACAGGACAACAACACGCTCGGCGGGCCCAGCGCCACCATCAACAGCGCAGGAATCGTCAACGCCGACTGGTTCATCACCGTCGGCGGCGACGGGTTCGAGCCCGCCGTCGACCCCGAAGACCCCAACATCGTCTACTCCCAGTGGCAGTACGGAAACCTCGTCCGCCACGACCGACGCTCGGGCGAAACCCTCGACATCAAGCCCCAGCCCACACCCGACGATCCTCCCTTCGTCTTCAACTGGGACTCGCCTCTCATCATCAGCCCCCACAGCCACACACGCCTCTACTTCGCCGGAAGATACCTCTTCCGATCCGACGATCGCGGCAACTCCTGGACTCGCATCAGCGACGACCTCTCCAGAGGCCTCGACCGCAACACCCTCGAGGTCATGGGCAGGATCCAGCCGCCCGAGGCCGTCGACAAGGACCTCTACACCTCCATCTGGGGAACCTGCGTCTCCCTCTCCGAGAGCCCCCTCGTCGAAGACCTCATCTACACCGGAACCGACGACGGCCTCATCCGCGTCACGCCCGACGCCGGCGACACATGGAACACCATCGAGGTCTTCCCGGGCGTCCCCTACATGACCTATGTCTCCGACATCGAGGCCTCACGACACGACCCCGACACCGTCTACGCATCCTTCGACAACCACAAGGCAGGCGACTTCACACCCTACATCCTCCGATCCACAGACCGCGGCAAGACCTGGACCAGCATCCGGGGCGACCTGCCCGACCGCAACATCGTCTACACCATCTGCGAGGACACCGAGGACCCCGACCTCCTCTTCGTCGGCACGGAGTTCGGCGCATACTGGACACGCAACGGCGGCAAGAACTGGCACAAACTCGCAGGACTGCCCACCATCGCCGTCCGAGACCTCGAGATCCAGCGGCGCGAGAACGACCTCGTCGCCGCCACCTTCGGGCGAGGCTTCTACATCCTCGACGACTACACACCCATCCGCCTCGCCAACGACGACATCCTCGCAAAGGACGCGTACATCTTCCCCGTCCGCGATGCCAGGCTCTACATCCCCGCGGGCTACAACAGCCCGTGGAACCAGGGCGCCCAGTTCTACACCGCTCCCAACCCCGCCTACGGCGCAACCTTCACCATCCATGTCAAGGATGTCCCCCAGACCAAGAAGGCCCAGCGCAAGAAGCAGAAACTCACCGCCGAGAACTACCCCAGCATCGATCAACTCCGCGAGGAAGACCGCGAGCGCTCGCCCGAGATGTTCCTGACCATCCGCGACGCCGACGGCGAAACCGTCCGCCGACTCTCCATCGGCGCGTCCAGCGGACTCCGCCGTGTGACATGGGACCTGCGCTACGCCTCCCCGCAAGGCCAGGGCGCAGGCCCCTACGCCCCGCCGGCCACATACACCGCCCAACTCAGCCTCGTCCACGAGGGCGAGATCAGGGAACTGGGCGAGCCGCGCGAGTTCCGCGTCGTCGCGCTCGACCTCGCCTCATTCCCGAGCCGGGACCCGCAGGCCAAACTCGAGTTCCAGCAGCAGGCCGGGGCGCTCTACCGGCGCGTCGCTGCCGCCCAGTCGTTCATGGGCGAACTCACCCGGCGCCACGATGCCCTCCGGCGCATCATCCTCGCAACACCCGAGGCCGACCAGTCCCTCCTGGCGGACCTCGAGGACATCCGCGACCGCCTCCACGCCGTCGGCCTCGCCCTCAACGGCGATCCCAGCGCAAGCCGTCGCATGGTCCCCACGCCGCCCAGCATCTCCCAACGCATCAGCACCGCCCTCTTCGGAACCTACAGCGTCTCCAGCGATCCCACGCAGACCCAGCGCGATCAGGTCGCCTTCGCCGCAGAACTCTTCGAGCCGCAACGCGCAGAACTGCAGGCCATCGACGAGGCCATCACCGCCATCGAACAGAAGATGGACGAGATCGGCGCCCCGTGGACGCCCGGGAGAAAGCCCGTGACCGATGCGCCGTAGCCCCACGCCCTCGCGACGCCCGCTGCGACACGCACGAATCAGGGCCCATGGACACCCATCCATGGGCCTTTTCCGTGCGCAGCCTGCGCGAGCACCCTAACCCCCCATCCGCTCGCGCGCCTCACCGAACCGGACCTCCGCGTCACCGAGGCACGCGACGCTCTCGGCCAGCACGCCGTCGGCCGCCGCAGACCACGCCCGGTTCAGCCGCCGCTCCCCGGACGCGAACCGATCCATCACCGTCGCGAACCGTGCCAGCCCCATCCGCTGCACCATCCGCTCCCGCGCATCGACGAACTGCGCGATCGCCCCCTCCTGCAACGCCCCGACGCGCTGCGTGATCGCGTGCAGACGCTCGTCCTCGCCGCCCATCGCGTCCAGATCGCTCCGGATGTCCCCCACCGTCGCGATGATCTCGTCCAGCAGCGCCGCAGGATCGCCCCCCTCGGCGCTCGAACGCTCGATCGCCCGCGCCCGGCTCATGCGCATCATCACCGCCCCCACCACCAGACCCACCACGCTCAGCAGGAACAGCCACCTGCCGCTCCAGCGCGAAAAGGCGAACTCCCGCACGCGCACCCGCTCCACGCCCGCCTCGCGCAGCCTCGCCAGCACCTCCTCCGTC
>WGEO01000261.1 GCA_015492715.1 Phycisphaerales bacterium | reverse complement strand
GGGTGACGACGACGATGCCGATCAGGTTCAGGACCAGCCCGGCGCGCGCCATCTGGGCGATCGTCACCCTCCCGCTGGCGAACACGACGGCGTTGGGCGGGGTGGCAACGGGGAGCATGAAGGCGCAGCTGGCGGCGATCGCCGCCGGGGCCATCAGTTGCAGCGGGTCGATGCCCAGCGTCTCGCCGGCAGATTCCAGCACGGGGAGCATGGCGTTGGTCACGGCGGTGTTGCTGGTCAGTTCGGTCAGGAAGATCATGATGGTGGAGGTGGCGCCGATGAGGATCGCCGGGGCGGTTCCTTCGAGTCCGATAAACGCCGAGCCGATTCGGATATCGAGACCCGTTGCTCCCATGGCCCCGGCCAGCGCGAGCCCCCCGCCAAAGAGCAGCAGGATGCCCCAGGGCAGGTCGGCCATGGCCTGCCAGTCCATGACCCGTTTGCTGTTCCCCGCGGGCAGGAGGAAGAGTGATAGTGCGCCCGCCATCGCGATGATGGTGTCGTCGAGGCGGGTCAGCGGCGCGATGGACGCCGACTCGCCCAGGCGCTGGAGCATCGGGCGGGTGATCCAGAGGGCGGCGGTGATGCAGAAGACGATGAAGGTCGTCCATTCGGCGCGCGACATGGGCCCCAGGGCGTCCAGTTCAGCCCGGATGAGTCGGCGCCCGGTATCCAGGCGTGGGATGCCCGCGCGTTTGAGGCCCAGGGCGAGGTAGACCCAGCACAGGGGCAGGAAGATCGCGACGACGGGCACGCCGACGAGCATCCACTGGGCGAAGCCGATCTCGACGCCCAGACGCTGGGCGCTCATGGCTGCGAGGACGGTGTTCGGAGGCGTGCCGATGAGCGTGCCGATCCCGCCGATGGATGCGGCGTAGGCGATGCCGAGCAGGAGGCTCGTGGCCAGCGCCCGTTCCCTGTGTTCGTCGCCCTCG
Organism: Phycisphaerales bacterium; assembly: GCA_015492715.1. Taxonomy (GTDB): domain Bacteria; phylum Planctomycetota; class Phycisphaerae; order Phycisphaerales; family UBA1924; genus S146-42. The sequence continues at coordinate 1,429 of WGEO01000261.1, read as the reverse complement.
TGCGAACGCACCATCTCGACGACGCTCATGGCGATGGGCACGAGCATGATGGCGGTGGCGGTGTTGGAGACGAACATGCTCAGCGTGGCGGTGGCGAGCATGAACCCCGCGAGCATGCGCAGGGGAGAGGTGCCGACGATGAGGACCGTGCGCAGGGCGATGCGTGTGTGAAGGCCCGAGCGTTGCATGGCCAGTGCCAGCACGAAGCCGCCCAGGAACAGGAAGATGATGGGGTGCGCATAGCGGGCGGCGGTGTCGCGCGTCGACATGATGTCGAGGATCGGGAACAGGACGAGGGGCAGGAGGCTGGTCGCGGCGAGCGGGATCGCCTCGCCGAGCCACCAGACGGCCATGAGGGTCGCCACGCCCGCGCAGGCACGCTGGGGCGGGTCGAAGGTGGGCGGCAGGAGCCATGCGACGAGCAGCGCGAGCACGGGCCCGAGCACGAGCGCGATCGGGCGGGCTCTGGGAGCGGGTGCTGGGGGTGTCGGCGCTGGGCTCGTCATGATGCGATCGCCGGCGAGAAGGGATCCGCCTGGTTGGCGACCAGGACACCGGCGGCACCGGACGACACTCGCTTATGGCTGCTGCGGTCAAGCCCTGACCAGGTTCACGGGACGCCCGTGCACCGGGCCCGGTCGCCAACCGGACGGATCCGAGATGGGATCATAGGAGCCCCGAGACGCTGCTTCATATCTCTGTGTGCAGGGGTTTTCCGAGGCAGAGGAGCACGCCGGCGAGCGTGAGGAATGTCTGATGGATGGCCGATCTGCGTCCCCGTCGCACCCGCAGCCGTCGGAACTGGTGGAGCCAACTCAGCGGCCGCTCGACGACCAACGCACCTTGCCCGGACCCCGCCCGTCCGGATCGGCACGCTCGGGCAGCAGCGGCTCGATCCTGTGGATCCATAGCGAGAACACACGCTCTCGCGCGTGGGACGCCTTCTCGGCCACCGCCGCACACAGACGGCGACGAGGCGCCTCCCCACTTGCCCGTGGATCGGCGGGGTCGTGTCAACCAGATCGATCAGCTGCGTATAGCCATGGATATTCGCGCCCACGGTCTCGACGATGACCGGCACACCGTTGCGATCGGTCCAATCCGATCATGAGTGTGGTGTTACAGGGCGTTTTTCCCGTACAATCTGTGGGGTTGGGACCAGTTTCGAGTCCTCTTTGAGCATGCGGACTGAGGCCGAGTCGATAACAGCGAGCGAGAGGTCGACCAGGCCATGTGTGTGCAACCCGGCGAGGAGTTTGTATCAAACGCCGGCGTCATTCCAGTCGCACAGACGCCGCCAGCAGATCGATCCATGGACGCCGAGTTTGCAGGGCAGCTCGGCCCATTGGATGCCGATCTTGAGCACGAAGATCATGTCGGTCAGGCAGATCCGGTCGTCGACGCGTGCACGCCCACCCCGAGGACTCGC
>WGEO01000260.1 GCA_015492715.1 Phycisphaerales bacterium | reverse complement strand
GATCATCGGCGGCCCCAGGATCAGGATCAGCCCTAGGGGCGACTTCAGAAAGTCCCATACTTCATGCATCGATTCGTCCTCGAGCAGGGCCGGTCCCATGCTGTTGCTCAGGATACTCGCGTACTGGTCCTCCAGCGGGCGGGCCTCGGCGGGCGGTGCAACAGGCGTCGGGCCGGCAAGCACATCGGCGCTCGTGACGACGCGGGTCGCCTCGACCTGAAGCGGGATCGGGTCGCTGCGAGTCATCGCGTACGCCCCCGCTTCGGGATCGAAGTATGCAATCTCGATCGCCGGGATCGCGTCGATGCCCGCCTCGCGGGCACGCACGATCGTGCGCCATGTCGTGCTCGTGGGCGTCGTCTCCTCGAGTTCCCATCCGTCGGGCGAGAGCTGGAACGAGCCCCACGCCGCGCCCTGATCCTCGAGCCTTGGAGGGCGGGCCCGCTCCACCGGCTCGTCGCACGAGATCGTCAGGTGCAGCGTGATCGGATCGCCTACCTTCACATGCGATTCGTCGCTCGAAGTGTTGATCGCCGCCCGTCCGACCAGCCCGTAGAAGGTCGGCGGGCGTCCTTCGGCAGGCAGCGGGAGCACCTGAAGCCTGACCGGATCGCTGCGGACGACCTCCCGTCTGCGCTGCCCGAAGCGGCTGCGCGTCCCGAACGCATCGGTCTCATACAGCAGCGTGAAGGGGCCAAGGTGCAACTCACCCGCCCGCTCGGGCACCAGCACGCGGTCGATGATGATCGCCGAGTCATAGAGCACCCCGTCGCGTTCGACATCCTGCGTCAGCCCGGCGACCGTCTCGCCACCCAGGAACGGCATGTTGTTGACGCCCTGCCCGCCGGTCTCGACCAGCCAGCGCGGCTCGCGCGGCTCGTACAGACGCACGCGGTCCAGAGGCACACTGCCCTCCAGGGAGACCGGGCGCCCTCCGTTGAACAACCAGAGAAAACGGATCGCCACCGGCTCGCCCACGAACACCGTCTCGCGGTCGATCTCGACGACCAGACGGGCGTCCCGGCTCGTCTCCGCCTCGCGGGCAACGAAGACGACCGGATCGGTCGAGTATCGCACGCCGTCGACGGTCACCTCGATCGAGGGAATCGTGTGCTCGCCCGCGGTCAGCGGCACGAGGTCATACTGAATCAGCAGGCGACGCTTCTCGACCTGACGCAGCCGTCCATTGACGGAGACCAGTTCGATGCTCGTCTCGCGCCGTGTGCCCGGCGGGCTCGCCTGCACATCGTCCATGTGCGGAAAGTCCGGAATGCTCGCGTGGTGCGAACCCTCGACGATGATCGTGTATCGCACCTGCGAGCCGACATACGGGCGGTCATCATCGAGTACGCCCTCGACGCGAACATCGGCGCGTGCCGGTATCGACGCGACGATCGCCACGAGAAGCATGATGGAGATTCGGAGCCGATGCATCACCAGTCCTTCTTCGGGCGGACCCGACCTCTGAGAATCCGACGCTGATACGCCCGGCGCATCTCGCGCTCGGCGCGTTCCTTGTCGAGGAGAGCCTCGGCCATGGGATCGCCGCCCTGCTCGTCGTCCCGGCTTCCCTCCTGGCGGGGTTCGTTGTTCTGATCCTGCGGGTCCTGCTGTTGCGGATTGGGAGAGCCCTGCCCGCGGTTCATCAATCGCTCGGCGAGCTCCAGCAGGGAGGCCGCCTGCTCCTGCGACTGCGCAGCCTTGTCCATCTCATCGCGTTCGAGCTGGTCCTGGGCCTGGTCCTGGCTCCTGCGGGCCTCCTCGATCGCCCGGAGCACCGCCTCGACGAAATCGCGATCTCCCGCAACCAGATCCTCCTCGATCGCCCGCCGAAGCGTCTGTGCGACATCCTCCGTCCGCTCGTTCAGCTCACGCTGGGCCTGCGCATCAGGCCCTTGGCTCTGCTCGCGCCGCTCGTTGTCCCCGCCGCCGGGGCGATCCTCCGAGGGCTGCGCATCCTGCGGCTCACCCTGCCCGTTCTCGGGCGATTCGCGCTGCTCGCCCGCCTCGTCCGAGGGCGCCGGCTCGTCGGGCGGTGGTGTCGGGGCATCTTCTTCCTGCGCACCATCTGCCCGCGGCGTATCGGAATCCCCGTCTCCCTCGTTCTGATCCTTGCGCTGCGGTTCCTGCCCGGGTGCCGGCTCCGTCTCATCCCGGCGCCGCTCGCCGGACGGATCGGGCTGTGGCAGGAGGTGTTGCAGGAACTCGGGCAGGTTGAAGTCCGGAACATCGGGTGCCGACCGTTCCTCGCCCTGCCCGCCCGACTCCTGGTTGGCCTCGTCCTGCTGGTCCTGCTGCTGCGGACGCTGCTGCGATTCCTCGCCCGCTCGCGGGTCTTCAGAAGGCACCGGTCGGCGTTCCACATCGTCGCGATGCTCCCGGCGGCGCTGGGCCTCGCGCTGCGACTGCTCGGCCTGCTCGCGCTGTTCGCGCGCCAATGCCTCCAGCTTCTTCTGCAGATCGAGCTGATCACGCACCAGTTGAGCCGCCAGGCGGGCGACCTCGATGTGGCGTGCGGCGTCCAGATCATCCGGACGCAAACGCACGCATGCGCGCGCCGCCTCGGCGCTGTCCTCGAACATCGCGATCGCACGCTGCGGATCCACCTCCGTCAGCGAGCTTGCGGTCGTAAACAGCGAGATCGCCAGATTGAAGCGAGCACGCGCCCGCACCTCATCGTCGCCCGCCAGCATGTCGGCCTTGCGGAACAGGCGATCGGCGAGCCCGCGATCATCCCCGCCGGCAAGCGCCGTCGCCCAGTTGTACAGGATCGTGGGATCGTCCGGGCTGAGCTCGTCGGCCTCCTCGTACAGGTCGAGCGCCCGCGGGATCAGCCCGTCGCGGTACGCCTGATTGGCGCGCGTCAGCAGGTTCCGCGGTGAGTCCGGTCCCGCCCCCAGCAGCATCAGCCCCGCCAGCGTGCCCGTCGTCACGACCGTCCGTCTCGTGCGCATCATGGGTCCACACCTCCCAGAAGCCCCGCGACGAGCAGCAGCGCCAGCGCCATCCCCAGCCAGGTCTGGAATCGCTCGTCGTACTCGACGATGGTCTCTTCCTGCACAGCGGACTTGCTCGCGTCCTTGATCAGATCGTCGTACAGGCGGTCCAGTTCCACGGTTCCCGTGCCCACATGGACATAGACCCCGCCCGGCGTGGCCCGCGCCATGGCTTCGAGCGTGTCGCGATCCAGCCGCGAGCGGACCTCCCGACCCGCGTCGTCGACGATATACGGGGAGCCGGCGCGTGGATCGGGGTTGGGAATCCGCGTGCCCTGGGCGTCATCGCCCAGCCCGAAGGCGATCAGGCGGATGCCCCGCTCCGCGGCGGCGCGGGCGGCCTCCAGCGGTGCCGAGCCCTGATCCTCGCCGTCGGTGAACAGCAGCACATCCCGGAAGCGTCCCTCGAACGAATCGAAGACCTCCTCGTTGGCCTTGCGCAGCGCGTCGCCGATCATCGTCCCGCCCCGGCTCACGCTGTCGACATCCAGTTCCTCCAGCGCCAGATCGAAGAACGCATAGTCGAGCGTCAGCGGACACTTGACGACACTCGTGCCCGCGAACGCCACCAGCCCCACGCGATCGCCGTCCAGCGTCGGCACCACATCGCGGATCCACAGTTTCGTGCGCTCCAGACGATTGGGAGCAAGGTCGTCGGCGAGCATCGAGCGCGACACATCCACCACGAACACCACATCGCGCCCCTCGCGCGTGATCGTCCGCTCGCTCCGGTCGCGCAGCGGGCGTGCCAGAGCCACGATCAGGCACGCCGCCGCCAGCGCGACCAGCAGGCCCTGCGCCAGCAGACGCGTCGATCCGATCACGCCCCCGATCCGCGCGAGCAGCGACGCCTCCGCGAACCGCTCCATCGCCCGCCTGCGACGAAAGACCGCCCACACGCTCAGCGCGAGCAGCACGGGCACCAGCCACAGCCCGTCCAGCCAGACGGGAGACGCCCAGTCCTCGGCTCGCAGCAACTCGCTCACGGCAGCCTCCCCAGCACCGTGCTCGAAAGCAGGCCCGAGAGCACCAGGCACGCCAGCGAGCCGACCGCCCAGCCCATGAACCGCTCCTCGACCCGCAGGAACTCCACCGTCTCGATGTTCGTCTGCTCGAGCTGGCTCAGCTCCGCGTAGATCTCGCGCAGCGTCTCGGCGTCGCGCGCGTTCCAGTACACGCCCCCCGTCATCTCCGCGATCGCAGAGAGCGTCGCCTCGTCCACGCGGTCGCGGATGGGAACCCGGCTGCCCGGCGTCGGGCCGGGGATGTAGACGATCCCGCCCGTGCCCCCGATCCCGATGGTGTAGATCTTGATGCCCCACTTGCGCGCCTGCTCGGCAGCCTCCAGGGGCATGATCTCGCCACGGTTGTGCTCGCCGTCCGTCAGCAGAATGATCACCTTGCTGCGGATCGTGAAGTCCGCAGGCTCGTCCGAACGCCGGTTCAGTCGCTGGATCTGCTCCTCGGCCTTCTGCAGGCGGGCCGCAGCAAGCGCCAGCGCATCTCCGATCGCCGTGCCTCCCTCGGGCATCGTCGGCGGCGCCGGCTGCG
>WGEO01000259.1 GCA_015492715.1 Phycisphaerales bacterium | reverse complement strand
GCGTCAGCACCAGCAGCGAGGCAAGCAGCAGGCCTCTGCGCCGGACCCGATTGCCCGTGCGCACCTTCTTCAGCGCTCTGCCACACTCGGGGCAAGCCTCTGCGCCCGGAGAGATGCCCGCGAGATCGAACCGGCACTTGCGGCAGACCGGATGGTCGTCGACCCGCCTGCCCCGAAGTCCCAGCACGATGCCGACAAGCCCGACGGCGATCAATCCCAGCGCGATCCACAGCACCTGCATCGCTTCCCTCACTCGACGACCACCCCGGCGTGTTCCTTCTGTGAGCCCTCGGCCTGCAACGACACATGCACCGTCCTCATTGCCCCCCGGGGGCGGTGTCTTGCTGGACGGGCACATCGCGGATCACGATCGGCTCGCCGTAGATCCGGGTCAGGTGGGTCGTGCCGCGTGCCCCGTCGGGGTCCGGCACGAGTTCGACATGGACATGCGTGCGTTCCTTCAGGAAGTCGTCGACACCCTTCAATGGAATCGCACTGCTGGACACGGCGTGCCCCGCCTTCACCACGAGCGGAATCGCATCGGATGCGGCACGGTTCCCGTCGTCGTCGAACAGGACGACCCTGAACGCCCCGCCGGTCGGCAGTTCGTCGTGCTCGATGGCGAACTCCGTGAATCCGGGCGCCGGGCGGATCCGCTTGACGCGCAGGCCCCCGACCATCGCCCGGCGCATCGGCTCGTCCGGCTCGATCAGCTCGACCGTGTCCTCCTCGCGCACATCCACCCGCAGCGTGATCGGCTGCTCGAACGACGCCAGCACGCCCGCGTCCGGCCTCCACCCGTTCATGACGCTCACCCGCAGCGTGCCGGCCAGCTCGTGCTCGCCCACGGCGATCTCGCGGAGGGTGATGGTGTCGCGCATGGAACTCATACCCCGCCCGCCGGCAGCGGTCCGTCCTGTCAGCCCGAACTGCGCCTGCTTCGGATCGGCGATGACCCGCCCCGAGGCGGTCTCACGCAGGTCCAGGATCTCCGCACGCACGAACATCATCTGCCCACTCGAGCACAGCGGCGTCGGCAGCGTGATGTCCACCGGCAGCGGATCGTCCGCACGGATCGCGGGGCGTGCCCGCACCTGCACCTCGATCGCGTTGCGGTAGTAGCGTGTCAGTTCGTCGGGTTCGAGCAGATCCTGGGCGACCATGGCGTCCAGCAGACGAACCCAGCGGAAGACCGCCGGCTCCTTGCGTTGCTCATGCTGATCCAGCGCAAGATCGGCCAAACGGCGGATCTGGCCCTCGCTCAGCTCGTCGTCGGCCAGACGATCGAGCACCTCCTCCAGCGCGTCGTCGGCACGCTGCGCCCGCGTCCCCAGCATCTCCATCCGAAGCACCCAGAGCGGCTTGTACGGGTTCAACGCAGGGCCGGCGAACAGGCTTGCGCCCATTGCTCCGACCCCGACGACGCCCAGCGTCAGTACCAGCAGCGAAGCCAGCAGCAGGCCCTTGCGCCGCACGCGATTGCCCGTGCGCACCTTCGTCAGCATTCTGCCACACTCGGGGCACGCCTCTGCGCCCGGATAGATGCCCACGAGATCGAACCGGCACTTTCGGCAGATCGGATGATCGTCGACCCGCCTGCCGCGAAGGGCGAGCAGCACACCAACCACGCCAAGCAGCAGTGTGGCGGCGGTGAGCAGGATGGGAATCATGGCCTGCGCTCTCCTTCTCCCCCACTGCCACCGAGCACGATCTCCCTCCCCTCGCGGGCGATCTCGAAGCCCGCCTCGCCGGCCCGTCGGCGTGCATCGCTTCCTTCTTCGATCAGCGGGTTCGTGTGGTTCATGTGCGTGAGAATGACACGCACCTTCCCTTGTCTGACACGATCTGCCAGCATCGTGATCGTGTCGACCACCAGCGGGTGCCCGATCCGGCTGATGTCGCGCCCGGGCAGTTCGCCCGCGCTGAAGAAGGTCGCATCCAGGATCGCGATGTCGGCCCGCTCGATCAGGGCCTCGGCGCGATCGCGCCAGCGATGCCACGGATCGCAGTCGGGCATGTAGAGCACGCGCCGCCCGCCCACCGAGATCTCGTATGCGACGGTGTCGCTGAGCTCGTCGCGGTGCGGCACGGGCACGCTGCGAACCAACGCCCCGCCCAGATCGACCTCCTTGCCCGGATCGACCTCGTGCACCTCGATCTCGCCCAGCTCCACGAGCCGCGACCACGGGGCGTTGGCGCGCAGGAACGCCGCCATCCTCGGCGTGCACCAGACCGCGATGCCCGGCGCATGGAGCGCCTCATACCCGAGGTGCGCCAGACCGAGGTAATGCCCCATGTGGGCGTGGGTCAGGAAGATGCCGTCGACGGGCTTGCGATCGACGCCGGCCGCTGTGCCGGGACGCACATCGCGCAGCATGCGCAGCTGCTCGCGGAGGTCGGGCGTAGCATCGAACAGGAAGACGCGCGGCTTGCCCCCGGAGCCGCCCTCAACGATCAGCGCCAGCGAGGCGACATGACGAGGCGGCGCCCGCCCGCCCGCACATGCCTCACAGCGCACGCACGAGCAGCCCGCGTGCGGCAGACCGCCGTCCTGCATGCTCCCGAGAATCCGGATGCGCACCTGCGCGACGGCGCCCGATGTCATGAGCACGCAGACGAGAAGGAAGATCCGCAGCATGCGCGCCATGGTACACGCTTTCACGGGGCAAACGCTCAGCCCGCGTTCTTGCGACGCTTCTCATGGCGGACGATCTCGCCCTCGACCAGGTAGACCACATCCTCGGCGATGTTCACCATCAGATCGCCCACCCGCTCGAGCTCGCGGCTGATGCGGTACAGCAGCATCGCGGCCTCGGCGGTCTCCACATCGGCGTGGATCTGCTCCACCAGAGCGCGAAAGACCTGGCGGTCCAGATCGTCCATCACCTCGTCGCCCCTGGTGATCGCGCGGGCGCTGTCGGCGTCCTCATCCAGCACCGCACGCATCACCTGGTGGCACATGATCGGGATCCGCTCGCCCAGATCGACCAGCGGCGCCGGAAACGGCGGCACGCTCAGCCCCTCCATCCTGCGCGTGACCTTGGCGATCGAGCAGGCGTGATCGGCGACGCGTTCGACCGCCGCATTGGCCCGCAGGATGAACGCGAGCAGGCGGAAGTCGCTCGCGTACGGGCTCTCGGTAATCATCAGGCGATAGACCTCCTGCTCGATCTCCACCTCCTCGATGTCCACGCGGTCGTCGGCCCGTCGGATCCTCCGTGCCGCCTCGAAGTCGCGCGTCCGCAATGCCTCGATCGACCCCTCGAGCATCTCGATCGCGAAGGTCGCCTCGCGCAGCAGGCGACGACGCAGTTGCGCCAGAGCCCGATCGAACCTGATCTCCGTACTGCGACGCATGGATCCTGAGTCTCCGTCTCTGCTGAGCCGCCCACCGTTTCCTTCGGCTCGAACACCCCACCGGTCCCGAAAAAGCCGTGGGCGCAAAGGGGAATGTTAGGCGACAGCCTCGCATGCCCGCTCCAGGCGCGCGCGCAGCACATGGAGCAGGGTCTGGCCCTCGAACACCCGCTCATCGAGTCGCAGATAGACCTGAGCAGAGCCCTGCGGGTCCCGAACGAGACGGAGCGTCCCGCTGCCGCCCTCCAGGGCGTCCCGGATGGCCTCACTGTCGCCTCCCCCGAAGACCAGATCGCGTCCTTCGCGGGTCAGCGAACGCACCCCCAGACGCGCCGCCAGCACGCGGATCCGGGCCAGGTCGAGCAGGCGTTGTGCCAGTCGCGGCGGCTCGCCGTAGGCCGCACGCAGATCTCGCTCGAGCTCATCGAGCTTGCCCGTCTCGTCGCAGATCGCCAGCCGACGGTAGACCTCCAGGCGTCGCTTCTCGCTGGGAATGTACGCACGCGGGATCGAGCCGCTGATGCCGATGTCCAGCACCGTGGCGCTCTGCGTCAGGGTCGGGGCCTCGTGGCGCAACTCGCTGACGGCGCGATCCAGCAGGCGGCAGAACATGTCGTACCCCACCGCCGCGATGTGCCCGCTCTGCTCGGCCCCCAGCAGGTTGCCCGCCCCGCGGATCTCCAGGTCCCGCATGGCGATCTTGAAGCCCGCCCCGAGCATGCTGAACTGCTCGATCGCCTTCAGACGCTGCTTCGCGACCTCCTTGATCGGACGCTCCGCAGGCAAGAGGAGATAGCAGTAGGCGCGATGGCGCCCGCGACCGACGCGCCCGCGCAGCTGGTGGAGCTCCGCAAGCCCGAACCGGTCCGCGTCGTTGATGATCATCGTGTTGGCCGTGGGAATGTCGATCCCGCTCTCGATGATCGTCGTGCTGACGAGGATGTCCGCCCGACGCTCGACGAACGCGAGCATGACCTCCTCGAGCTCGCCGGAACCCATCTGCCCGTGCCCCACGACCACACGCGCGCCGGGTGCCATCCTGCGTACCTCCTCGCCCACCGCCCGGATGCTCTGGACGCGGTTGTGCACGAAGTAGACCTGCCCGCCCCGCGACAACTCACGCGCGATGGCACGCTCGATCCGCCGGCGATTGAACGGGAACACCTCCGTCACGATCGCCCGACGATCCACCGGCGGCGTCGTCAGATTGCTGATGTCGCGCAGGCCCAGCATCGCCATGTGGAGCGTGCGAGGGATCGGCGTGGCGCTCATCGTCAGCACATCGACCGTCATCCGAAGACGCAGCAGCGACTCCTTGTGCTCGACCCCGAACCGCTGCTCCTCGTCGATCACGACCAGCCCGAGGTCCTTGAACCGGACATCGCGACTCAGCAGGCGGTGCGTGCCGACCACGATGTCCACCTCCCCCCGACGAAGACGCGCCAGCACATCGCACGCCTCTCTGCGGGTCTTGAAGCGCGTCAGGCTCTCGACCCGCACGGGGTAGTCGGCAAACCGCTGACGGATCGTGCGCTCGTGCTGGACCGCCAGCAGCGTCGTCGGCACGAGGAACGCCACCTGCTTGGACGCCTCGACCGCCTTGAACGCCGCCCGCAGCGCGACCTCCGTCTTGCCGAAACCCACATCCCCGCAGATCAGGCGGTCCATGGGACGCTCGGACTGCATGTCCCGCTTGACCGCCTCGATCGCCGCCAACTGGTCCTCCGTCTCGTCGAACGGGAACTCCGCCTCGAACGATCGCTGCAGGTCCGAATCCGCAGGGAAGCGAAACCCCGGGATCGCCTCGCGTGCCGCACGCACACGCAGCATCTGCGCGGCCAGATCCCGCACGCTCTCGGCGACCTTCTGCTTCTGGGTCCGCCAGCGCGTCCCGCCCAGCGTCGACAGGCTCGGCGTGCCCCTGAACCCGCCCACATAGCGCTGCACCAGGTCGATCCGCGTCGCCGGAACCTTCAGGCGACTGCCCTGGGCAAACTCCAGAACCAGATACTCCTCGGGCTCGCTCTGGCCCGCATACGAGCTGCCCCGCGGCGCACGCGGACGGATCAGTTCCAGCCCCCGATATCGCGCGATCCCATGCTCGGCGTGCACCACATAGTCGCCCACCTCGAAGTCCAGGAACGCGTCGATCGTGCGCCCATGGGCGACCCTTCCCGTCCGACGACGCACGCCGTAGCGATGCAGCAGCTCGTGGTATGCGACGACATGGAGCGTCTGCGCCGGATCCTCGCCGGCGACCACGAACCCGCGATGCAGGTACGCCACGATCGCCTCGATGCGCGCACAGCTCGCGTCCTGTGCGCACAACTGCGTCAGGCGTGCGCGCTCTGCCTCGCTCGCGCAGCAGACGATCACACGCCCCTCCCACGCGCCGATCTGCGCGATCGCCTCGTGGATGTCCTCCTCGATCGCGTCCAACTCGCGAATCCCGAGATCGATGCGAGCGTCCGAGGACGCGCCGTGCGCGCCCAGACGGGTGATCTCGCAGAGCGCGCCGGCGCACTGTTCCAGCTCGGCGAGGACCGCTGGCGGGGCCAGCACCCCCTGCCCCTCGAGCACCCGTTCGTAGTAGCCGCGCGCCTGCTCGACGATCTCGCTGGGCTCTTCCAGCAGGACGATGCTCTGTGCCGGAAGGATCGACGCGGGGCTCTCTCCCTCGCGCAGGACCTCGAGCGGGTCGACGGCGGCGAGGACCTCGCACGCATCCAGGCGTCGGTCCGATCCCATGGTGTCCATGTCGATCTCGTGGATCGACTCGACCTCGTCGCCGAAGAAGTCCAGACGAACCGGGGCGGCACTGCCCGGACTGAAGACATCCATGATCCCGCCGCGCAGGGCGACCTGGGCGGGCTCCTCGATCGTCTCGACCCGCCGGTAGCCTGCGCGATCGAGCCAGTCCAGCAGGGCCGCCGGCTCGAGGCGCTCGCCTGCGCGCACCTCGCGCACAAGGTCGTCCTCGTGCGCGCGATCGGGGATCTTCTGCATCAGGGCGTGGATCGAGCAGACGATGAGCGGTGCATCGCCGGCCTGCAGCGAGCGGATCCGGCGGGCGGCGGCGAGGCGTCGGGCCAGCAGCTCGGACGCCAGCAGTTCCTCGCCGGGCAGGGCCTGCACCGCGGGCAGGGCGATCGTGGGCACGCCCAGCGATGCGAGCGTGTCGATGGCCTCGTCCACATCGTCGCTGTGCGCGAGGACCAGCAGGGTCGGACGAGCGCAGGTTCGCGCGATGGATGCGCCCAGGAGCACGCTGCTGGAGCCGGCCCAGCCGTGGGCAACACATCGTCGGCTCTCACCCAACGCGCGCGCAAGGACCGCCGGACCCTCCATCGATCCGAGGGTCTGGACGAGGTCCAAGCTGGTCGTCGCGCCGTGCATGCGCGTGCGGGCGATCGTAGTCCGTCGCTGCCTCGCCTACGGGCTTTGCGATTCGATAACGACAAAGGGGCGCACACGGACGACCGTGCGCGGGCCGATCCCATCGACGCGTTGCAGGTCGTCGATCGTGGCAAACCGCCCGCGGGCCGTGCGGTCCTCGACGATCGCGCGCGCCAGCGCCGGGCCGATGCCCGGGAGCAGTTCGAGCTCGCTGGCACGGGCGCGATTGAGGTCGATCCGGCGGGCGGGGTCG
>WGEO01000258.1 GCA_015492715.1 Phycisphaerales bacterium | reverse complement strand
GCCGCAGCCCGCCCCGAAATGCCTATCGCATCGCATGTTCCAGCGCAATCAGCGAGTAGGCCGTAATCAGGACCGGGTTGTCCTCCATCCAGCGGTCATCAACGCTCCGGAAACTGCCGTCGTCGTTCTGGAGTTCGCTCAGCCGGTCGATGAGGTCGTTGGCCCAGTCTCTCCGAACCCGGGCCTCGCCCCCGTCCGACGCCTGTTCATCGTCGCCTGCCGCGGGCGCGTCCGGAGCCTCGATCTCGATCACATCCTCGCCCAGCGCATCCAGCGCCCGTGCAAAGGTCAGAAAGTAGTAGTACAGCCCATCGGTGCCGACGCCCGGGTTCTCTTCCAGCGTGTAGTTGCGCCGGATCCAGTCGAACGCCGCCCGCACACGCGGATCGTCCCGATCCAGGTCCGCATAGAGGTAACTCTTGAAGCCCGCATAGGTCATGCTGCCGTAGGCCCGCAGACGGCTGACTTTCCGCCCGTCGTCCATGGTCTCCTCGATCAGCCCCGCCTTGGACTCGCCCTGCCCGATCCGCACGCCGTCCGGACTCGTCGCATAGATGAACCCGCCCTGGCGTGAGCCGTCGGCGTAGGGCATGTCGTTGACCTCGTCGAGCATCTGCGTGCGCTGCAGAAACACCAGCGCCCGCTGGAACGCCTCGTGATCGCCCTCGAGCCCCGAGTCGTGCAGCGCCTGCAGCATCATGTTCAGATTGCTGTTGTCGGGCCTGCCGTGGCTGCCATAGCCGATCCCGCCATAGAACGGGTGCGACGGCGGCACGCGCTGCGTGGTCCTGCCTCCCTCGCCGCTGGTCGTCGCGTCCTCGCCGTACTGCAGCGAGATCAGGAAGTCGCGCGCGCTCTGGATCACGCCCGGATCGAAGGCGGGCCCATCCTCGCCCGGGTCATGCAACGCGTGCGACAGCGCGCTGAGGCAGATCGAAGTGTTGTAACTGGGCAGGATCCGGTCGTAGATCCCGCCGTCGGGCTGGCGGAACGACAGGATGTATGCGATCCCCTCGCGCACATCCGGATCGCTCGCGTCGATCCGCGGGTCGAGGATCATGCCCGTCACGACCAACCCGCTGATCGCCGGCAGATTCGGACCGTCGGGATTGTGCGCCCAGCCCCCGCTCTGCTCGTCCTGCTGCGCGCGAAGGTAGGCAATGGCTCGCGCGCTCATGTCCATCGCGCGTGCCCGATGCTCCTCGTCGATCGCATGCGCACGCTGCGTCCCCAGAACACTCAGCACAACACCCACCAGCGTCCACATCCTCGTTCGTGCGCCCATGTCCTCTCCTTACTCCCGAGTCGCCCCGTGGGTTGCCAACGCACCGGCCATGACGACGGCGCTTGCCGCACAGCAGGCCGTCTCGATCCGCATCGTCAGCGGCCCGAACACGCGAATCTCGGCTCCCGCCTCGCGCGCCAGGGCGAGTTCGTTCTCGCTCAGATCGCCCACGGGCCCGATGAGCAGACGGATGCGCTCCGCCGAGCCACAGCCGCCCCATGCCCGCCCGCTCATATGGCAGACGATCACACGCTCGTGCCCCTCGCTCCGCAGGGCCTCCTCGAAGGGAACACGCTCGCCGATCTCCATGAACCACGCCCGCCCGCACTGCTTGGACGCCTCCTGGGCGATGCGACGCAGGCGCTCCATCTTCCCCGCCCGCGGCTCGACCTCGCTCCGCTCGCACGCCAGGGGCGACCACCGCGCCACGCCGATCTGGCTGAGCTGGTCGATCATGTGCTCCAGCTCGTGCCCCTTGGGCGGCTCGCTGCACACCTCGATCCGCGGCTCGATGGGCGGCACGGTGCGCACATGGTCGACCGTGAGCGCCATCTGCCAGCCGCCCCGCCTCGCGAGTTTCTCCACCGATGTGATCCGGGCGAGCGCGACCGACCCGCGACCGTTGAGCACCTCGACGACCTGCCCGCGCTGCAGACGGCGCACCCGCAGCGCATGATGCGCTTCTTCTCCCTCGACCACCAGCGTCTCCATCTCGCGAAGGTCTGCGCCAGGAATCGCGATGCGATGGATACTCATGGCCCATTGTTGCCCGTCCGGCATTATGGGTCCTTCAGCGGCGTCCGTTCCGTCCCGATGAACACCCGCGAGCGTCCATGCCCGACGAGAAGACAGACAGCCCGCCCTCCCCGCCGGAGAACCCGGCATCCACACCCGCCAGCGATGCGCTGGAGAATCTCAGTTCCCTGGACGCCCAGCTCGCTGCCCTCGCCGACGACCTGATCGCCGGCGACTTCGAGGATGAGGTCGGAGGCATCGAGGAACACCCCGCCCCGAAAGCGGACCACGAAGCCTCACCCGCCAAGGAACCGGATACGGCTCCTGAACCGTCGGACGAAGAAGCCGATCCCGACGCATCGCCCGTGGACGAGACTACATCGCCAGCGGAAGAAACACCTCCGATGCCCGAGATGGAGGAAGACCCAGAACCGGCAAACGCGACGGAGGCACCCGACACGAACGACGCCTCGCCCGCAGAAGACGAGGGCGAGGACCCCGCCGAGGGTTTCCTGACACCCGAGGAGGAGCATCTCGATCAGCCTCGGGATACCGACTCGCCCGACGAACCCGAATCGGCGGGAGAGACGGATGCCGCCGGGGAGGACGCCGAGGACCAGAAACCCCCAGAGTCCGACTCGGACGATCCATCCGCCGACGATGGCGTGCCCGGGGACGAGGAGAATGCGGACAGCGAGCCGGCCACGGACGCAGAAGACGCCGATACCACCCCGGACACCGGCGACACCCACGCATCCTCCGAACCCGCCGATCCCTCATCCCCACCGACGGACTCGAACGGGGCGACTCCGACGCAGGAGCCCGGGACACGGGAGGCGTTTGCCACGCGCGTGCGGGCGATCGCCCGTCGCATCCTTCCCTGCATCGTCGCCCTCTGTCGTCATCTGTCGATCCCGCTGCAGGGCAAACCCCGCTCGCTGCGTGTCGCCGTGGGCATCGTTGCCGTCTGGACGCTTGCTCTGGCGCTGCTGACCCTCTTCATCGTCTCGCGTCGTTCTGTGCCCGTCCCGGAGGTGCGTGAGCAGCCCCCGACCCTGGAAGCCCCCGCCGACACACAGGCGGGCACGGTACCATCCACACCATGAACAGGCCCACGCGACGCATCGGCGTGCTCACGGGCGGGGGCGACTGCCCCGGCCTCAACGCCGTCATCCGTGCCGTCACCAAGGACGCCCTCAACCACGGGATCGAGGTCATGGGCATCGAGGACGGCTTTCTGGGCCTCATCGAAGACCGCGTCCGTCCGCTCACTTTCGATGATGTCTCCAACATCCTGACCGTCGGCGGAACCATCCTCGGCTCATCCAACAAGGCCGACCCCTCCCACATGCCCGTGGGCAGGGACAAGCAGGGCAACATCATCTACAAGGATCTGAGCGAGGCGTGCCTCATCACCCTCGAGACCCACGAGATCGACACGCTGGTCGTCATCGGCGGCGACGGCACCATGACCTGCGCCGCCCCCTTCATCGAACGGGGCATCCGCGCCGTGGGCATCCCCAAGACCATCGACAACGATCTCTGGGGCACGGACCTGACCTTCGGCTTCACCACCGCCGTCGAGATCGCCACCGAGGCGCTCGATCGCGTTCATACGACCGCCGCCAGCCACCATCGCGCCATGGTCGTCGAGGTCATGGGACGCAACGCGGGCTGGATCGCGCTGCACGCGGGCGTCGCCTCGGGCAGCGACATCATCCTGCTCCCGGAGATCCCCTTCTCGATCGATGCCGTCTGTGAGCATGTCGAACTGCGCTCGACCAGGGGGCGACGCTTCACCATCATCTGCTGCGCCGAGGGCGCATACCCCGCCGGCGGTGAAAAGATCGTCGAACGCACGGACCCCACGAGCCCCGATCCCATCCGCCTGGGCGGGATCGCCAAGTGGCTGAGCACGCAGATCGAGGACCGCACGGGCGTCGAGAGCCGCCATGTCGTCCTCGGGCATGTCCAGCGCGGGGGGACTCCCTGCGCCTTCGATCGCGTCCTGAGCACGCTCTTCGGGGATGCCGCGATGGATCTGATTCTGAACCAGCGGTACTCGCGCCTCGTCGCGTGGCAGGGCGGACGCATCACCGATGTGCCGATCCTCGAAGCCGCGGGCCGCCAGCGGCTGGTTCCGCCCGACGAGCCGCTCATCGCCGCCGCCCGCAGCGTCAACACCTGCTTCGCCGAGGGTTAGCGCCGTACACTCGCCGCGATGCGTCTGACCATGCTGCCACTTGCCGTCCTGCTCGCGCTGGGTGCCCCCCAGAGCGGCTGTGTCTCGGCCGCACCGGCCATCGCCGCCGGCGCCACCGCCGCCAGCGCCGGTGTCAGCATCCTCTCCTACGGCAAATACGCCAGTTACGAGATGGTGCGCTTCGACGATGCCGTCGACGCCACCCGAAGGGCGGCAGACGCGCTCCATCTGCAGCTGAGGCATGAGATCCCCGACCACAGGAACCGCTGGATCCGCCTCATCTACCGCGACGACCTCGGGCAGGATCTGAATGTCAAGATCGAACGCCGGAGCGAGACCGTCAGCGGCATCCTCGTCGATGTCGGACGCTTCGGGCGTGCGGGGATGGGCGCCCTCCTCCAGCAGCAGATCCTCGACGAACTCGCAGAAGCGGGCGCATACCTCGAAACCTGGTCGCGCACCAACCCGCGTGCGGGAGGCGCCGGCGCCGGCACGCAATAGCCCCCCGTGATCGCCGAGGCCTACTCGTCGTACTCCGGCCCGCCCCCGTCGCGAAAGTCCGCCACCGGACCCGTCGCGGCCCCGACCTGAAAGGCCCCCGCGGGGGCGGCGTCATACCCGTACCCGCCGTCGTCCGCACGGTTCAGGAAGCGCGTGATGTCGCTGTCCCAGGTCAGGCGCACCGTCCCCGTCGGACCGTTCCGCTGCTTGGCGACGATCAGCTCCGCCAGCCCTTCCTTGTCCGGGTTCTTGCTGAACCAGTCGTCGTCCCCGATGTGGTAATACTCCTCGCGGTGCAGCAGCAGCACGACATCCGCGTCCTGCTCGATCGCCCCGCTCTCGCGCAGGTCGCTCATCCGCGGCTTGTTGCCCTTGCGATCCTCCGTCCCGCGGTTGAGCTGGCTCAGGCACACCACGGGCACATCCAGCTCATGGGCAAGCGCCTTGATCTGGCGGCTGATCGCGCTGACCTCGATCTGGCGGCTCTCGCGTGCCGAACCCGGCGCCGTCAGCAACTGCAGATAGTCGATCAGGATCGCCCGGATCCCGTGCTGGGCCGCCAGGCGACGAGCCCGCGCCCGCAGCTGCATCACCGTCAGCCCGGGCGTGTCGTCGATGTAGATCGGCGCCTGACTCAGGCGGCTGCACGCATCGAAGACCTTCTCCAGTTCCTTCTCGCGCAGACGCCTTCCCTCACGGAACTTGCTCGCGCTGACACCCGAGTACGCGCTGATCAGACGATGCGTCACCGCCTGCTTCGTCATCTCCAGACTGAAGAACGCCACCGGCACGGGATCGCCCCCCTGCGCATCCCAGGGTGTCCGCCCGCCCAGCGCCACCTGCTCGCAGATATTGAGCGCAAGGGCCGTCTTGCCCATGCTCGGGCGGGCCGCGAGCACGATCATCTCGCCGCCGTGCAACCCGTGCAGTTTCTTGTCCAGGTCCACGAAGCCCGTCTTCAGCCCCGTCACCCCCCCGTCCTGAGCCTCGATCCGGTCGTACTCCTCCATCACCAGCACACGCAGTTCCTGCGGATCGCTCGCCGACTCCTCCTTGGCCACCTCGAACACGCGCATCTCGGCCCGATCCATCAACTCACGCACATCCTCCGGATTCGACGCCTCCGCGTGATACGCCTCGTGCAGCACCTCCCCCGCAATCCGGATCAGGTCGCGCAGGCGGGCCTTGTCCGCGACCGTGCGCGCATAGTGCGGCGCCGCGACCGCGCTGGGCACGCTGTCGGCAAGACGCACCAGGTACTCCTCGCCTCCGAGATCGTCCAGCACCCCCGCATCGCGCAGCGCATCGAACAACTGCACCAGATCCACGCTCCGACGCGTGTCGTAGAGACGGACGATCGTGTCGAACACGACGCCGTGCGCCGTCGAGTAGAACCGATCCCCCCCACGCACCACGCCCATCACTTCCGGGATCACCGTCGGATCGATGATCATCGACCCCAGCAGCGCCATCTCCGCTTCCAGCGAGTGCGGCGGCAGGCGATCGAACAGACGATCCAGCGCCCGCCCATCGACCGATGTCCCCCCGCGATCCCTGCGCTCCTGCTCAGCCATGTGCCCAGCCTCGCATCCATGCCGCGCCATCGGCCATGCCGACAGCACTGCCGACAGTCTCGATGCATGCCGTCCCGACCCTGCACCGTAGGCCCCACGCATAGCCTTCGAGACCGTCTACCCCGCGCGAAAAATGCCTGTTCGATTGCCCCGCCCGAAAGGCCTCTGCATGTTCGACGACGACGCCCTCCCGGACATCCTTCCCGAATCTCCCCTGCCGCTGGCCCGCCAGTGGCTTGACGAAGCGATCCGGGAGCACAAGACCCCCAACCCCAACGCCATCGCGCTGGCGACCAGCGACGAGCAGGGCAATCCCTCCTGCCGGTTCGTCCTGCTCAAGCACCTGGACCACGAAGCCGGCTATCTCGTGTTCTACACCAACTACGACAGCCGCAAGGGCCGGGAACTGGCCGCCCGCCCGCGTGCCGCCGCCACCCTGCTCATGGATCATCAGGAGCGACAGATCCGCTTTGAAGGCCCGGTCCTCACAAGCCCCTCCGAAGAGTCCGACGCCTATTTCGCGTCGCGTCCGCTCATCTCGCGTGTCGGGTCCGCCGCCAGCGCCCAGAGCAGCCCCATCGCCTCGCGAGAAGACATGCTCCAACGCGTGCAGGAAACCATGGCCCGACTGGGTATCACCCCGGCTGATCTTCTTCAGAATCGGGACATTCCCGTACCACGCCCGTCCAACTGGGGAGGATTCCGCCTCTGGTTCGATCGCGTCGAACTCTGGGTCGGCGGGAAGGGACGCGTCCACGATCGAGCCGTCTGGACACGCACGCTCGAACCCGCCGACGGATCATTCCGAGCCTCGCCCTGGGCCGGCACACGCCTCCAGCCCTGATCGACCGCCGGCGGTCTGGTACTCCCCCTGAATCCCGGGGTCTGTGATGGGTTGCCCTCACTTGCACTCCGCCGATGGACGATGCTACACATGGCGATCCGTCCCACGACGATCTGTGAGTCCGAGAATGACGAGACGCAAGGACCTGAGTGCCAGGCAGATCGATGCGCTGATCGAGCGCCTGCGGGCGCGGCTGGCAGGCATGCTCCCGGACACTCAGCCCGAGGTTGCCGCCCGCCTGCTGGAACTGGTCGAAGACCCCGAGGCCGGTCCTGCCGACTTCGCCGAGGTCGTCCGCCACGACCCGACCCTCAGCGGCAAACTCCTGCGTGCCGCCAACAGCGCCATGTTCGCCCAGCGAAGCCCGGTCACGACGGTCGAGCGTGCGTGTGTCCTGCTCGGGCTCCAGCGGATCCGGGCGCTCGCCCTGGGGTTCTACCTCGCCAAGAACGCGCAGGCCGGCCCGCCAGACCTTTCCCGTCGCATCTGGGGGGAATCCGTCTTCCGCGCCTGCCTGGCGAGCACGCTCGGCGTTGCGTGTGTGCCGGGCTCATCGGCGGAAGCCTTCCTCATCGGCCTCATGCTGGACACCGGCATCCCGCTCCTGCGACAACTCTCGGGCCCCGCCTACGACAAGGTCCTCGAAGCCAGCAGCACGCCGGGCGACCTCTATCGCAACGAGATGGAGGTCATGCCATGCACGCATATCGATGTCGTCGGCGCCCTGTGCCGAAGCTGGGAACTGCCCGATATTCTCCGCAAGCCGATCGAGCGTCACCATCAGCGCCCGCCGATCGGAAAGGACGCAACGACCCAGACTCGCCTCCACCAGATCGCCTTCATCGTGGGCGAACTCGACCTGCGGATCATCGATGATCAGGTCGAGCCCCCCCAGAGCCTCTCCCCCGAAGCATCGCAGATCCTCGCCATGGACGGCGAGCGGCTCAAGCAGAGCGTGGACCTGGCGGCGGCGGAATACGCCACGCTGATCGATGTCTTCGGCGAGGTCGCGGAGAAGATCCCCAATCTCGACGCGATCCGTGAGAGCGGACACATCCAGCTCGCCCACGCCGCCGACCGCCTCGCACGCGACAGCTATCTGCAGGAAGCCCGCCACCAGCCGGCGACCTTCATGTTCGCGGGCGGGCGCGTGCAGGTCGATGTCGGCAAGGGACTCGGCGCCGTCGCCTACCTCGTCGACGGACAGGGCGATGCCATCGTCAGTTATGCGTTCGATCCCGCCCGTGAGTCGGCAAACACCATCCTCGACGCCCTGGGCCTCGACCTGAGCGAGCACGACGAACTCAAGCCCTTCGAAGACTTCCTGGCACGGATCGCCGCCTGACCTACGCGCCAAGGCCACCATCCGGGCGATCACCGTGGTGCGCGACGAGCAGGCACACCAGGCGACGGATGGCCAGCGGACGCACGCCGCGCGACCGCCGGATCGCCCCAAGGCGATAGACCAGCGCCCATTGCGCAAAGAGCACACGCCAGGCAAAGAGGAGGGATCGGCGCGGATCGTACAGATTCGTGGACTCGGCGAGCGTGCCATTGACCTCGACAATGCCCAGGTCTCGCCCCTCACGCACCGCCTCGAGCGAGGGCGCCCGTACATCGAACCTGCCGTAATCGATCTCCCCTCCGCCCTCGCCCCGGAATCCCAGCGCAAGGTCCTCGATCCGTGCGCTGAGCGCATCGCTGATCAGCTCCGGTGCGTCGAAGAACGCGGCACCCTGCGCGTGGTTCCCGATCCCGCCGAGGCTGACCACCTCGCCCTCGCCGGGCACCTCGTGCACACGGTCGCCCATGCGCGCACGAAACAGGCGCTCCTGAGAGCGATAGCGAGGGTGCGCCAGGATCAGTTCGACCAGCGTCCGCCTGCCGTCGCCGACGACCCGCGGAAACTCCTTACGCGTCACACTGACGATCCTGCCGCGATCCATCGAACGCGGGTCGCGCGCCCAGAGCACTCCGACCTCGACCGGCCCGGGGTGAAAGGCCTGCACGATCACATCGCGCGTCATCGTCCGCAGGTAACCCAGCACATCCGCGTCGCTGCGGGCGATCCGCAGGCCATAGCCCCGCTCGCCCGCCAGCGGCTTGAGCACGACCGGATACGACCCCAGACGCGGATCACACGCCATGATCTGACGAACGACCGCCGCCCGCTCTTCCGCCGCAGGACCCGCCGGCACGAGCTCGGCGTGCAGGACACACGGATCGTCGCCCAGCCCCCGCAGGATCTCGAGCTTGGACTCTCCCGCAACCCCGCCGCCATTGGCAATCCCCGGGTTTGCGCAGGTAAACACCAGCGCTCCACGGTGGCGAACCGAGAGCAGCACGAGCCAGGGCACGAGCGGGAGATAGAACACGACCGGATGCCAGAACTCATGGTGCAGGCAGCGTTGAACGCCTGCCAGGAACCGCCTGCGCCCGCTCCATGTCCAGCCCAGTCGCAGGGCATGGATCGCGCCGGTCGCAAGCGCAAGCCCCCCCACGATGCCCGCCATCCCCACGCGGGGAGCCTGCGCGACCAGCCCCTCGCCCATCGCCCAGGCCACGAGTAGCAGCAGGAATGTCCCCAATGCCCCTGCGATGACCCGGAGCGGACCGCCTCGTGCGAACAGGGCACGCTCGCCGAGGAGGCCCACCAGACTCGCCGCGAGCGTGACGCCGTCGACCGCCCGCAGCACGCCCGCCAGTGCGATCGTCCCGCTCCGTGTCAGGCGTGCCAGCAGCAGCACCGCGATCGCCTGGATCGCCCAGTGCACACGGCGCGTGCGTTCGAGCAGGTCGAGGGTCGCCCCCCACAGGCCGCTGCGCACGGTGCTCGGCGCCCGCCAGACCTCGCCCCGCCGAAACGACGCCTGCCCGACATCACGCAAGAAGGCATCGATCCAGTCCGCGGACTCCTCGGCACGCAGGACGGGCAGGAAGTGCCCGCCGTCGAGCATGACGAGACGGCTGGGACGGATCATGGCGTGATGCAGTTCGGCCGCCCAGGCGGGCACGAGCGGATCGTTGTCCCCGTGCAGGATCAGCGTGGGGATCTCCAGCCGGCGCATGGCACGCTCCAGATCGCGCATGTCCGTGTCCATGAAGTTGCGGATGAAACTGTGGCGCAGAGAGCGCTCGTGGTGCCAGGGGATGGGTACGAGCTCGCCACCCACCACGAAGGCGAGATAGCCCAGGGCGTACTTGGCGTGCTCGAAGGCATAGCTGCCCGTGCCCTCGCCCGTCTGGCTCGCGATCGCACCCATCAGGGTGATCGACGCCACGCGCTGGGGCGCGAGATCCGCCATGGACAGAGCCACCCCCCCGCCCATGCTCCACGCGACCAGGTGCGCCCGCTCGATGTGCAGGGCGTCCATCATCGCCAGCACGCCCCGCGCATGAGCACGCACCGAGTAGTCCGGGATCCATCGCTCGCTTGCCCCGAAGCCCGGCAGGTCGGGCGCGATCCCCGCCCATCCACGAGATGCCAGCACAGAACCCAGACGCTCGAAGTTGCCCGAATCGCCCGGCGAGCCGTGCAAGTAGATGATGGGATCACCCGAGTCCCGCTCTCCCCCCCGCTTCCTCCAGGTGCGATAGGCGATGCGCATGGTCCGATCGCCCACGGGGCCGCCCGCCCGCTGCATCGCGACCGTCACGCTGGACAGGCCGCTCGCCGGCGATCCTTCCAGCAGCGGCCCGATCGCATGGCTGAGCAGCACCAGCAGAAGCCAGGCGCCCATCCAGCTCGCGCGCCGACGCCCACGATTCGTCCCCCGCGCGTTTGACTGGCCCGGTCGTCTGGTCAATGGTCGCTTTCGTGCAGCCCGAGCGGATCGAGGTCGACGCCCTCATCTTTGGCGGGGGGATCTGCGCCCTGTGGACGCTGGCCCGCCTGAGACGCGAAGGCTACAGCGCCCTCGCCCTCGAAGCGTCCGCCCTGGGCAACGGACAGACCGTCGCCAGCCAGGGGATCATCCACGGCGGGGTGAAGTACGCCCTGGGCGGACTCATCGGCGACGCCTCACGGGCCATCAGCAGAATGCCCGAGATCTGGAGCGCATGCCTGGCAGGTAGGGGCGAGATCGACCTCTCGTCGGCCCGCGTGCTCAGCGATGCGTGCTACCTCTGGACCACTCCGCGCATCGGCGCCCGTCTGGCGGGCGTGGCGGCCAGCAGGGCCATCCGAGCCGCACCCCGGCGTGTCGCACCGCAGGACCACCCGCCGGCGCTGCGCGATGCGCCGCGCAGTGTCGATGTCTATCGCGTCGGCGAGCCGGTCCTCGATGTTCCCTCGGTTCTGCACGCCATCGCCGACCGCCATCAATCGGCGCTCATGCGCGTCCGCTTTCCCGATGGCGTGCGCCTGCGACGCTCCGCCGATGGCATCGACCATGCAACCATCCGCGACGCCGATCGCGAGGTCGAGATCCACGCCCGGCGATACCTCTTCTGCGCGGGCGCGGGCAACGCGGACTATCTGGCCCGCCTCGGCAGCGCCGTCGCATCGTTCGTGCGCATGCAGCGCCGTCCGCTCCACATGGTGGCGATGATCGGCGACCTGCCGATGCTCTACGGGCACGCGATCGGCCCGAGCACCACGCCGCTCCTGACGATCACCAGCACGCGCAACGCCGCAGGCGCGACGATCTGGTGGATCGGCGGAGGTCTCGCGGAAGAGGGCGTGCATCGCGACGGATCTGAGCAGGCAGAGGCGGCCCGCCTGCAGGTCGCGACGCTGATGCCCTGGGTTCAGACCGAAGACACGGTTGTGCGCACGGTCCGCGTCGATCGAGCCGAGGGCGCTCAGGCGGGCGGGGTGCGCCCGAACGGGCCGGTCGTCCAGCGCGTGGGCAATGCGGTCTTCTGCTGGCCCACGAAACTCGCCCTGGCTCCGCAGGCCGCATCCATGCTGATCAAGGAAATGCCCGAGACGCCTGCGCATGCCCAACCGATGATCGCGTGGGAGCGACCGCCCGTGGCCCGCCCGCCGTGGGAGCAGGACTGATGCAGCGGCGGGCACTGGGCAGCACGGGACTGACGGTCAGTTGCCTCGGGCTGGGCACGGTCAAGTTCGGGCGCACCCGGCAGGTCAAGTACCCCAACGCGTTCACGCTGCCCGGCGACGATCAGGTCCGGGACATCCTCGATCTGGCGCTCGACCTGGGCATCGATCTTCTGGACACCGCCCCGGCCTATGGCACGAGCGAGGAACGCCTGGGACGACTCCTGGGACCCCGCCGGGATCGTTTCTGCATCGTCACGAAGGCGGGCGAGGAGTTCTCGGACGGGCAGTCGCGGTTCGACTTCTCAGCGGGTGCGATCCGCGCGAGCGTCGAACGCAGCCTCGCGCGTCTGCGGACCGATCGTGTCGAGTGCGTGCTGCTGCACTCGGACGGGCGCGACGAGTGGATCCTGCGTCAGAGTGAGGCCGTGGACGCCCTCGAAGATCTGAAGCGTGAGGGCAAGGTGCGAGCTGTCGGCATCTCCGCCAAGAGCCCGCAGGGCCTGCTCTGTGCACTCGATCGCTGCGATGTCGTCATGGCGACGCTCCACCCGGGCTATCTGGACGAACGGGATGCGATCCGGGCGGCACACGCCCGAGGCGTGGGCGTGCTCGTCAAGAAGGCCCTGGCCAGCGGGCATCTGGGGAGCGAGGGTGTCGAGGCGTCGCTGCGCCTGTGCCTGAGCGAGGCGGGTGTCTCGAGCGTCGTGATTGGGTCGATCACCCCGGCCCATATCCGCCACAATGCCGAGATCGCCCGGCGAGTGTGCGCCGAGGGTCTTTCCTGATATCACATGGCGCGGTATGGTGCGTGCTGGAGGTGTCGCCATGGCAGGATGGCGTTCGGGTGGTCGTTGTGCATTTACGCTGATCGAACTGCTGATCGTGATCGCAATCATCGCGGTGCTGATCTCGATCCTCCTGCCCGCGCTGGGCGGGGCCAAGGAGAGCGGGCGTCTGGTGGTCTGCCAGAGCAACCTGCGTCAGATCGGGGTCGCGATGACGATGTACGCCAACGACAACCGCGAGCAGATCTGGCACTCGCGCGACTGGGCACGCCTGGGACCGGACAATGTCCCGCCCGAGCAACGCGAGATCCCCGGGCACCTGTACGAGTATGTCGAGGGCAACGACAAGGTCAACGAGTGCCCAAGCAACAAGCGTCGGGACTCTGCGGGGACGGGCACGGGGGGGAACTTCTTCGGCCCCGGGGCGGTGCTGGACTTCGACTACACGATGGCGCGCGACGCATCGGGAGCACGACTGGGGGCGACGATCTTCGCGGGGTATCTGGACCCCGGAGCGACGCGCAACCCCCCGCCGAGACTGCCGGCACAGTTGATGGACCGGTTCACGATGATCCGTGGGCTTCCCGTGTTCCTGGAGGAGCACACGATCTGGTACAACGAGACTTTTCGTGACGGGATGTGGGGGAATGTGGACCAGATCACGGAGCGCCACGACAAGAAGGGCAACATTCTGTATCTGGATGGGGTGGTGGAGTTGTTCGACCCGCCGATGGGCCCGCTGACGGAGGTCGAGGAGCCCACGCAGGATCTGGTGTGCAACGACTTCTATGTATCGAGCAAGGCCAAGGAACGCAAGTGGTTCCGCTACTGGTGGGGGTATGGGTCCGTCGCGGACTGGGACCGGAACCGCCCGTTCGGGTGGGTGAACAACCCGTGGCACGGCAGGCGGAACTGACGGACGCATTGCCCCTCTTACAGGAAAAACGCCGCAGGCGTATCGGCGGGCCTGAGCCGACGAAAGCCGCCACCTGCTTTGCCCCTCGGACCACACCCTCAGCTGGTAAGAGACGCCCGGTCTCGCTTACGGGCATCCTTGGGCGAAGAGGTCGAGGTAGGCGAAGAAGTC
>WGEO01000257.1 GCA_015492715.1 Phycisphaerales bacterium | reverse complement strand
CACCCTCACCGATGAACGCCATGGGAAAACGCTTGGGCACGATCCCGAGGCGGGGAGCGTCGATCTGGGCATCGACACGGAACTCATCCTGTGAGGAAGTCAGTTCCAGCGACGCATCGACGACGCCTCCCAGCACGAACCCGTCCAGCGACGGGTCGGGAGCAAGCGTCCGCAGCTCGTCCAGCCGCGCCTCGCTGAACACTTCCTCGAGGAATCCGCCGGCGCCGGCCGCGTCCAGCGCCCGTGCAAGCACATCATCGATCGGCGCACCATCGACGCGCACAGACAGATAGAGTCTCGCGTTCTCGTCCAGGGGACTGATGGAACCGCTCGCAGAAATTTTGGCGCCCGTCTCTGCCTGCCCCGTAACCTCGACGAGTCGCGCCTCCTCGCTCGAGAACTCGATCGTGCCGTTGATATGACGCACCTCATAGGGGAACCGCGCGTGCGCCGCCCGCACATCCCGCAGGACGATCCGCCCCTCCTCGATGCGTGCATCGCGGATCCGCCCACCCTCCAGGATGCGCCCGCCGATACGCACCTGCGCATCAATCTCGCCGCTCGGGTGCGAGATATCCGCCAGTGCCCGCTCGATGGCACGCGGGATATAGGGGCGGAGGCGCTGCTCGTGATCGAGCGCGTACCCCCGTGTCGCAAGCGAGAGCGTAAAACGCTGCGCGGTTCCCTCGGGCGTGCTGCGCAGCGTCGCGTCGTAGGCCAGCCCCTCGATCGATCCCGCCAGATCCGCCGCCACACCCCCACGCGAGAGCGTGATTCGTCCGCGCACCTCCCGCATCCGGGCCAGTTCCCGGGGCGCATCGACGAACCGCCCCTCGCGATCGAACGGCAGGTTCAGCGAGATCCCGGACAGATCCACACGCGCGACAAGCCCCTCGCTCTCGCTGTAGGCCAGCCCCATGGTCGCGACACGCCCCTCCAGATCCAGCACCCGGATGACGGGGCGAATCACGCTGGGCACGCTCTCGGGCCCGAAGCGCGCAAGGTCGACCTGCGAGACCTCCAGTGCGGCTCGCTCGGGCGTGACCACACCGCTCAGCCGCATCGCCCCCGTCCGCTCGCTCACCCCGACCGCAAACCCCGCCCGATCCGGCAGACGCGTCAACAGGCCGTCGATCCGCAGGGCCATCAACAGCGCATACCCGTCGCCGTCGTGCTCTCCCAGCTCCACCGTCGCATCGCCCAGCACGATCTCGGGCACCTCGAAACGCCCGGGCCTGCCGGCTCCCCGGATCAACGGCTGAATGTTCAGCCTCCCGCTCTCCCGTTCAACGCTGATCCGCGTCGTCGCACGATCCAGCACGATCTGCGACACCCGCAATCGCCCGTGGAGCAGGCTCCGCCAATCGAGATCGATCAGACACCGTCGCGCCCGCAGCACCTCCCCCTCCGGGCCCGACCCCGTCCGAAGCACCAGGTCGTCCAGCCGGATGATCCCGTCCGTGCCCACTCGGACAGGACCCGAACGGGCATCCACCGGAAGCCCCGCCTCGATCGCACGCAGCACCACAAACCGTGTCAGAGGCGAGCGAGCCGCCAGCCACAACGCCCCCACGCTGACGACGCCCAGCACCAGCACACCCGCCAAAACCCTGCGCGGGCGACAGCGCAGCCACCACCTGCGCCTCTTCACCTGACCTGGATCCGGACGGGTCGCGGCCTGCACGCATGCCTCCTGCGGACGGGGGTATCGCCTCCCTCCCAGCCCCTCAGGGTGCCAAACGATGCCTCAGGGTACCAGCGGAAACGCGGGACACATGCTCGACCCGCCTGCCGCGTCCAACACCGCCCGCCATTGCAGCCCACGCATACGAATGCCGACACCGCCTGGTTCTCGCCTCCGCTCACGCTGCAGCAGCGAACAGATCAGTCCCACTCGTCCTTCGACGCGTCCAGCTTCGCGTGATAATCGAAGTACCCGGGGATGATGCTCGGACTCACCTGCTTCAGATACCGCACCGCCCCCCAGGTCTGCGACAGTTCATCCAGCGTCTGCCACTGCCCGGGCGTCTCCTCGCCGAACGGTCCGCTCGAGAAACGCGGGAACTTGTGATCCACATACACGCCCTCCTTCGCGGGCTTCGGCAGCGTGATCCAGTGATGCAGACCCTGATTCATCAGCTTGAACCGGTTGTAGCCGGCGACGACGAGATGCCCGAGATAGTCCATCTCGTGCGCCTCGACGCTGAAGAATCGCGGCAGACGCCTGAGCACACGCAACGCCCGCAGCACATGAATATCCGCGTGCTCGATGTCACACTTGATGTAGTAGATGTCGTCGCGACCCTCGATGATCTCCTCGAAACGGATCGTGTCGACCTCGATCTCCTCGGCACGCGTCCCCTGACGCGTCCCCGGGCCCTTGTCCACCGCGCTCCAGAGGTCCTGATCCAGATTCACATAGAAGGTCACCTTCTCGCCCGCTCGATCCGTGATCGCTCCCTCGATCAGACGGAGACGCCCCTCCGCGATCGCATCCGCAAACCGCTTCTCCGCGGCTCGCACGAAGCGCGGATTCGCCTCGATCGCGATGACATTGAACCCCTTCTTCAGATAGAAGTCCGTGTCCACGCCGTTGTGCATGCCGACATCGATGATCGTCCGCTCGGGCATCGCCTGCACCCTCCATGACCAGGAACAGCCACTGTAGGGACCCTCGCACGCCTCAGCCGCCCCCGTCCCCCGCCATCAGCCACGCCGGCAGCGCCCGCGGCTTGCCCGACACATCCACACACGCCAGCGTCGTCTCTGCCTCCGCCAGCAGATCCTCGCCACGCTGACGCAGCGCCTCCGGGTCCGCTCCCTCACGCAAAGCAAGGCGCACCTCGTACGCGTGCGCGATCTTGACCCGGCTTCCCCCCTCGACCCGCGTCACGATCTCCACCTCGTCGTCGTACCGCACGGGGCGCCGATAGCGGATCTCCATCCGCGTGACCACCAGGAACACACCCGCCTCCTCCAACGCACGATAACTCACCCCGCTCGTGCGCAGCAGCTCCGTCCGCCCCAACTCCAGCCACGCCGCATACGAGCCATGATGGGCAACACCCATCGGATCGCACTCGCAGTACCGCACACGAACCCGGATCCTGCCCTCTGCCATCGGGCGCTGTCCCGCCTCGTTCATGGCGAACGATACGGCCACCATCCGATATTCGCCCTCAGACCACCAGAGGGCACGCCCATGAAGATTCCCGAAGTCCTCCTCATCGAGGTCGAGCACGCGCCGGGCAACCTCGCCAAGGTCCTGGCCGCCGTCGGAGCCTCGGGGCATACCGTCGAAGGACTCGAAGCCGTCAGCAGAACCCAGAACCGCACGCGCTGGGAGCTCACCATCGAGCTCGACGATCAGCACGAGTCCGATGTCTTCGAACGCATCAACGAGGTCCCGGTCGCCCAACTCATCGGACGCTCAGACCGCGTCTTCAAACGCCACGAGGGCGGCAAGATCCGCACCAAGCCCACCGCACGCATCACCGACCTGCAGACCCTCCGCGACATCTACACGCCCGGCGTGGCCCGCGTCTGCCTCGCCATCCGCGATCGCCCAGAGCTCGTCCAACGCTACACCAACATCCAGCGCACCGTCGCCATCGTCACCGACGGCTCGGCGATCCTCGGCCTGGGCGATATCGGCCCGCGCGCGGGCCTGCCCGTCATGGAGGGCAAGGCCGCCCTCTTCAGCCAGCTCGCCGCCGTCACCGGCGTCCCCATCCTCCTCGACACGAAGGACCCCGACGAGGTCATCCGCACCGTCCGGAACATCGCCCCGACATTCGGCGCCATCCAACTCGAAGACATCGCCGCCCCCCACTGCTTCCGCATCGAACGCGAACTCGCCCAGAGCCTCGACATGCCCGTCCTGCACGACGACCAGCACGGCACCGCAACCGTCGTCCTCGCAGCCTGCATTACCGCATGCAAACGCGCAGGGGTCGACCTCTCCACCGCGACCGTCGGCCAGATCGGCCTGGGCGCAGCCGGGCTGGGCATCGCCCGCCTCCTGCGCCACTTCGGCATCGGACGCCTCCTGGGCGCCGACCTGCGCGACGATGCGATCCGACGACTCAAGGCCATCGCCGGAGAGCCCTCGACCCTTGAAGAGATCATGCGACACGCCGATGTCGTCATCGCGACCACCGGCGTGCGAGGCCTGATCCGCCCCGATCTCGTCCGCGAAGGACAGGTCATCCTCGCGCTGACCAATCCCGATCCCGAGATCGAGCCCAACGCCGCCCTTGCCCGGGGAGCCGCGTTCTGCGCCGACGGCAAGAATGTCAACAATGTCCTCGCGTTTCCGGGCCTGTTCCGCGGCGCGCTCGACGCCTGCGCCACCCGATTCACCGATGCCATGCTCATCGCCGCCGCCCGCGCGATCGCAGACGCGACGGACGAGACCCACCTCGTGCCGCCGCCGCTGGAGACCGAGGTCGCCGACAATGTTGCCTGCGCCGTTGCTGAGGCAGCCACCGAAGGTGGTGAGCCGATCATGATGCCCGAGCCGAAATAATCCGCCCTACTCGCTCTTGCTGTCGCCCCGCGCGAAGATGCTCGCCACATAGTTCAGCACATCCGTCGCGCTGACATCGT
>WGEO01000256.1 GCA_015492715.1 Phycisphaerales bacterium | reverse complement strand
GCTCGCCGAGCACTTCATCACCTTCGATCCCGGCGATGTGGACGAGAAGTTGCTTCTCGAGCGTGCGATCGAGGCGATGCGTGAGGGGCACGAGTTCTTCGAGCACACGCCGCACGCCTTCGGCGGATCGCAGGACCTTCCGCCCATCCGCGTGCGCACGCGCGAGGTGCTGGACATCGCGGGCGATGTGGATGGGCAGATCTACATGCGGGACTTCAAGCTGATCGATCAGTCGGACATGATCGTCAGCTACATCCCGGAACTGCCCGGCGGGATCCCGGGGCTGTCCAGCGGGGTCGAGCGCGAACTGCACCACGCCTTCGAGCACACGAAGGAGGTGTATGTGGTGTGGAAGCCGAGCAAGAGCCCGTCGCCCTTCATCACGGAGACGGCGACGAAGATCTTTTCGGGTGTGGATGAGGCCCTGTCCTTCTTCGAGGCCCGGGGCATGTTCGGTCAGAAGAACCTGTTCGGGCAGTAGCGACGGTTCATGGATGAAAG
This sequence comes from Phycisphaerales bacterium, assembly GCA_015492715.1. Taxonomy (GTDB): domain Bacteria; phylum Planctomycetota; class Phycisphaerae; order Phycisphaerales; family UBA1924; genus S146-42. The sequence continues at coordinate 3,408 of WGEO01000256.1, read as the reverse complement.
ATCGCGCCCTCGTCGCCCAATGATGGCAGAGCCATGAGCGCCCAGACGCCCGTGTACGACGACTATGCCGAGGACTGGGAGCGGACATGGGCGATGTGGTGCCATCTGGGGCCGCTGATCGCGGGTGTCGGCGTGCTCGTCAGCAGCGGGATCGCCTTCTTCGTGCCGGCGCTGGTGGCCCTCGTGCTCTGGTTGCTCAAGAGGGACGAGTCGCCCTTCGTCGACGATCACGGGCGTGAGGCGGTCAACTTCCAGATCAGCCTCGCCATCCTGTTCCTCGTCATGGTGGTCGTGGGAATCCTGACCTGCGGGCTCGGATGGCTCGTCGCGTTTCCGCTCTGGCTTGCGCTGGCGATCGTCGGCATGGTCCGCGGCGTGCTCGCGGCCAGGGACGGACGCTACTTCCGCTATCCCGCGTGCATCCGCGTGCTCGCCTGAGCCCAACTACACTTGGGCGTGCCCCTGCTCGAATCGCTCAATCTGCACAAGTCCTTCGGCGACCGCAAGGTCGTCGATGGGGTCAGTTTCCATGTGGACAGGGCCGAGATCGTGGGCCTGCTGGGACGCAACGGTGCGGGCAAGACGACCAGTTTCCGCATGACGATCGGCATGATCGACGCCGACGACGGGCGCGTGATGTTCGACGGCGACGAGGTCACCGACCTTCCCATGTATCGCAGGGCGCGTCTGGGCATGGGCTACCTGAGCCAGGAGCCAAGCGTCTTCCAGCGCCTGAGTTGCGAGAAGAACCTGCTGGCGATCCTCGAGACGCTCCCGCTGACCAAGGGAGAGCGGAAGATGCGGGCGCGGGAACTGCTCGAACAGTTCGCGCTGACGCACAAGGCCTCGCAGCCCGCCCGTACCTGCTCCGGCGGGGAACGACGCAAACTCGAGATCGCGCGGGCCCTGATCACCAGCCCCCGTCTGATCCTGATGGACGAGCCGTTCAGCGGGGTCGATCCGATCGCTGTCGAAGACCTCCAGAAGGAGATCCGGGCCCTGCGCGAGCGGGGGATCGCATTCCTCATCACGGACCATAATGTGCAGCAGACACTCCGCGTGTGCGATCGCGCGTACATCCTCGATGAGGGACGGATCTTCGCCGAGGGCACACCCCGCGAGCTGATCAACGACGAGATGGTCCGGCGCGTGTACCTCGGGTCGCTCTTCCGCGGCGACGAGTTCGACGACCAGGCCGCTCCGGCGGTCCAGGCACGCTAGGAGATCGTCATGGGCAGGGGCAAGAGCCTGATGCGATCGCTGGGCGAGTTCGTGGGACACATCGCCCACGCCGTGCGCACCCAGCCCGAACACGACACGCGCCGTCGAACCACGGTCCAGACGCAGCACCAAGAGACCTCGGAAGGTCGCGTCACCCTCCGGCGCACGGTCATCGAGGAGATCGAGATCGAGCGCAACGATCAGGCGTCCTGACGCCTCCGCCGTGCGGCGAGGAGGCCCCCGCCCAGGAGCAGCGCCACGCCCGCCGGCGACGGCACGAAGAAGACATTGCCCGTCAGGTTCAGGCCGGCGTTGATGTTCAGGATGTCCGCAAGGCTCGTGCGTTCGATCTCGCTCAGGTAGGGTTCGAGCATCGGATCGTTGAGGTAGAAGAAGCGATCGCCCTCGCGCAGGCGCATGAACTGATCGGTCAGGGCTGCGACGAAGAGTTCGCCGCCCGCCGCCCCCGGCAGGTGATCCTCACTGAGCATCCCGACCCAGGCGTCGATGTCGTTGACATCGCCGTAGAGCAGTTCGAGGGCGTCGGCGAGCCCGGGATCGGATGTGATCTCATCAAAGCTGGCGACCGGATCGAGGCCCAACTCGACCCGGAGCGTGTTGTAGTCCGGGATGCCGTGATCGCGTCCCCGCTTGATGTTGACGGCCACCAGATCGAGCCCGCCGCCCTTGTTGTCGAACAGGAAGTTCCGCAGCGAGTCGACGACCTGTGTGTCGATCTCCTCGGCCTCCTGACGGGAAAAGCCGCGCAGGATCGCCTCCAGACTCCCGGGCTCGGTCACGGGCTCGGGATTGAAGAACGACTCGCGCAGGCTCAGGTGCCCGCCGCCGAACACGCTGCCGTCCTCGTTGTATCGTTCCAGGAACTCGCCGACCATCGTGTGCCCGAAGCGGAAGGTCGCGGCGGAGAACGAGTTGGCGATCGAAGGATTGATCGTGTCGTCATAGCCCTGATACGGACCGATGCCGTCGCCCCCGAGCATCGCCGGCAGCCACTCGCTGTAGGTGACCCTTGCGAGTTCGGCCCCGACGATCTTGCGCGCCATCTGGTAGAGACGCTCGTCGTCCCACGAGGGATTCTCGGCACTCAGACGATCCGCCCAGCGGTTGTGCTCGCGCACCCACACGGTGTGCATGATCGCCAGCCCCGGATTCTCGTTGGCACGCACATCGCCGGCCAGGAACAACTCGTCGTCCGGAAAGTTCCCATCGTTCGCGTTGTTCCAGTCCCCGTTCTCATTCCTCGGCAGGAAGCCGTTCTCGTCCAGCTTCATCCGCCCGCCCGTCATCTCGCGCAGGAAGAACCCGCGCGACAGGTCCGAGCTGTAGATCTGCGAGCCGTCGAGAAAATGGCTGATCACATTGGCGTGCTGGCGGGGCGTGTCGCGCCCTTCCTCGAAGATCGTGCGCGAGAACGGAATGATGTCGCCCGGGCCGAAGACAGGATCGTCCGCGGGCGGAATGATCGGATCGAACTGGTTCGGGTGCGGCACGGTCAGCGACAGGTCGTGGTCGACGAACTGTCCCCAGAGCCACGCCATGCTGCTCAGCCCGCGTGCATTGCCCGAGGGGCGTGTCTGGGCGCCGATCAGATTCGAGATCACACGCGGATTCTCACGCTCGACCATCTCGCCGATGCCGTCGGCATAGTGCGCCCCGCTCGGCCCCCGCAGCATCTGGCTGACCGCCTGTCCCCAGTCGGGATGGCTCAGGTTATTCCCCCACCCATCAAAGCTACGGTACTCGTCCTGCGCACCGGCGACACCTGCCAGTCCGAGCACACCCGCGATCATCAGGCCCTTCTTCATCTCTGAGGCTCCCGATCCCCCAACCTCAACCATATCCAACCTATCCGATAGGACGCGACAGACCAAGCCCCGTGGCCCAATGGCGACGGGATTGAAGCGGTCCGGGTATCTGGGTAGACCATGTACCCCGCCGAGCCACCCGGGACCGCCCGAGAACTGCGCCTCCTATCATCGCCAGCGACCAGACCGCCAGCGGGGACCCTCCATGCCCAAGAAGAAGTACCAGGGAACCGATCGCCATGTGCTGTGCGCCCGAATCCCCACGCCGCCCTTCGGCGACTTCAAGGACCGCCATGTCGTCCACTACGACGAGTATGTGAAGACCGGCGGCTATCAGGCCCTGCGCAAGGCCCTCTCGATG